>DFHL01000017.1 GCA_002371315.1 Bacteroidales bacterium UBA3724 | reverse complement strand
CATCGAGTGCACTATGCTCTGAGGATGGACGACAACCTCTATCTGTTTGGCATCGACACCGAAAAGCCATTTTGCCTCTATCACTTCAAGTCCCTTGTTCATCAGACTTGCCGAGTCGATAGTGACCTTACGGCCCATGCTCCAGTTGGGATGTTTCAATGCAGCTTCCAAGGTGACGTGTTCCAGTTCTTCGCGCTTGCGACCGAAAAAAGGACCTCCTGACGCCGTGAGTAGAATCTTGTCAATCCTGTTGCCAATCTCGCCCTGAAGGATCTGGAAAATGGCCGAATGTTCCGAATCTACTGGCAGTATGGCCGAATTGTTGGTCCTGGCTTCGCGTGTCACCAGGTCGCCAGCAACCACCATAGTCTCTTTGTTGGCGAGAGCAACGACCTTACCGGCCCTTACCGCCTCCATTGTTGGCCGAAGACCCGCAAATCCCACTATCGCTGCAACAACGATATCAACACTCTCCATCACCACAGCCTCGCATGCCGACTCTATGCCGGCAAACACCTTTACATCGCTCTCCTTCAAGGCCTCGTTGACTATGCCGTACTTGCTTTTGTCGGCAATCACAACGACATTGGGCTTAAATTCACGGGCTTGCTCAATCAGCAGGTCTGCATTGCTTCCTGCCACGAGCACTTCGATTTCAAAGAGCTCTTTGTGGCGACGCACAACATTTAGAGTCTGTGTTCCTATCGAACCCGTACTACCTAAAATTGCAATATGTTTCATTGTCTTTTTGCCCTTCCTTCTATATCCCTTCGCAAAAGAGTGTCGGCTTTGGAACGCACATACGGTGTCGGTTTGGTTTTCACACTGTCAGTCTTCTTATGTTCCGAGACCTCTGCAGCATGTCGCTCAGCAGGGTCTTTGCCAAGCATTATGTCCTGTATGTCGGCCAGCAACTCCTCTTGGGCTTTAAGTTCCTCCTCCAGCGAGTCTATCACTCGCGCATTCTCATACGTCTGCTTCACCATTCCGGTGTTTGAATAGCCCGGAATGAGTTCCCTGAGCGGTGTGAATGCCAACAGCAACGCCGTCAGGAAAACAAGCACTAATGATGTTACTCCGAGAAAAACAAAGATGTTTATACCCGACAGCTGGAACGATATCTTTTCCTTATAGGTGTCAGTATCCAGAACGACAAAACGGTGCTTGTGCTTCACCAGGTCGCCAATCACATGACGCCCGTTCCAAAGCCGTTTGGGAAACCGCTTTGCTGATATAAAAAAACTCTTTATTTTCTCTTTAAACTTCAATTTTGATTTTTAATTTATGAAACCTCTAAAATCGTTTAATTTGCGTTTTGCTTGGTACAAGCTCCTGTGGAGCGCGTAGAGGAGCCTGCGAGTGGGCAGCTACGTCCTCCTTCATAGTTTAATCAAATGTCGGACTCAATTCGTTTAATTGCTCATTGCATTTTCTTTACTCATTAGGTATTCGCAGGCATACCACGCCGTTTGAAAGAAATTTTAGAGGTGCCCTTTATTAATTCTTAATTTTTAATTTTTAAAAAAGGCGGTGCATTTTTCCCTACACCGCCTTCCTTTTTTTATAAGTCATTACTTATATTACATATACATAAGTCTGTTGTCGACCATCTTCACGCGGTTCTGCAGCACAGGAACAAGGTAATTGAGACCACTCATTCCGACGCTTTCGAAACGCTGGCGGATATTGTCGGCATTTATGTTTTCGACCTTGCTGTTTGAGTCTACGCTGATGACGTATACACCGCTGGCACCCTTGATGGGGCCGATGATGCCGGTGTCCTTCTTGGCAGCGATAGCCGATGTGACTTTGGGCTCCATGCCGTTACGTCCAAGATATCCGCCGAATGTCACGCCTGCAACAGTATCTACCGTCGTATTCATAGCCTGTGCTATTGCGGTGATGTCCTGTTTGCCTTTCATAGCCTCTTCAGCCTTGGCAGCAAGCTGATCGCCAAGTTTTTCAATACGAATGCGGTTCTCCATCAGCGGACGAGCCTGATCAAGAGTCAGATTGTTCGGAACATATATTTCACGGAGTCCTACAACGATGTAGCTGTAGTCCGAGTTGTAGACCTCGCCGCTGACGGCACCTGTCATGGTCTTCTCGTTGAATGCCCAGCGGACGGCGTCGCGAGTATTGGCAAATCCGGTGAGCGAGTCGCTCATCGAAATAAGCAGTGCGCTGCGCATCTGGATATTCTCGCTCTGTGCTCCGTCGATCATAGCCTGGCATGTGGTGTATTGGCTTGCAAACTGGTTAGCGCGGTCGCGGACATCTTTCTCGGTGTCGCTACTGGGAGTAATCATCTTCTGGGCCAATGCCACACGGTATTTCATGCTCGGGGCTGTTTTGCCGGTCACCTTGACGATGTAGTGTCCAGCCTTGCCGGGGATCTCTTTCTCGAATACTTCGCCTACACCGTGGTGAACAATTTCGTCACCGAAAACCAGTGTACCGTCCTTACGCCAGTCAAGGTCTCCACCATTAGTGGTGTCGATTGAGAACTGACGCACAGCCTCTTCGAAAGGCATTCCTGACTTGATCATTGCCATGGCACTGTCTTTCAGATGATCGGCCGATTCGACAGTACGTCCGATATTGGGGTTGTAATTGTTGTTGGGAATGAAGATTACAGAAGCGCGAACGCTGTCGGGACGCATTTCGGTCTTCAGGACCTTGCCCATGACATACATGCCATAAGCATTGCGGCGCAGATCGTCCTTCAGCAGTGCAGGAACCACCATGGGAGAGATTTCGCTGCCTGCATGCGAGCCTTTCAGAACGGTGTCGAGCGGAGCAGCGAACAAAGTGCTGCTGACATATATCGAATCGTAGCCACCGTGCATGTTGACGAAGTCAATCAGTTCGCCTTCTTCCATGCCCTGCATCTCGCTCCACCATTCACCGACTTCCTGGTCGATGTCCATCATGTCTTTCTGCGACGGCTGAGCGGTGAACACAGCGTATGCCACCTCGCGCTGTTCGCGGTTGTCCATACGGAACACGTCGCGATTCAGCTCTTTCTTGTGGCTCTCGAAATATTTCTGGTAGTCGGCATCGGTAATATCCACCTGCACGTCTGCTGCCTGTGCATACGACAGACCGGCGACGCGGACATCCGACTGCTTCGAACTCATTTCTGCTATCTTCTCAGCAATTGCCTTAGGCATGTACATACCGCTCTGCACCATAGCAAAATATTTGGTGCGCTGGCGGTCGTCACGCAGCTGCTCCTGATATCTCAACCATTGTATTTTGGCCATCATAGTGTCCGGCATCTCATCAATCTGGCGCACATAGTTGCTGATTCCCTGACGGTCATACTGACCGGTCTGAGGATTGGTGAACTGCTGCAACAGGTTCTGATGGATGAAGCGGCCTACATACATGTCGCTCACCTCTGCATCGGTCACGTCGATACCAAGGGCGTTGATTTCTTTGCCAAGCAGACGTTCCTGAACAATTTCTTGCCACACGCTCTCCTTGAAGGAATAGCTGCTGTTGCCACGCATTTGGTAATCCTCTTCGCGCTGCATCACACGGGCGTTGAAATAGTCGTATGTGATTTCTTCCCCGTCCATTTTGGCAAAATAAGGTTGCTTACGGTTTTTCTGTAAGTCGCCGATAATGAATGCCACGATAGCGATACCGACGATGAGAACCGCTATCCACGAATGTTTTCTGATTTTTCCAATAATTCCCATTGCTGTTATTATTTTTTAATTATTTTCAACATTTATATTTTGTCTCTTGCTTACGAAACAAGTTTGCAAAAGTACAAAGAAAAATCCGACCGACAAGCATTCAGCCGAAAACTTTTTTGTCGAAATTTAGTACATTTCTGTATAACAAGATATTAAAAACCACACTCCGATTTGTCTCACATCGTGAAAACAAATGGCAAGAGCGACTCTATACCCTCAAAAATCAATATTTTGTCGGCCGACACATAGCATATCACCCGCATTCTTTTCCCTTGTTTTCCCTCCTGCTCCGCCATTACCTGGCGGCATGCGCCGCATGGCATCGCTCCCACCAAGGCCTCCTGCGGATTGCGCGCCACTATCGCCAAAGCCTCGACTGCGTGTCCCGAATGCTGGGCCGAAGCAGCGAACAGCGCTGTCCGCTCGGCACACAGGCCACTCGGATAGGCAACGTTCTCCTGGTTGCTGCCTCTCACTATTGTGCCGTTGTCAAGCCGTACGGCCGCCCCGACCTTGAAGTTGGAGTACGGCGCGTATGCGCTTCCCGTTGCCGCGATTGCCTCGTCCATCAAGGCTCGGTCGCTGGGGCTCAGTTCCTCCAGCCTACACTCCTCGTATTTTATTGTTTGTGTGCGTTCCATCTTTTTGCTATTTTTGCATTTCGTTTCGGCTTAACGCGAAAACATACAAATTATTGTAGATGGTCAAAATAGGCAACATAGAATTGGGCGAATTTCCGCTGTTTTTGTCGCCGATGGACGACATCACCGACCTGCCGTTCCGTCAGCTCTGCAAGCGGCACGGGGCCGATGTGCTCATCAGCGAGTTCATCGCCAGCGAAGCCCTCATCCGCGATGCCGAGAAGAGCCGTCGCAAAATGCTCTTTGCTGATTTTGAACGTCCCATCGGCATACAGGTTTTCGGCAACGACGAAGACTCGTTGCTGCGTTGCATCGACGTTGTTGCCGACGCCCAGCCCGACTTTATCGACATCAACTGGGGCTGCCCCGTGCGCAAAGTGGCCGGCAAGGGTGCCGGCTCGGGGATGCTCAAAGAGCCTGACAAACTGGTGGCCATCACCGCCTCGCTCGTCAAGCGCTCACCCCTGCCCGTCACCGTCAAGACACGTCTCGGCTATGACGACGACAACAAGATTATCGTCACCCTCGCCGAGCAGCTGCAGGACGTCGGCATCGCCGCCATCAGTATCCACGGACGCACCAAGTCGCAGATGTACCGCGGCGAGGCCGACTGGACGCTCATCGGCGAAACCAAAGCCAACCCGCGCCTGCACATACCCGTCTTCGGCAACGGCGACATCACCACACCGCAGCAGGCCCTCGAATCCCGCCAACGCTATGGTGTCGACGGCATCCTCATCGGCCGCGCCGCCATCGGCAACCCATGGATATTCGAGCAGACCAAAGAGCTGATGCAGTCTTCTTCCTCAACTCTCACATCTCAGTTCTCACATCTCAGTTCCAACATTTCCGTTTCCGACCGTGTTGCCGTCTGTCGCGAGCATCTTCTGGCCGCTGTCGATTTCAAAGGCGAGCGTCAAGCCATCTTCGAGATGCGCAAACACTACGGCGCCTACTTCCGCGGCCTCTTCGATTTCAAGCGTTTCCGCATCCCCCTCGTCACCGTCACCACCCTCGACGAGGTGCTGGCCGTCCTCGACCAGATCGATGCACATTATGCAGAATAACAAGAATCTACAAAATAAGAGAACCCCACACTTGCCGCGTGGGGTTCTCTCGTTATTGTATGTTCGTTTCTTTTAGAAGCGGATACCTACCGAGGCTTGCAGGCTGTAGCCACTCAGAGCAGGAGCAGTGGTGGCCTCAAGGCCCGTTGCTGCGGTGAAACCGGTGGGCAACTCAGCACCGTCGCTGCCAATGTTGGCATAGTAGGGCAGCTGGGCATGAAGGCCGATATAAGTCTTCTCGCTGAGGCGGTAGTTGACACCCATCAGCACGTGGCAGCTGAAACCGCCGCGCGAAGCCGACTCTGTGTTACCACCAAATTCGTAGGCATTGCCGTGAAGCAGATAACCCAGGGCGGCGCCAGCCTCGAACTCAAAGCGATGGCCCAGCGGGAATATACGACGCACTTCGGCCATAATGTCGATATCGAAGAAGTTCTCGTCCAAATAACGAAACGAGGTGTTGCCACCGCGAGAGCCAATGTTGAGACCAAGGAACATATTGCTCTTGAAGCGATAACCCAGCGTGATATGTTCCGAAGGAATCATGCTGTAAGCTTCGGTAGGATCGACGAAAACCGAAACAGGTGCATAGTTACCGAACTTGGAGAAACCAAGACCGACCTCGGCCATAAAGCCGCCTTTAGTTTCCTGTGCGCCGCACACGGCAGCCACGCACAGAAGAACTGTCATAATTAAAGTTTTTTTTTTAAGTATTAAAGGGTTTGTTTACATTGGCTTAATTTTTCTTGCCAGTCGTGCGGCAAGTCCGGGGAAGTACTGCTTGATGTAGGCCATCAGCAGCTCGTAGCGACCTACAAGGACTTCGCGTTTCTTCTTATAGACAGCCTTGACGATTTTGTCTGCAGCCTGTTGCGGCGTGACGCCACCGGCCTGGCCTGCATCCATCTTGCCGTGCTGACGGCCGTCCTTTTCGAGGGCGTACTTTGAAATGTTGGTCTGCACGCGTCCCGGACAGACGATGGTGACGCGGATGTTCTGGTCATAGGTCTCGGCCTGAACAGTCTCGAAAAAGCCATACAGAGCGTGCTTGGCCGAGCTATAGGCACACCGCAGCGGGAAGCCG
>DFHL01000076.1:26768-26910 GCA_002371315.1 Bacteroidales bacterium UBA3724 | reverse complement strand
GGTGAACATCAGGGTCGGGTCGTTTTTGACCACCATCGGGGCCGAGGGGACGACGTGATGGCCCTTGCTTTCAAAGAATTTCAGAAATTGGCTGCGTATTTCGTTTGAAGTCATATATTTAATTCGTTAATTTGTTAATTCG
>DFHL01000076.1:26406-26564 GCA_002371315.1 Bacteroidales bacterium UBA3724 | reverse complement strand
CCGTTGTACTTGATTTCGACGGCATTTTTCTGCATAAAGAGAGCCAAGTCGCCGGGACGCACCTGCAGCGGCAAGTACTTGGGTTCCTTGTCCTTAGGGTTCCACGGCTCGTCGCTGTCCATATTGGGGAGCGCATAGCCGGGGCCGCACTTGAGGAT
>DFHL01000076.1:25988-26358 GCA_002371315.1 Bacteroidales bacterium UBA3724 | reverse complement strand
CCGCACTTGAGGATGTAGCCCGACAGGATGTCCTCCTTTTCCTGATAGCCAGCCGGCAGATAGAGGCCGCTTTTGGTCTTCTGCGCCGCCGTGCCGGTCTGAATAAGCACGCGGTCGCCGATCACAATCAGTTTGTCGAGCGCCTTGCGCCGTGCCGATGGTTCGATGTCTGTCATTGAAGTATCTGTATTTCTGTCGTTTGAAGGTTAATCAATAAAATATTTGCGGCCGTTGTTCCGCATCAATTTGTTTTAAACGAAGCATCGTTCTATTTATTGTATTTGCCGCAATAATTTTTTTCAGAAAAAAAACACCGTTTTTCGCCCTCGCCAAACTGCCACTTTTTCACCACTTTCTCTGCCCGTTGTAC
>DFHL01000076.1:23636-25857 GCA_002371315.1 Bacteroidales bacterium UBA3724 | reverse complement strand
CATATACTGTACAACGGGCAGAGCTGGTGCTGAAAAACAGCAGGTTACAGAGGCGTTTTTTCCGCCTTTTCGGGCCCCGGGGCCGAAAGCGCACCCCGATGGCCGTCGGCCGACACGGGCGGCGCGGGGGACGACGGCAGCGCGAATGTTGAAAAATAATGTTCGGCCGGGAATAATAAAAGCACCGATTGCGCGTTAGCAGACAAAACAAGCACAATGCAAGACATTATCAACATATTGCCCGACAGCGTGGCCAACCAGATTGCCGCCGGCGAGGTGGTAGACCGCCCGGCGTCGGCCGTCAAGGAGCTGCTCGAGAACTCCCTCGACGCCGGTGCCACGGCCATCCAGCTCATTGTCAAGGATGCCGGGCGCACGCTGATACAGGTCATCGACAACGGGTGCGGAATGTCCGACGCCGACGCGCGCCTGTGCTTCGAGCGGCACGCCACATCGAAGATAAAGCGCGCCGACGACCTTTTCGCCATCCGCACGATGGGGTTCCGCGGCGAGGCGCTGGCGTCGATTGCCGCCGTGGCGCAGGTGGAGCTCAAGACGCGCCAAAGCGGCAGCGAGCTGGGCACGATGGTGGTCATCGAAGGCTCGGACGTGAAAGAGCAGTCGCCGACCAGCTGCGCCGAGGGCACATCGATAGCCGTCAAGAACCTGTTTTTCAACATTCCAGCCCGGCGCAACTTCCTGAAAAGGGACTCGATAGAGATGTCGCACATCGAGGAGGTGTTCCGCCGCGTGGCGCTGCCCAACCACAACGTCGCCTTCAGCCTCTACCACAACGGACGGCTGCTCTACGACCTGAAGGCCGGCAATTTCGCCCAGCGCATCGCCGGCATATTCGGCACGGGCGCCAGCTCGCGGCTCTACCACATACAGGAAAGCACCGAGCCGGTGAAGATTTTCGGCTATGTGGGCAAGGCCGAGTACGCCCGCCGCACGCGCAGCGAGCAGTACCTCTTCGTCGACGGCCGCTTCATCAAGCACCCCGCCCTGTCGACCGCCATCGAACGCGCCTACAGCGAGCTGATTCCCGACCACACCTACCCCTCCTATTTCGTTATGCTTGAGGTGGATCCGTCGCGCCTCGACGTCAACATCCACCCCACCAAGACCGAGGTGCGCTTCCTGGACGAAAACATAATTTTCGCCATCCTGCGCGCTGCCACCAAGAAAGCCCTGGGTCAGTTTGCGCTGGCCAACGAGCTGGAGTTCGACCCGTCGGACGAGATCGACTTCACGCCGGCGCCGAAAGGCTATGTCCCCGAGCAGCCCAAAGTGAGCTACAATCCTGACTACAACCCCTTTGCAAGCAAACGGGAACCCGCAGAAAGGGAACCCGCAAGCGGCATCAGCCGCAGCGAGTTTGAGCACTTTTTCGACACCGCTGTGCCCGACGAGGTGCCCGAACGGCTGCCGCTCGACGACGAGCCGTCGCCGATGCCAGCATCGGCCGTAGGCACTTCAAGTCCAATCGGTTACCAGAACCGCTATATCGTCACGACCCTCAAGTCGGGCATCGTCGTCATCGACCAGCAGCGGGCGCACGAACGCATACTGTTCGAACGCCTCGTTGCCAGCAAGCAGGCCCGCAAGGCGCCGCAGCAGCTGCTGTTTCCGGTCAACATACGCCTTGGTGCCGCCGATGCCGAAATGATGACCGAGCTGATGCCCGAACTGAACGAGCTGGGCTTCGTCCTGTCGCCCCTCGGGCAGAACACCTTCGTGGTGACCGCCACGCCCGCCGACCTGGGCGACGTGGAGCTGCAAAGTCTTGTCGAACAGACCATCAGTGACTACAAAAGCTCGATGCTGCAAAAGTTCAGCGACCGCGACAAGAGCATCTGCCTCAGCCTGGCGCGCCAGATGGCCGTGAAGCCCGGCACACGCCTGAAACCCGAGGAGATGGAGAGCCTCATAGCCGACCTTTTCAGCTGTCAGGCCCCCAACCTGTCGCCTTCGGGCAAAAAAACGATGTTCATCCTCAGCGAACAGGAACTGGCAGAGAAAATGAGGTAGTGAGTTGTGAATAGTGAATAGTGAATAGTGAATAGTGACCTGTGACCAGTGATACGAATTGTCCCTTAACTTCCCTCTAACTTCCCTTAACTCCCCCTCAAACCCTATAACCCTAAGACCCTTCAACCCTTCAACCCTTCAACCCTTCAACCCTTCAACCCTTCAACCCTTCAACCCTTCAACCCTCAAA
>DFHL01000076.1:13796-23495 GCA_002371315.1 Bacteroidales bacterium UBA3724 | reverse complement strand
AACCCTCAAACCCTTCAACCCTAAACCCCTCCCAATGTCCCAACAATACTCCCCACAAGGATTCAGGATGCTGCCCAACGGCGTGAAGCACCTGCTGATAATAAACGTGCTGTTCTATCTGGCAGCCATCGTGTTCCGCAGTTCGTTGAAAATCGACCTTGACGAATACCTGGCGCTGTACTACCCCGGCAGCGATTTGTTCCGCCCTTGGCAGTACCTGACCTATATGTTTATGCACGGCAATTTCGAGCATATCCTCTTCAATATGTTCGCATTGTGGATGTTCGGCTATATACTTGAGAACTTCTGGGGCACGCGCCGCTTTGTGGTCTTCTACCTGCTGTGCGGCATCGGCGCCGGCGTGTTCCACACGTTTGTCACCGGCCTGATGTCGATGCCCGTGCTCAACGCCATCAACGACTATGCCGGCAACCCCTCGCCCGACGCGCTGCTGCAGATATACAACGACCATTTCCACAACATCATCAACCCGCGTTGGGTGACCGAAGTGACCAACGCCTGGCGCAGCGGTGCCAGCGGCGACTTCGGCTTTGAGACAACCAACGCCCTGATGCAGATGTACAACGAATACATCATCGGCATCCCCACCGTGGGGGCCTCGGGGGCCATCTACGGCATCCTGCTGGCCTTCGGTATGATGTTTCCCGAAGAGCGCATATACCTCTACTTTCTGGTTCCGATCAAGGCCAAATGGTTCGTCATCGGCTATGCCGCCATCGAGCTGGCGACGGGCGTGCTGGGCACCAACGACGGCATAGCCCACTTTGCCCACCTGGGCGGAATGCTGGTGGGTCTGGTGCTGATCCTTATCTGGCGCAGGAACGAACGCAACAAGCACTGGAGCAACTAAGGCATTATGAGTGAATATCGCAAAGGGCTGCTCTACGGCCTGTTGTGCTACTGCATTTGGGGACTTTTTCCGCTCTATTGGCGGCTGCTGGAGGAGGTGGACAGCTTCGAGATCCTGGCGCACCGTATGCTGTGGTCTGGGGTCTTTATGGTGACACTTTTTGTCGGCATAAGGCGTATGCGCCTCAAGGATCACATCAAGGGCGTGCGCCAATGGCTGATGCTGCTCGTAACGGGGACGCTAATCAGCTTCAACTGGGGACTTTACATCTGGGCCATCAACCACGGCTACATACTGCAGAGCAGTCTGGGCTACTATATCAATCCGCTGGTCAATGTGCTGCTGGGCTACCTGTTCCTGCACGAGCGGCTGAACCGCGCGCAGACTGTCGCCCTGCTACTGGCCCTGGCAGGGGTGCTCTATTTCACCATCGACTATGGCAGTTTTCCGCTGATATCCATCGGGTTGGCCTTCAGCTTCGGCATCTACGGCCTTATGAAGAAAAAAATGGGCCTGAACGCCACTCCGGCGCTGACGGTCGAGACGATTTGGATGATGCCCGCCGCGCTGGTCTACATCACCTGGCTTTGCGCTGGCGGCCAGTCAGCGCTGAACACCTTCGACTGGCTGACGTGGCTGCTGCTGCTTCTGGCCGGCGCCGTGACGGCAATACCGCTGCTGCTCTATGGCAAGGCGGCCGAGCGCATCACACTGACGGCATTGGGATTTCTGCAGTATGTGTCGCCGACGGGGCAGTTCCTGATAGGCATTTTCGTATACAAAGAGAGTTTCACCACCGCCCATATCGTATGCTTTGCCTGCATCTGGCTGGGCCTGACGGTATTCACCATCGACATACTGAAAAGACTTAAAAGAACGGAGATTTGAGAGCGGAAAGCGGAAAACGGAAAGCGGAAAACGGAAAGCGGAAAGCGATACAGAATAGTCTGTTTGTCGCTTTCCGTTTTCCGCTTTTCCGTTTTCCGCTTTAAAGTGCCAGCGAGGTGATGAGCGTTATGAAGTTGCTGAAGTTTTCAAGTCCGCAACGCTCGCAGGTGTCCTTCGGGTCGTGGTAGCCGCCATAGCGCTGGCCCATAGTGAGCAGGAACAGCGCCGGCATACGCTTGGAGAAATACCAGTGGTCGCTGTTGGGACGGTTGGCGCGGCGCCGTATTTCGGGGGCGATTTCAAGCACATTGTTCAGGGTTTCAAGCCTTTCAACAAACGGCTGGGTTTCGGGCACATCGGCATTGAATACCATCAGGCCCTCGTCGCCACCGCAGAACATATCGATGTTGATAAGCAGGCGCACCTTGCTGAAATCGAACACGGGATGGTCAAATGCATATTTTGAGCCCTTCAGGCCGGCCTCTTCACCGCTGAAGAAACAGAACACGTGCGTATAGCGCGGCGTGTCGATTGTGGCTATGCGGGCTATTTCGAGCACTGCGGCGACACCGCTGGCATTGTCGTGGGCGCCATAGAAGACGATGCTGTCGCCCATTGTGCCAAGGTGGTCGTAGTGCGCCGTATAGACAATCATAGTGTCCACTTTGCCAGGGACATAGCCGTATACATTCTGCGTCTTGTAGTCGGGATGGAACTGCGTAAAGAAGTTGCAGTTGATGCTCTTGACCTTTTCGGGCATAGCCTTCGAGAGCACTTCGATGTAGGCATAGCCGTGTTCGTAGTCGGTATGTGCCGGCGAGCAGGTGCTGAGTTCGTGCATTCCGACAATGATGCCGCGCGAGTTGAAGGGGTTGCGCAGCTTCAATTGGTTTATGGCCGATATTATGTTCAAGGCTTTCTTTTCGCTTGACAGATACCACTGGCTTGCATCGATATAGACGAACACATCCTGCAGCAAGTCGTTGTTTTTCTTCAGGAACTTGCGCATTGCATCGGTGTCGACCAGCACTTCGGGCGAGACGGTTAGCACCTTGTATTCGCCCCAAGTGGATTTGGACCACGACGGTATGCGGTAGTCATCGTATGGCTTCATCCGTTTTCCGTTGATGTCGAGGCGCACGGGGCCTTCCATTGAAAAGACGCTGAACGTGTACGGCTGGAAATAATTGTCCACCAACGGCTTGACACGCATCCTGCGCAGTTCGCCGCGGATGAAGTCGGCAGCGATGCTGTCGCCCCGAAACGAATAGCCACGGCCGTAGAACTTGTCGGACGTGAGCTGACGAATCACCTGGCGCACATAGTTGGTGTCCTGAGCCACGGAAGTCAGGGCAGCGGACAGCAACAAAAAGAGAACAAACAACTTGTTTTTCATAATACCTATTGATTTTCAAAAACCGGGGAACTGGAAGAAGAGCGTCGGGACGATAAGGACGAACCCGACAACGATAAGGAAGAGGATGAATTTCCACACCCACTTGAGCCAAGTGGCGTATGGTATTTTGGCGACGCCGAGGCAACCGATCAGCACTCCCGACGTGGGCGTCAGCATATTGGTGAATCCGTCGCCGAACTGGAACGCAAGCACCACAGCCTGGCGCGAGATGTCGGTAAGGTCGGCAAACTGTGTCATAATAGGCATAGTGAGCGCTGCCTTGGCGGAGCCCGACGGCATAATGATATTGAGCAGCGTCTGGAAGACGTACATCACCCCCATCGAGGTCATCTCACCCGCCCTTGACAACGACTGCGTCAATCCGTAGAGGATTGTGTCGATGACCTTGCCATCGCGGAGAATGAAGATTATGCCGCTGGCCAGACCGACGACGAGGGCAGCCGAAAGGATATCCTTGCATCCGGCAAGGAAAAGCTTGGCGATGTCGTCGGCACTCTGACTGTCGGCAATGCCCGAGAGGAGTCCCATAGCCAGGAACAGCGCCGAAATCTCCATAACATACCAGTCGTAGCCAAGCACGCCGACAACCAGATAGAAAATGGTGAAAATGAGCAGATCGAGGATAAAGAAATGGACCGACTTGCGTAGGGCGACAAATCCAGTCACGAGGAACAGACCGGCAAGAACGGGCATTAGGCACAGTTCCGAGCTGCCACTGCCGATGGTGATGGATGTCAGCGGATAACGCACAGCACACCAGACCAAAGCGGCTCCGACAAGGAAATAGACAATCCAGGCTATGCGGGGCGTATGGTAGACTACGGGAGAATCGGCCTGCTGCTGCGTCCGGCCGCGCCAATAGTCGTCAAGCTTGTGGACGGGAGATTTTTCAGGATGATTTTTCACACGTTTGGCATACAGCAGCACAAAGACGATTCCTATGGCAGTAAGAACAATCCAGCAGAAGAAGCGATACTCGAGGCCTGAAAAGAGCGGCAGGCCGGCGATGCCCTGCGCAATACCGATAGTGAAAGGATTGAGCATCGCGCCGGCGAAGCCTATGTGTGCCGCCATATAGCACATACACACACCAACAATCGAGTCGTAGCCCATCGAGATGGCCAGCGGAACGAAAATGACGACGAAAGCTATCGTCTCCTCGCTCATACCAAACACGGCACCAAAAAGGCTGAACATTATCATTATCAACGATATGATAACGTTTTCGACACCTATTTTCCGAAACAGGCGGTAGCGGTTGAGCCGCTGGACTCTGCGCAAAAAGGCCATTACGCCGATATCGATTGCGTGGCTGTTGTTGAGTATCCAGAAAGCGCCGCCCACCATAAGGATGAAGATGATGATGTCGGCCTTGTCGCAGAAACCGGAGAAGAGCGACGAGAAGACCTGCCAGGTTTGCGGCTGGCGGTCGACAAAATGGAACGAGTCGCCTTTAACCACTTCGCGCTGCGACACGCTGCCGTCGGCGTTGGCGACATCGAAGGACTCTCTGACGAATTCGCCGCCCGGGACAATCCAAGTGAGCAGGGCGGCGAAAAGTATCAGAAAGAAAACAATGGTGAATGTGTGCGGAATGCGCTTCATAGCTTGGCAAGGCAGTCGGTCACATTCTTTTCTATACGTGCTTCAACATCGGTGCAGTCGTCGGCTTTGACGAACTTCTCGCCGGTGATGTGCTCGTACAGCTCAATGTAGCGGTCAGTGATGGAATTGACGATTTCGTCGGTCATCTCGGGCACTTTCTGTCCCTCTTTGCCCTGGAATCCGTTCTCCATAAGCCACTCACGGACAAACTCTTTGCTGAGCTGGCGCTGATGTTCGCCCTTGGCCTGACGCTCCTCGTAGCCGTCGGCATAGAAATAGCGCGACGAGTCGGGCGTATGGATTTCGTCAATAAGATAGATCTTGCCGTCGCGCTTGCCGAACTCGTACTTGGTGTCGACAAGGATAAGGCCCTTGCTGGCAGCGATTTCGGTTCCGCGCTGGAAGAGCTGAAGCGAGTATTTCTCAAGCATATCATAATCCTCTTTCGAGACAAGACCTGTGCGGATAATCTCTTCGCGCGAGATATTTTCGTCGTGACCTTCGTCGGCCTTGGTGGTCGGGGTTACGATAGGTGTCGGGAACTTCTGGTTTTCGACCATTCCTTCGGGAAGCGTGATGCCACACAGCGTACGGTTGCCGGCCTTGTATTCGCGCCAGGCAGAGCCTGCCAGGTAGCCACGCACAATCATCTCGACGCGAAAACCTTCGCACTTCAGTCCGACAGTGACCATCGGGTCTGGGGTGGCAAGTTTCCAATTGGGAACGATATCGGCAGTGGCATCAAGGAATTTGGCAGCTATCTGGTTAAGGACCTGTCCCTTGAAAGGAATACCCTTCGGCAAGACGACATCGAATGCCGAAATACGGTCGCTGACAACCATAGCCATATATTTGTCGTCGATGTTGTATACATCACGAACCTTGCCTACATAGAGGCTTTTTTGTTTGGGAAAACTAAAATTGGTTTTTACTATTGCTTGCATCTTTATATATAATTGGAATTATGATTGGTGAATTGAGATACGAGCGCGCTCGTGTCACTTTTCACTTTTCACTATTAATTAATCATCGTCCATCTTCATCGCGAAGAATGTGAAATTGACTTTGCCGTAGGCGCGGTGTTGCCAGAAATGCGGATTGGTGTCGAAAGAATACTCTTTGGGGTGCTCCAAGATGAATATTCCGTCTTCGGTAAGGACGTCGCTCTGAAAAACGATATCCGGCAAATTGGGCAAATCCTGCAGAGCATATGGCGGATCGGCAAAAACGATGTCGAACTTCTTGTAGGCTCTTTTCAGCAAGTCGAAGACATCGGCACGAACAACGTGGATATTGCCGATATTCATTTGGCGCGAAGCCGACTTGATATATTCGGTACACGCATTATTGATGTCGATACTCGTAACATCCTTGACACCGCGCGACACAAACTCGAGACTCACAGCACCTGTTCCTGCAAAAAGGTCCAGAACTGAACACTCCTCATAGTCAACATAGTTGTTAAGGATGTTGAACAGGCTTTCGCGTGCCATATCCGTTGTTGGGCGGACAGGCAGGTTGGCAGGCGGGTTCAATCGGCGGCCACGCAGAGTTCCGGCAATGATGCGCATAATGTCAAGAAAGAATTAAGGCGTGACGATAGGTGTGAATATGCTGCATTTCGGGAACAGTCAGAGTCAACAGGCGACCGTTATACAGTGCCATAGACGGGAAATACTCGCGGAAAAGCGCATACTTGTCCCGGTCTACGTCTCCACATACTGCAACCGTCAGGCGGGTATCCTCAAGGTGCAACTGCTTCGTGATACTAAGCGCAAAATAGACTGTCTCGTCTATGTTGTTGCAATCGTAGGTGTTGGAGATTTGCAGCTTTTTGTTGCAGAAGACAGCAAAGTCCGATTCTTTACCACGCAGATTGACAAGCATCAGCGACTTGAGGTCGCTGATTTCGGCAGCGGTGCCGTTGGCCAGTTTGCTGTGCTGGCAGCGGATCTTGATTCCGGGCACTGCAATTTTGAAAGCGGACACAGCATTGTTGTCGGCGCTGAAAACAAGATAGGCTTTCACTGTTTCATTATGGTCGGCAAAGATGCCGTATCCCGTAGTCACTTTGCAAAGCACATCGAGATAGGTACGCTGCTTGGATTCATCATAGAGGTGCTGTGGCACCCACACAAACTGCCTGCTGATTGTGACAAGTTCGGCCTCTTTGAGTCCGAACGTATGAATACCGGCCTCGGAAAGGGCGCCCTTGATGTCGGCCAACAACTGCGGCATCGGAGCATCCAGCTCGCACTGGACCTCTCCTATGGCAAGCAGTTCGTCAAACAAATCGGTCAACGAAAAAGAAAATCCATTTGGCTGAAGGCAAATGGACAATCTTTTTTCATACTGGGCAACGTCTTTGTCGGAAGCGATAAGTGTGTTGATTTTGTATGACATCTATTGTATATTGTGAGTTGTAAATTGCGACCTGTGATTAGTGACCTGTGATACGAGCGAATTCGTGTCACAGGTCACTCTTCACAGGTCACTTAATGATTACTCAAAGTTGCCTTCGGTTACAGGTGCCGTAATGTCACCAACTTTCCAGCCAAGGAATTTGTCTTTATCCTTGAGGTCGGCTTTTTTGTTGATGAGCCACTGGGCATCGCTGCCGGTGAAAATCTCGACGAATTTGTGGAATCCGCCTTTGCTTTCTTCGTTGATATAGTCGGCATAGAGTTCGTCAAGCGTCACATAAGCCTCAAAAGTGGGGAGCTTGTCGCCAGCACCCGAGACAGATGCAGCAACCGAGTCGGCCTTGAGGGTGAACTTGGTCTGCTTATGGGTGTAGGGAACATAGATGACATCGGCCAGTTGCTCGTCGGTCAGCGTAAGCTTGCCATCCTCGCGCAGTTTGTCCAGTGGCACAACAA
Organism: Bacteroidales bacterium UBA3724; assembly: GCA_002371315.1. Taxonomy (GTDB): domain Bacteria; phylum Bacteroidota; class Bacteroidia; order Bacteroidales; family P3; genus Colimorpha. The sequence goes on along the minus strand of DFHL01000076.1, from coordinate 15,835 downwards.
AAGCCTCTTTCTGAACAATCCAGCCTTTGCGAATGGCTTCCAGTTCAGGCATATCGTACACCGAATCGGGGGCATTCTCGGCCTTTTCTTTCTTCATCACACGCTGTTCCTGTTTGTGCAGGTTCAGGAGAAGTGTGTCGAAATTACCGCAATAGGTGCCATAGGCCTGCTTGTGGGCCTCTTCGAGGGTACGGATGACTTTAAGCCTTTCGCCACAGGCGTCACGGCGGGTGAAGAAATCCGACTCACGCTGCTGCGGACGGTTTACGCAGAGAAAAATCATAATGGCGAGGAACACGATCAAAAGACCGAGTACACTCTTAAGGATAATTGATCCAGTCTTGCTCATTTTTATTGGTATTTTTATGTTTTAATTATCAAAATTTGAATTTGCAAATATACGAATATTTATGAAAATGCACAGCCGTAATAGAGAAAAAAAATACACATCATTCCCAATGCCGTAATTGACAACCCGTTACGAACCTACAAAAGCCGCTCGCTTCCGGATTGAGCCATACATTTTGCAGGGATATTTTTATGTTTTGGCTGTTCAACTTTCAGGTTTTGTCAGTTTGCTTTGCTCCAAGTGGTGCAGCGAGACTCGGCAGTCGAAGTTGTCGCGGATGTAGCGTGCGGTCTGCTCGGCGCAGTAGACGGAACGGTGCCTGCCGCCGGTGCATCCGAAATTGACCATCAGCCGGGTGTAGCCTTTCTGGATGTAGCTTTTGACCGACTGGCCCACAATGTCGCGTACCGAGCTGAGGTAGGCCTCGGTCTCGGGATGCTGCTCAAAGAAATCGATGACTGCCTGATCACGGCCGTTCAGAGAACGGTACTCGTCGTACAGTCCCGGATTGGGAAGCGCACGGCAGTCGAAGACATATCCGCCGCCGTTGCCGCTCTTGTCGAAGGGTATGCCGGTGCGGTATGAGAAGCTGAAGACGCTCACAAGCAGCTTGTCGTCGCTTTGCGAATAGTCGGGCATCTGCACTATGGCGTTCCATACGCTCCTCAAGGTCGGTATTTCTATCGGCAGCTGTACGGTTCCGATTATTGTGCGCAAATTGCGGACTGCGAAGGGGATGCTCTTCACAAAATGCTCTTTTTTTTCTATTATGCCCCGATAGCCGTAAGCGCCCATAGCCTGCATCATACGGATGAGGACATAGCCGAAGAACTTCTCTCTGAAGCCTTTGGCTTCGGCGCTCGTCGATGCCTGGTCGCCATATTTCTGCTGCAGATAGTAGTCCAGCAGCTGCTGGCGCATATCGTCGGGGATGTCGGACTTGGAACTGTAGAGGAGCGACGCGAGGTCGTATTGCGGAGCGCCTTTGCGTGCTCCCTGAAAGTCAATCAGGTACAGCCGGTCGCCGTCCAGCATAATGTTGCGCGACTGGTAGTCGCGATGGATGAACGTTTCCGTTTCGCCGTCAAGCAGATAGTCGGTGAATATGTGGAAATCGGTTTCGAGTGCCTGCTCGTCGAAGGGTATGTGGAAAAGCCTCAGGAAGTAGTACTTGAAATAGTTGAGGTCCCATTGTATGGCCTGCTGGTCGAAGGCCGGGCGCGGATAGGCGGGGCCGAAGTCGACATCGCCGCAGCGTTGCTGCAGTTCTATAAGCCTGTCTATGGCCTGCTTGTAGAGCGTCAGCATCGCGTCGGTAACGTCGACACCGTTGGTCTTGCGCGATGCGATGTAGGTATAGAGCGTCGTATTGCCCAGATCCTGTTGCAGATAGGTGGTACGGTCGGCGCTGACGGCATAGACCTCAGGCACGTCGATGCCTCGCTGGCGCAGCTGTTCTGCAAAGTGGAAAAATGCCTCGTTTTCGCGCACATTGGCATTATAGGCGGCAATGCACTTCTTCGTTGCACCTTCAAGGCGGTAATACAATCGGTTTGAGCCGTTGGCTGTCAGTTGTATCTTGCTGATGCAGGGTTCACCAGCCCAAGTTTCAAATAGTTGTTCCAAAGCACTTTGGTATTGATTATTCAAATTATATTGTGAATTGTGACCTGTGACCTGTGACAAGTGA
>DFHL01000076.1:13264-13706 GCA_002371315.1 Bacteroidales bacterium UBA3724 | reverse complement strand
ACCTGTGACAAGTGACCTGTGATACGAACCCGTTCGTGTCACTGGTCACAGGTCACTAATCACAATTCACTAATCACTAATCACTAATCACTATTTACTATTCACTATTCACAATCTCACTATTCACCTCCTTTTGTCGACCTCACAAGCCGTATGATGGCCACAACGAGACCCAGCACGGAAAAGAGCAGCGTGAACAGCGGAAACTCCCCTGCCCTGCGGCGGTCTATGGACACACCGCCCCACACGGCGGCGCCGACAATGATTGCCATCTCTATCCCAAGCGTCAAGTATCGGATCCAGTCTTTCATTCTGTATCTCTGTGACCTGTGACCTGTGTTGAGTGACCTGTGATCTGTGACAAGTGACCCGTGATACGAGCTCGTTCGTGTCACTGGTCACTATTCACCATTCACTTTTCACTATTCACTATTCACCATTC
>DFHL01000076.1:7903-13213 GCA_002371315.1 Bacteroidales bacterium UBA3724 | reverse complement strand
TATTCACCATTCACTATTCACTTTCCACCACTCACTGTTCAGCCTCTTCGGCGGCACGAATCTCGTTTTCCTTGCGCACCTCGTCCAGCATTCGGCACGAGCCCGAGAATGTGGCACCGGGCTCAATGCTCAGGCGGTTGATCAGTATGTCGCCCTTGACGTTGGCGGTGCTGTTCAGGGCCAGCAGTTCCTTGACCGATATGTTGCCGTCCACGCGGCCTATGATGTTGGCGTTCTGGCAGACGACATTGCCTTTGATGAAGCCCGATTCGCCGACAACGAGTTTGCCGTTGAGGGTGATATTGCCTTCCAATGTTCCGTCAAGGCGAAAATCGCCTACTGCGCTGATGGCTCCCTTGATGGTGGTGCCTTTGGCGATGGTGTTGATTGTGGTTTCCATTTCTGCAAATTTAGCCATTTTGTTATATGTTGATTAATTATTCGATATTTATTGTGAATTGTGAATTGTGATTAGTGAATTGTGAATTGTGACCTGTGACACGTGACCTGTGATACAAACCCATTCGTGTCACTATTCACTGGTCACTATTTCACTATTCACTATTTCACTATTCACTATTCACCTATTCACTATTCACCTATTCACTTCTTATAGTAGTATTCGTAGAATTTCCTGTATGCTTCTATATTCTTCTGGTTGTAGAATGTGTTGTAGTTCTGCGTCGAGATGCTGAAGACCTGATAGTCTTTCGGATCATATTTCGACAGCGGACCGCCGTCGAGCAGCAGGTGCGTGCGGTAGTCCTCGGCCTCCTGGGCGTTCTTGAATCGGTGCACCGTAAGCATCTGCACCGTGTCCGTAAACAGCAGCGGGCTGGCACGGTAGCCGCTGTTCGAATAGTTCTGCATATTGAAGTCAGCGATGGCATACTGCAGCTGCGTGGCCACAATCTTGCGGTCGTCGATAAGCACGGCCACATAGTGCTGCATATTCTCTTTGTAGCGGTACATCAGGCTTTCGGGCGGCAGCTGCTCTTCGCTGCCGGTGCCGCTCTCGCCCTGGCCTTTTTGCGCCGATGCCACGTCGCTCACATTCTCGCCATAGCGCTTGCGCCCCTTGGCCTCGTCATCGGCCGAAATGTTCTCGGCCGACGAGGTGAAATAGCCCGTCCGCAGATAGGCCAGCTGCTCCTTGGCCAGCTCCACAAGGCGGCTGGTGTCGGCATAGTCGGCAATGATGGCCTCGAAGGTGGCCGTGGCCGTGCTGGTGTCGCCCATCTGGGCCAGGGCCAGACCTTTCCAGTATTTGAACTTGCCCATCAGCGGCTCCTCGCTGTAGAGCGTAAGGGCCTGGTCCACGTGGGCCACCACGTCGCGGTACTTGCGGCGGCGATAGAGGCTGTAGACCGTGGCATACTCGTTCTGGGCCACTTCCGACCGCTTGATGATTTCGAGGTAGTACTGGTCGTCGCGGATCATATTGGCATAGTCGCAGTCGGGAAAGCCCATCAGGACCATATCCTTGTAGTAGTTGGCCTGCGGCGTGTTGCCCTGCTTGCTGTAGATGCGCCACAGCTGGTAGAAGGCCTGCACAATCTCGTCCGAGCCGGGATAGTCCTGGGCCAGACGCAGATAGCACTCCAGCGCGCTCTCCGTGTTCTCGATGCCGTCATAGTATATGTATCCGGCGTTCAGCAGGCAGCGGGCTATCTCGAGGTGCATCGTGTCGCGCTGCCCCTGCGTCTTGGGCAGGTCCTTGAGGTAGTAGGCGGCATAGTGGGGGTCGTCGGGGTTTTCGCGCGGCGATACGGCACGCGTGCTGTCGGCGCCGGTGCTGTCGGCGTCAGCCAGCTCGTCGTCGGCCGATTCCATACCGGGAATCATCGACCCCATAGCGAAACTGTTGCGGTTGGCAAGGAACCAATAGTCGTCCAGCGCCCTCACGCCCCAGCGCTGGCGGAAGGTCTGCTTGCCCTTGCTCACGGTGTTGTGGTTGTAGAAGTACCAGTCGCCCTGCAGCACGTTCTGCTGCGCAAGGGCATCCTGGTTCAGCTCGGCAATCATCTGCCTTTCGGCCTCTTCCTTCTCTCTCTGGCGCAGGTCGGCGATTTTCTTCTCTATCAGCTTCGACCTTTTCTGCGGGTCCATATCGGCCCACAGCAGCAGGCTGTCGTTGCGGTAGATGGTGCGCGTGTTCTCGACCAGCGCCGTCAGGGTGTTGTAGCGCGAGCGGATTTCGTCATAGTGCGGATAGCCGGCCTTGATGATGTGCATCGCCGTGTCGTAGTACAGCTGCGCCTCGTCGTAGTTCTCATAGAGCTCATACAGCACGTCGGCCAGGCGCAGGGCCGACTTGGCCTTCTGCGACGGGTTGCCCGAAGCGACGCTCACCGACTGCTTGAAGTTGTCGCACGCCTTCTTGGCGTCCTTCATACCCAGATACATCTCGCCCTTGGCATAGTATATCTGGTCCTTGAATTCCTCGTTCTTCTTGTCTTTCAGCATCCTGTCGAGGCTTTTCTCCACCTCGGCCAGGTTGGTGTGCTCCTCGTTGGCGCACGAGGCTATGTTGATTCTTGCGTTGAACTCCATCACATAGTCGGGCCTGCACTTCAGCACCTTCTCATAGTATTTCGTTGCCGTGGGCCGCTTCTCCAGCTTCTGGTATATCTGAGCCATAATGAAATACAGGCGCGCCTTGGTGCGGCGGTCCGTCGTCTCGTCCAGCGCCAGGCGTATGTACTGCACCGACTTCTTGTATTTCTCCTGCGGCAGCACGGCCTCAATCATCGCCATATAGAGCTTGTCGGCCAGCTTGGGCTCGAAGTTGTCCTTGGCCTGCTCGTTGACCAGCAGGTCCAGCGCCGACTCGGCGTCGGCATACTGCTTCTCCTGCGTCAGGCAGCGCGCCAGCAGGATGCGCGCCTCGTCGGCCTCGCTGCTGCCGCCGTACTGCGACAATATCAGCCTACAGGTGTTGGCACAGGCGGCATAGTCCTGCTTGTAGAACGTCGCGTAGGCCGTCAGCAGATAGCAGTTCTTCACATACTTCACATACTCGCGGCCCTGCACATAGATGCTATGCTTCTTGATGCCCTTGATGCCCTTCTCTATCGCCTTGTCCATCTGCGGATAGATGCCCATAGCCTTCTCCTTGCTGCCAATCTGGTAGACAGGCAGAATCTGCGTATAGTCGTCGTTGAAGGTCTTGCCCAGCTTCTTCAGGCCCTCCTTGTAGCTCTCGTTGCCGTTCCACCACGTGTTGTAGTGGCACGTCGTGTTGTGGAACGTGATATTAGCCCATTTGGCCTTCTGCGTCGAGCATCCGCCAAAGACGAGCACCATCACCGCCCCCAAAAACATTCTATTTACAAACCGCCAGAACAAGAGTATTTAAGATTGTAAGTTCAATTGCTGATAATTGCTGTTTAAAAAAGACATTTACGATAATTCACGGGCATTCACGGACATTCACGTTTAAAAAAATAATTCCTGTTTAATTCCTGTCCAATTCCTGATAATTCCTGTTCAAAAAAAATTGCCGTTAATTGCTGTTCAATTGCTGATAATTGCTGTTTAAAAAATAATTTCGGTTAATTCCTGTCCAATTCCTGATAATTCCTGTTAAAAAAAAACTCCTGTTTAATTCCTGTTTTTAAAGCCCCCCTCAAACGTTGAATCTGAAATGCATTATATCTCCGTCCTGCACCACATAGTCCTTGCCCTCGACAGCTATTTTGCCCGCCTCGCGGCACTTGGCCTCGCTGCCCAGCGCCACATAGTCGTCATACTTTATAACCTCGGCACGGATAAAGCCGCGCTCGAAGTCACTGTGGATAATGCCCGCAGTCTGAGGGGCTTTCATCCCCTTGCGGAACGTCCAGGCACGGCACTCCTTCGGGCCCGCCGTCAGGAAGGTCTGCAGGTTCAGCAGGCGGTAGGCAGCCTTGATCAGGCGGTTCACGCCGCTCTCCTTCAGCCCCAGGTCCTCCAGAAACATCTGCTTCTCCTCGTAGGTCTCCAGCTCCGCGATGTCGGCCTCGATGCCGGCGCCTATCACCAGCACCTCGGCATCCTCGTCCTTCACCGCCTCGCGCACCATATCCACATAACGGTTGCCCTTCACCACCGACGCCTCGTCCACGTTGCACACATACAGTATTGGCTTGGCCGTCAGCAGCATCAGCTCCTTTGCAGCCTCCTGCTGCCCCTCGTCCAGATGCACCGTCCGCGCGCTGCGGCCCGCCAGCAGGGCCTCCCTGTAAAGGGTCATCACCTCCACCAGCTTCTTGGCCTTCGCGTCGCCGCCCGTCTTGGCCTTCTTCTCCTCCTTGGCCAGGCGGTTCTCGATGGTCTCCAGGTCCTTGAACTGCAGCTCGAGGTCTATCGTCATCTTGTCGCGCACCGGGTCGACCGAGCCGTCCACGTGCGTCACATTGTCGTCGTCAAAGCAGCGCAGCACGTGGATGATGGCATCCGTCGTGCGTATGTCGCCCAGAAACTTGTTGCCCAGGCCCTCGCCCTTCGACGCGCCCTTCACCAGGCCCGCAATGTCCACTATCTCCACCGTCGCCGGCACCACGCTGGCTGGCTTCTCAATCTCCACCAACTTCGCCAGACGCTCGTCCGGAACCGTTATCACGCCCACATTGGGCTCGATGGTGCAAAAAGGAAAATTCGCCGCCTGCGCCTTGGCGTTGCTCAGGCAGTTGAAAAGCGTCGACTTGCCCACATTCGGCAAACCCACTATACCACATTGTAGAGACATATTCTGTTTTTGATATATATTATGTTTTAAATTAGTAAACGATACAAAACAAGTAATTGGTCAAATATAATTCCTGTCAAAAGATAAACGGCGAATTAATCGAATTAAACGAATTTTCTATACATTTTTGGGCATTCACGGATATTTTCGGACATTCACGTTCTAAAAAATTGCTTATAATTGCTGTTAAATTGCTGATAATTGCTGTTTAAAAAAATTATTTCTGGTTAATTCCTGTTCAATTCCTGATAATTCCTGTTCAAAAAAATTGCCGTTAATTGCTGTTCAATTGCTGCCAATTGCTGTTTTAAAAAAATATTTCTGGTTAATTCCTGTTCAATTCCTGATAATTCCTGTTTTTTTTAAAAAAAATTGCTGTTTAATTACTGTCTTCCTACTGATAACACCCCACCAACGAAAATATTGTGTCGCCAGCAAAAAAAATAAGCATCCGATGTTCCGCCACACCGTGACACACAGCGGCACACAGCGAAACGCAAAGAAACAGCAAACCTCGCAACCTGCTGAAAACCAGCCATTCAAGCCACATTCTCCGTCATATGTACAGTATATGTACAGTA
>DFHL01000076.1:6553-7780 GCA_002371315.1 Bacteroidales bacterium UBA3724 | reverse complement strand
TGTACAACGGGCATACCTGCCGCTCTGAATCAGCTCCTTAACGGAGAACTGCTGACGCGGCAGCATTTCCGACGCAGTCGGAACTAATTTACAAGATTTACAAGATTTCGCGAGCAACGCGAGCAGGAGAACAAAGAAGAACGAAAAACGGAAAACGGAAAGCGGGAAGCAGCTTCCGCGTCAGCCACTCCCCGCTCTCCATTTTCGTTTTCGTACGAAGTTCACCGTTCTCACTTCACCACCAGCTTCTTGTAGGCGGTGCCGCTTGTGGTGGCGATGCGGACGATGTAGGTGCCCGAGGGCAGCTGCGAGACGTCGAGCGTCGTGCCGGTGGCGTCGACAGCGCGGCGCTGCAGGCTGCGGCCGTCGAGGCTGAAGAGCTCCACTTCGGCGATGCGGTAGGACGACTCCACCCTCACGCTGCCGCTGGCCGGGTTGGGCTGCAGGCGGCTGGCGCGGTCGACGGCGACGCTGATGCCTACAGGGTCTTCGGGACCTGCGCCCAGCGAGCAGTGCACGTTGAACGTCACAGGACTGCTCCACTCGCTTCTGTGGCCGGCGGCGCAGATGCAGCGCACCCAGGCCGAGTACCACTGGGCGGTGGTGTCCCACGGCTCGGTGCGGACCACGGCGTAGTTGGTGTCGCATTGCACGACGGTGCCCTCCTCGGGCGTGCGGCCTATGCGGCTCACCGCAACCTCGTAGCGTTCCGAGCTACCGTCGGGGTTCCACTCCATTGCCACCGTGCAGCTGTCTATGCTGACGTTCCTGAAGCCCGTCGTGGTGTTGCACGGCTGGCGAAGGTAGAGACCCGTGGTGTCGATGATGGGGAAGATGTAAATGAAACCGGGATAATCCCATTCTTTAATGTAGGCTGTTGTATTAGGGTTTATATATCGTGTCTTCCCATAGGTATGCCAGGCTGTATCCATTGCCCCATACCGTTCGTCTTGCCACTCGTAGGTTGGCATTTTATGCAGCTTGCGCCTGAAATGGTTGGGCTTGGGGGAGAGTTTCGGCTCGTAATAGACATTAGTCCCGTATCGGGAGTACGTCGCGGGGTCATTGCTATAAATGTGGGCACATATAGCGACATTGGAAAATGCTAATGGACCGAGGGTATTATGAGTCATCGACACATAGAACGAGTCGTGGACGGTGATTGCCGAATCGAAGTACACCTCGTATACAGGTTCATATTCTGGCGGTATCCTTATCACTGTGTCC
>DFHL01000076.1:0-6485 GCA_002371315.1 Bacteroidales bacterium UBA3724 | reverse complement strand
GGCGGTATCCTTATCACTGTGTCCGCCAATATCTCGTAGTTATTCTCCTCTCTGGTAACCATCAGATATCTCGGAGTTGTGTTGTTCCACGATTTGCCGGAAAGCAGCACCAGGTCGTTGGTGGCGGGATCCACCTCATACAGGTTGAAATATTCCGGCTGCAAATACTTGAAGACATCCTGGACGGTGTCGTGATCAAATGTTTCTGAGTATCCCATTCCAGTACCAAATCTCACAGCCGCAGCAATGCCTATTATACGCAGCGACGTGTCGGTATAGCAGTATCTGGCCACCTCAGGACTAAGGCCTCCACCAGTTGAAATTCTATACCACATACACGAATCGGCCCGGGCCTCGGGATAATTGAGGTAATAGTGGTCCCACCAGTTTGTGTCCCAGTAGTAGAACGTCGGATCGCGGTCGCCTATGTTCAACGTGTCATATTGTGCCTGTGCGCAGCAGGCTGTCGCCAATAGGGCGATATATAAAAATATCTTTTTCATTTTGTTGTAGTTTTAAAAGTTATTGTTATTGTTTTATCCGCGTTCTACTGCGGATTGCAAATCCTTATATTAAGCAGCGTCGGATTGCAAATCCGCCGCAACGGACAATTGTTTTCGGTGTCGTTAGATGCCTTGGGCGGGGAGCCGTGGTGGAGTATTCGGAGAGTGGCCCCCCAGCCGGGCATCGTTTCCTGTTGTGTTCTGTCCCTGCTGCGCACGCGACACCGGGCTATGCGGCGGGACTATGGTCTTTCATAGGCGTTGTTCCTTTCCTGTTTGTGGCGCAGTGTCTGCGGCTGCGCCTGATTTGTATTCGGAGATTGCAGACTTCTCTATCCTCTTTGGACCCACTGTTTGCCTTTTTCTATATAATTGCTCAAAAAAATGCGAAAAGTGGAAAATCGGGGCGATTTTTTAACATTTTTCTTTCGTTCCTATATATATTAGATGCAAAAAATGGAAAAAAGTAACACTCTGATGAAATTTTTTTTTGCTGTTCATATTTAAAATGCAGTGACTCAAGGGTTAGTCTTTATTTGCCTGCGGACATTTTCTGCCGGTTTCGGGCGCAGGGCCTGATGCTGTTTTCTTTCTGGCAGCCGGCGGCTGCGAAGCTGAGCGCTGCAAGGAGCGCAATAGATTTAAGTCGTCGCTTCATTTCTTTTCTTATATTTGTCAATTAAACGAAAATACACTAATATCAGGGGTTCCACTTGTTTGTCGCTGGTGATGTCAAAAACATATACATTCTTTTCGAGAGGGCTGCAAAAGACGAGATCGTATGGTGAGGCGATGATTTTATGGTTTATTTCGGGATGATTCTTTTTGCAGCGGAACATCGTCATAGTGGTTTTGTTTGCTTCCGCCAGCTTTTGCATACGGTCGATTGTCCCTTCGTAGACATTCATCTCGCGAAGCAGTCTTTCCCAGCTTGCCGAATCGGAAGCCATTATGGTGGTGACATCGACGGCGATACTGTCACCGATGCGGTAGCCCTTGACGAAGGCCACATCAAGGTCGGCACGCCCGGCATAGTGGCGGTAGACCTCGCTGCAATGCTCGTAGGGCACGGTGAGGGGTCTGTACTTGAAGGCCATCGTCATCGACAAGACAACAAGGAGCAACACTATGGCAACAAGCATCCGTATTATTCCATTCCGTTTCACGATTGTCAGGCTTTAAAAAGATTATCAACCAAAGCAATACGTTCGCTGCGGCACGCCAGCGACGCCTCGTCGACAGCCACCGTCGACGCCGCTGGCGTCAGGTGCCACGCCGCCGTGCACACGGCAATGATGGCAAAAGCAAAGGAAAAAATATGCACGTATATGCGCCGTTGCCTCTTGTAGGCACGACAGTAATCTTCCAGTCCGTCGGTCATCATTTCCACGACGGGGAGCATCCGTTCCTGGTTCTCACCAGCAATCGGCAGCTCAGGCCAGTTCTTGTTTTTTGCGTTCATATTTGAGATTGATGATTAGTGATTCCTCGACAATTTATGGCAATTCCTGTTCAAAGAAAAAGAAAGATGTTTTTGACCGTTTACTTAAGCATATATCTTCCTCAGTTTTTCAATGGCACGGTGCCGCCTCTGATAGTAGGCGCTTACGGTTATGCCCAGTTGCGCGGCAATCTCGGCGCCTTGGTATCCGTCCAGCTCGAGGCGGAAAAGGAGCCTTTCGTCGTCCGTAAGGTACGACAGGGCCTCTTCCAGCAGCTCTTTCGACCCGTCATCGTCCTCCGTAGCCGACAGCGCCTCGGTATCCAGTTGCAGTAATGGGATTCTGTGATTCCTGCGGTGCCGCTTGATTGCCGCACGGCAGCGCCATCGCATCCAGTTGCGCTCCTCGATGGGCAAGGCATCCTCGCGCAGATTGTCGATGCCGAGCAGCACCTGCAACATCACCTCCTGTATCAAGTCCTTCGTCAGTTCGGCATCGCCACGGGCAGAGCGCACACACACCGCCCAAATCAGTTTGCGGTTGCGCAAGAGAACCTGTCTGTATCTTTCTATACTGTCCACTATGCCCGTAAAATATATATTTTACACTATACAAATAGCCACTTTTCCCGAAAATCTGACATCGATGATAAATTTTAACATTTGGCGACACTCGCCGATGTTGCCGATTTCCAAACCAGAACCGACACAAACAATTGTATGCCAAGAAGAGGACTATCGCTCAAACTGTTCGAGCGAGATACGTTCACGGTCGGTAAGGCGGTTGGATGCGGGCTGTGGGGCGTTGCCGGCGTTGGACTGGCGCGATGCGGCGGGTTTGGCGGGTTTGGCGGCTCTGGCCTTGCGGCGTTGCGGCGCGGCGGCTTTCTTTCTGCCCGCTGCAGGCTTGGCGGCCGGAGCCTTGGCCACCTGCGGCCTGGGGCGCGGCGGCGCCTTGGTGACGAGGTAGTCGGGCGAGCCGGGGTTGACATAGCTGCGCGTCTCGCTGGCGGCCGAACCCTCATACTGCGTGGTGCGCAGCGTGATGTGGAAGCAGGAGCCACGCTCATACTTGACATAGCAAAGTCCCTCGTAGCGAAGCTCGTAGAGGGCCTGGGCCAGCATCTGCTTGCAGGCGTCGACGACGGTGTCGCGGCCCGAAGGCAAGTGCTCGTAGCGCTGCGCCGAAAGGTCGAAAGTGGTGCCGTAGATGTGGCACGAAGTGTCGGTGGCGTTGCGGTTGACGCGCCGCAGGCGGCGTTCGCTCTGCTCGGTGCGCAGGGCGCTGGTTACGATGACGTTATGCTCGCCGATAGAGGGATGATGCTCGGCCATAAGGGTCTTGAAACGATGGGCAATATAGTCGAGCAGCAGCACCGCCTCGGGCAGCAGGTAGGGCACCGAGTGGTACATCGTGTCGACGCTGTAGAGGCCGGTGCTGAAAATGGGCACCAGCTCGTCGCTTTGGGCTGGGTCGCCAATGGTGGCAGGGTCGATGCCGTTGGCACGCGCGGCGCTGAGCTGCACATAGTTGGAGTCGTTGAAGAGCTCGCGGTAGGTGATGTTGCCGAAACTGACGGGCGGAATCTCGCTGCGCACAATGCGGCGCCGATAGACACGGTGGGCGTCGTCGCTGTGGGCTGTCGCCGAATCGACAACGGCGTCGTCGTCGCGCAGCGCGGCGGCATAGAGGGCCTTGTCGGAATGCGAGCTGCGTACCGTCAGCGCAACGGCAAAGGAGACGGCCACTGCCAGCAGCAGCGCCTTGCCCCAAGGGAAACGCCTGCGCTTGCAGCGCCGTTGGCTGGCATTTTCCTGTATGTTGTGACGGTACATCATAATAACCTTAACTTTAACCTTAACTTTAACTTCAGATACGGAACGTATTGTCCCTTAACTTCATTCAACTTCCATCAAAAACCTTAACTTTAACCTTAACTTTAACTTCAGATACGGAATGTATTGTCCCTTAACTTCATTTAACTTCCCTCAAAAACCTTAACTTTAACCTTAACTTTAACTTCAGATACGGAAAGTATTGTCCTTTAACTTCCCTTAACTTCCCCTAACTTCCTTTAACTTCCAATACTAAAGTCCCTTGGCTTCGAGATAGCGCGCGTAGCCAATCAGGTCGGGGAAGCAGAGGTCGACGAGGTGCGACTTGCTTCGCGCCAGGCCCGTGTCGTCGCCGACCAGGACGGTCTGCATACCGGCACGGCGCCCGAAAAGCATATCGCTCGCCGTGTCGCCGACCATAACCGACTGGTGCAGAACGACATCGGGAAATTCCCTGCGCGCCCTGAGGGCCATCCCTATCGAGGGCTTGCGCATAAAGGAATGGTCGCTTTTCAGGTTGGGGCAGTGGTAGATACGGTCGATGCGGCCGCCGGCTTCGGCCACCTGCCGCAGAAGGCCTGAATGGACAGCCTCGAGGTCGGCCTCGGTCATCAGTCCCTTGCCGATGCCCTGCTGGTTGGTGACGATGAAGATGCGGTCGAACCGCTTGGCAAACAAGGCTATAGCCTCAAGCACACCGTCGATGAGGACAAAGTCGGCGGGACGCGTCACGTAGCCGTCGACGATGCGGCGGTTGATGACACCGTCGCGATCCAGAAACAGAGCGGCCATCAGACAAGCTCCTTTTCAATGAGATAGGTGTTGCGGGTGCTCGAGTTGCGGCATATCAGCTCGCCCAGGAAGCCCGCCAGGAAGAGCATAGCGCCAAGCACCAGAAACAGCATCGAGAGATAGAACCACACGCTGTTGGTCAGCGCGATGCGGCCGCACAGGCGCAGCACGCACACCACCACCAGGGCGATGAAACCCAGCAGGAACGAGCACGAGCCGATGAGGCCGAAGAAGTGCATAGGCTGCTTGCCGAACTTGGACATAAACATAATCGACATCAGGTCGAGATAGCCGTTGACGAAACGGTCAAGGCCGAACTTGGTCACGCCAAACTCGCGCTTGCGGTGCTGCACCACCTTCTCGCCTATCTTGCCGAAGCCAGCCCACTTGGCGATGACCGGAATGTAGCGGTGCATCTCGCCGTAGACCTCGATGCTCTTCACCACGTCGCGCCGGTAGGCCTTCAGGCCGCAGTTGAAGTCGTGCAGCTTGATGCCCGACATCTTGCGCGTGGTCCAGTTGAAGAACTTCGACGGTATGTTCTTGGCCAGCTTCGAGTCGTAACGTTTTTTCTTCCAGCCCGATACCAGGTCGAAGCCCTCCTCCTTCACCATACGGTACAGCTCGGGCACCTCGTCGGGACTGTCCTGCAGGTCGGCGTCCATCGTGATGACCACGTCGCCCTGGGCGTGGCCGAAGCCCACATTGAGGGCCGCCGACTTGCCGTAGTTGCGGCGGAACTTGACCCCCTTGTAAGCGGGATTCTTGGCGCGCAGGCCCTCGATGACCTGCCACGAGCCGTCGCGGCTGCCGTCGTCGACCATAATGACCTCATAGCTGAAACCGTGCTCAACCATCACGCGGTCTATCCATTCTGCCAGGTGCGGCAGCGACTCTTCTTCGTTAAAAAGCGGAACTACAATACTTATGTCCATATTTTAATATTTTTTTTTATTTCATTTCAACTTCCCCGCATAGCCTTTTTGGGGTTTCGTAGCAACTTCCCGCGCAGCCTTTTTCGTTTTCGTTTTGGTCTTTTTAGCAACTTCCCGCGCAGCCTTTTTCGTTTTCGTTTTGGTCTTCGTACAAAGTTTCCCGCTCACTTCGGCCTGACCACATTCTTCTCGGTGCGGAACAGCAGCGCGGCGACGAAAGCGGTCATAATGGCCATCACCGCCGTGCGGAACGCGCCGATGAAGGCCCACGTGCGGAGCTTGTAGGTGCGCATCACGGCGATGGTGGCGGCCTTCTCCTCGTCGGTGCCCGCGCCGCGCTGTTCGCCGGCAATGAAATGCTCGAGGCAGCGCGCCGCAAAACCCTGATCGACAACACTTCCATAGAACAGCAGGAACAGCCCGTAGACCACCGCCGCAACGATGCCAAGCCCCAGCCCGTAGAGCATCAACTCCTTGAAAAAGACACGCTTCTCAGGCAGGCGGCTGCGATAGCGGTAGGCAAAAAAAAGCGTCGCCACCAGCAGCGCGATGTCGGTGACGTAGTTTTCGGGCGCATATATCGGATAATAAATCAGTTTGCAGAACAGCACCACACCGGCGATAAGCAGCCCGGCAAGGGCCCCGTCGCGGAGTGCAGCCAGGCGATAGTTGCCATAGATGTCTGATTGGTAGCGTCTTATAAACTTCATCACATACAATTTGCCAATGCAAAGATAGCAATTTTTCCGCACCTGCGCACCGTTGCGCCACAATAAAGTTATCAACAGGCCAAGCCGCACCCCCGCCGCGACCATTTTTTGCCCATTTTGGACACCTTTTTTGCACCTTTACCACCCCTTTTTTGCCCCCGCCAAACAGCCACCGAAAAGTGCAGAAAACAAGGACTTTCTCTGCCCGTTGTACAGTATATGTACAGTATATGAACAGTATTTGTACGCTTCGGAAGCGTACAAATAC
>DFHL01000120.1 GCA_002371315.1 Bacteroidales bacterium UBA3724 | reverse complement strand
GGACTACTCCGCCATACTGTTCGTGAACTTTTTGCGAAGCAATGACATTCGAGAGCAGTCGGTCGTCGTTAAGTACGGCGGCAGAAGTATCGTCGCAGGATGATTCTATGGAAAGTATGTATGCCAGCTGGTGGGTGCTTGGGGCGCTGTTTTGCGGGTTGATTTTCGGCATCGTGGTTGTGATTTTCAGTTTGCAAAAATACACATTTTTTTTCAGATGTTATACTAAAAAGATGTTTTTTTAGTTATGAAAGAATTAAAGTGTAAGACTATCAAACGTTTTTGTAAAATATTGGGTCGTGTGGTGGTGACGGTTTTCATAGTGGTATATGTAGCCGTTGCGTTGCTGAACTACTCGTTGGTGCAGTCGTTTGCCGGTTCGGCGGTGAGCGACTGGGCGACGCGGGAGTGGGGCGGTAAGGTTCGCGTGGGCTCGATGGGCTGCAATCCGTTCAACCACCTGGTGCTGCGCGGTGTGGAGCTGGTGAGTCCCGAGGGCGACACAATCTGCCGGGCTCACACGCTGGCATTCCGTTTCAAGCGGTTTCCCTTCGACGAGCACGGGCTGACGTTCAGCCAGGTGCGGCTGAAGGACACATACTATCATCTGGGCATTGACTCGACGGGGTTGAACCTGGGTTTCATTATCAACTATTTTGCTGCGAGGTCGAAGCCTTCGGAGGAGAAGCGTGGAGATGTGGAGTTCAAGGTGCTGGTTGACGACCTGGTGCTGGACAATGTGACGTACCGTCACGATCTGGACGCGGAGCGGGCGGTGTGGAGCCAGCCTCGAGGCGATGGCAGGGTGGACATCAAGCATCAGGAGTGGGCGGGTGTTCGGGCTCGTATGCGCAATGTGCGGGTTGACAAGGACTATGTGACGTGCCGCATCGAGCGGTTTACGACGCGGGAGCGTTCGGGGCTGAGCATCAATGAGATGAGTATGAATGTGTATGCGACGCGTGTGGGCATCAGTGCCACCAATATGGTGCTGCAGACGGACGATTCGCGCCTGGTGGGCGATGTGCTGCTGGACTTCAGGGGCTGGAAGATGATGTCGCATTTTCTTGACAGTGTGGTTTTCACGTGCCATTTTGAAGAGGGCTCGTATGGCGGGCTGCGCGATGCGGCGTTCTGGACGGGTGCCCTTGCGGGTATGGACGAGCGGGTGGAGCTGTCGGGCTGGTTTGGTGGCCCGATTGCGGACTTCAGTGCCGAGGGGGTTCACCTGGCTTTCGGCGCGGAGTCGTCGCTGGATTTGGATGCGCGGATTTGCGGTCTGCCGAATATAGACAGTACGGTGATCAGTGCTAAGATTTGGGGTTTGCACACGACGTATGCCGACCTGGCGGCTGTGCGCCACCCTGAGGGTGTGACGATGAAGGCCGAGGGACTGGTGCGGAGGCTGGAGAGGATAGACCTGGATGCGGAGTTTGAGGGACGTGTGTTTGACTTTGTTGCGATGCTGGACCTGCAGTCGGTGCCTGGCCGCGTGGGCGGAGAGTTGCGGTTGGCGATGGATCCGAAGCGTGGCGAATACCGCTACAGCGGCTCGATAGAGAGCGACGGTTTCGGGATAGGGCGTGTGGCGCCGAACGAGTGGGTGTCGCACAGCGCTTTCGACTTGACCTTTGAGGGCTCGGGGTTCGACCCGAAGACGATGAAGGGTACGGCGCAGGGCCGCCTGAGGCGCACGGTGGTGAAGGGGAAGCGCCTGGTGGGCGAGACGGCAGTGGATGTGGCTGCTGCCGATGGCAAGGTGAATGCTGAGCTGAGCCTGGACGATGCGCTGGCGGCTGTGTCGGCCGGCGGCGAGGTGGAGTTTAGGGAGCGGGGCCCGATATACAGGGCCAATGTCGATGTGGAGCATCTGAACCTGAAGGAATTGGGGCTGTGGAAGGACAGTGCTGACAGCGGGTCGGTTTTGGATGTTCAGGCGTCGGGCTTCTATTCGGATATGGGCGAGGGCAATTCGTTTGCGCGCCTGACGCTCAATGATGTAAGACTGCGTACGAAAACTGTAACGAAAACGAAGGACGAAAACGAAAAGGGTGGCGGCTTGTATTTGAAGAAGGTGTCGATGACGGCGCGTGAGCAGAACCGTTGGAAGAGTTGGACGCTGAGCAGCGATGTGGCGTCGGCGCAGATGCGCGGCTATTTCAGCGTGGATGCCCTTGGCGAGACGGTGAGGCGGTTTGTGGAGGACTATGTGCCGCAGGTGGGAGCGGAAAGCGGAAAGCGGAAAGCGGAGAGCGAGAGTGCGACGGGTGTGGCGGATGCGAACTTTGAGTTCAATGCGACGCTGAACGATACGGTGGGACTGCTGCAGATGTTTGTGCCTGAGCTTTTTGTGGCCAACGGGTCGACGGTGCAGGCGAACTATAACGGCGTGGAGTCGTGCAGGGCGATTGTGCGTTCGGACTCGATAGGCTGGGGTGGGCTGAAGGTGTACAACGTGGGCGTGAACGGCGAGCCGGTTGCGGACCGCTACAGGCTGCGAGTGACGAGCGACGAGATAAAGATGGGCGAGCTGCTGCTGTCGGAGAATGCGGACATCGCAGTGGAGACGTCGAAGCGGACGGCGGACTGCCGCATCTATTGGGAGAACAGCAGCCAGACTGTGGGCGGCGGCGACGTGAATTTCAGGCTGATGGCCGACAGCGGCAGGGTGAGCCTTGCGGTGGACCCGTCGCAGATGGCCCTGGGCGGCCGCGAATGGGAGCTGTTGGAAACGGAAAGCGGAAATCGGAAATCGGAAAGCGAGGCTACGCAGGAGAAAGGCATATTCTTTGACGAGAAGGGTTTCTTTGTCGGCGGTCTGGCTATGGTGAGCGGCGAGGAACGATTGCTGCTGAAGGCTTCGCGGCGCGCCGAACCGAACGACAGCATCGAGCTGACGTTCCGCAACTTCGGCCTCGGAGTGGTCAATCCCTTCCTTGGGGCGCTGGCGATGTCGGCCGACGGTGTTGCCAACGGGAACATAAGGATTGGGTTCTTGCATAAACACGAAAACGAAAATAAAATCCTTAACCATAACCTTAACGGAAACGAGTGGGTGCCGTACCTGAACGGCGACCTGAATATAGACGGTCTGGGTCTGAACGGCGAGCAGCTTGGCAATGCTCGTGTGCGCTCGACGTGGAATGCGGATATGAACCAGCTGAACCTGCTGGTGGACACGCGCCGCAATGATTTCAGCGAGCCGCTGCACCTGGTTGGCTATCTGGATATGAGCAGTGAGGATGCCGAGCTGAACTTCACGGCGGGCATCGACGGTGTGGATATGAAGGTGTTGCGTCCGCTGGTGCAGTCGTTCTCGTCGGAAGTGGGCGGCACGATTTATGGCGAAGCCGAAATAGGCGGCACGCTGAAGGAGCCCGTCGTGGAGGGCTATCTGTTCCTGAAGGATGCGTTGCTGAAGGTTGATTTCCTGAACGTAACGTATGTCGTATCGGACACGGTGGCTTTGGAACGGGATGCAATACGGCTGGATGATGTTGTGATATACGACGAGCGTGGGAACGAGGCTGTGGCGAACGGCTCCATTAGGCACAACCACTTGAAAGATATGGCTTTCGACATCAAGATAGCGAGCGAGCGGCTGCTGTGTATGAACACATCGGCCCGCGACGGCGAGGCGTACTATGGGACGGTGCTGGCGTCGGTGGACGGTACGGTGGACGGTACGGTGGACGATCTGGATATCGTGCTGGATGCTCGCACGGTGAGCGGCAGTTCGCTGCACATACCGATCAACGACAAGCGCCAGCTGAAGCAGGTGGACTATATCCATTTCGGCACGTGGAGCGACTATGATGAGAACGAGAACCTTAACCTTAATCCTAACCTTAACTTTAACCCTAACCTTAACCTTAACGAAAAAGGCTACGCGGAAAGCGGTGGGAGCAGTCGGTTTGCGCTGACAATCAATGTGGAAACGACGCCCGATGTGCGGCTTGAACTGCCGATGGATTTTTCGTCGGTGACGGTGAACGTCGATGCAAGGGGCGGCGGCGACCTGCAGTTGCAGGTGGGGAGCGACGCTCCGTTCACGCTGAAGGGCGACTATGAAATCATCGGCGGCACCGTTGCGCTCGACATCCTCGGCGTCATAGGCAAGGATTTTGCCATCGACGAGGGCAGCTCGATAACGTTTCCGGGGGCTATCAGCGATGCCTTGTTCGACATCAAGGCAGTCTATTCGCAGCGTGTCAATATGTCGACGCTGACGGGTTCGCTGTCGGCCACTGAGTCGCAAAAGCCTGTGCAGGTGGAGAATGTGATTGCGCTGAGCGGCACGCTCCAGTCGCCCGACATCAACTTCGACCTGCGCCTGCCCAATGCCGACCAGAGCGTGCAGGAGGAGGTTTTTGCCTACATAGACCGCACCAACGAGCGCGATATGCTCAACCAGACGGTGTCGCTGCTGCTGCTCAAGAAATTCTACAACTCGTCGACCTCGACCAACGACGGTTTTGCAACCTCGACGGCCGAAGAGGGCTACGGACTGGTGGCCAACACGCTGGGAAGTATGGTGAGCGATATGGTAGAGTTTGTGGACATCAACTTCGACTATCAGGCTGGCAATGCGCTGACTACGGAGCAGTATGCGCTGGATATCAGCAAGGAGTGGAACAAGTTCTACTTCGAGACGACGCTGGGATTCGGCGGCGAAGCGCGCGAAATGAGCAATACCAACGGCGGCAACAATATGACGGGAGATATGGTGGTGGGCTACAAGATAAATCCGCGTTTCCACCTGTTTGTCTTCAACCGTAGCAACACCAACGACTATACGCGCTCGGATTTACCTTACAAGCAGGGCGTTGGTGTGAAGTATACAAGGGATTTTGACACTTTTGGCGAGCTGCTGCGCCGCAATAAAAAGAGGAAGAAACAATGAAAGTGTTAGTAATACGATTCAGTTCGATAGGCGATATATTGTTGACCACGCCGGTTCTGCGATGCCTGAAAAGGCAGCTGAACGCGGAAGTGCATTTCCTTACCAAAGGGGGCAATGTCGAGCTGATATACAATAATGCCAATGTCGACAAAGTTGTTGTCTTGCAGGATTCTATGCGTCAGACTGTGAGTGCTTTGAAAAAGGAGAGCTATGATGCCGTCGTCGACTTGCACAACAATCATCGAAGCCGTTATGTGCGCCGTAGGCTGCGGGTGAAATCCTATGTCTATCGCAAGGAGAACGTCAGCAAGTGGTTGACTATTATGACGAAGCACAGCTTTATGAGTGGACTTCACGTCGTGGATCGCTACCTGAAGGCTGTCGCTCCGCTGGGTGTCAAGGATGACGGCGGCGGATTGGAGATCAATCTGCCCGAAGAATTGAAGTCCGAGGCATTGAAGCTCAAGAATATAAGTGGCAAGAACGTGTCCGACCTGACGGGAGTGCCTTATGTCGTCATAGCCTGTGGTGCGCAGCACGCCACAAAACGTATTCCACTGGAGAAGATAATGGTTGTCAGCTCGTTGATCAGGGCTAAGGTGGTTCTGCTGGGCGACAAAACGGACAAAACCCGTATCCGTAACTGGGAAGGCTCGTTCGGCGGGAATGTCGTCAACCTGTGTGGCAAAACGACGCTCCTGGAGTCGGCAGCCCTGATTAACGGGGCTTCGGCCGTCGTCACTCCCGATTCGGCGATGATGCATTTCGCTGCGGCCCTGCATCGGCCTGTCATCGCTGTGTGGGGCGCCACGATTCCCGATTTCGGCTTTTCGGCTTTCCGCACGTGGCACGTCGACTGCGAGGTGAACAACCTTTGGTGCCGCCCTTGCAGCAGGATGGGTTCTGGCCGTTGTCCGCTGGGGCATCTGAACTGTATGCACAACCAGAATTGGCAAAGCATCGCCGAAGCGGCATCGAAGATGGCTGAAAACAACGGCTCGCAAAATTGACTTCTTATGAATGATAAGTAAGCACGCTATGAGGAAACTGTTGATATTGATTTGTTTGGCGGTGGTGTTGCCAGCGTCGCTGCGTCCGCAGAATGCCGACTCGCTCCGCATCGCCAATGCCAAGTGGCAGATTGACAGCCTTGACGGTATGACGTTGAAACGGATGCACTTCAATCGTAAGAACTGCCTCGGTAGCAACCAGTTTGTCGCTGTCATCGAGATTCCCACAGGTTCGCCGCGCCGTTTGGCGTTCACCTACGAGCCGCAGCGCACTCCGACTTCCGTCCACGCACGCAAGCACGGCGCACTGGCTGCAATCAACGGCTCGTTCTTCGATATGCAGCAGCATAACCCTATTTGCTATCTTCGTATCGATGGCAAGGAGTTGGGTATCAATACGCCGCAGGTTTCCGACAGCGTCCATCGCAAGTATTATCAATATGGCTCTATGAAATTGGTCGCTGGCCGGCCGGAGATTTTTGTTCCCGACAGCGTCCGGTTGGCCGAGCGAATGCTGAAAGACTCAAATATTATGACGGCGGGTCCGCTGCTGATTCACAAAGGGAGGATGCTGCCGATGCGCGACGACAAGACATTCGTCACCCATCGCCACAATCGCACCGCTGTTGGCGTTTGCGCCGACGGTACGGTGCTTCTGGTTGTTGTCGACGGTCGTACCAAACAGTCCGAGGGCCTTTCGCTTCGGGATTTTAGCCGTCTGCTGCGCTATCTTGGCTGTCGAGACGCCCTCAACCTCGACGGCGGCGGCTCGACGACGATGTATGTGGACCGCTTTCCCAACGGTGGCCTCGTCAACCATCCGACCGACAATGGGCGATATGACTTCGATGGCGAACGAGGCGTTTCCAATTGTATCATTGTAAAATAAACAAATACACAGCAATGTCCAGATTCGTCATTTGCCGTGCGTCGGCAGGCTCAGGAAAGACCTACACGCTTGTGCGTCAGTTTATAGAGATTGCCATCTCCGTGTCGTCGCCGAAGCAGATTCAGCAACGCTTCGGCCAGATCCTTGCCATAACATTCACGAACAAGGCGGCAAACGGAATGAAAGAGCGCCTTATGTCGCGCCTTCACGATATCGTTGTCGGAAAGGCGTCGGCCGACGGTCTTGTCGGCGACATTGCTCTCCACTTGCAGATAGACCGCGACGAGGTGGTGCGCCGATGCCAAATCCTGCAGTCGGCCATCCTGCACAACTATTCAAACCTGTCGGTATGCACAATCGACAGTTTCGTCCATCGTCTGGTGCGCACGTTTGCCCACGACCTGCATCTCCCAATGTACTTCAATGTTCAGATTGACCAGCAGGAAATACTGCAAAGCGTTGTCGACGAGCTGCTTTCGCTGGCTGGCAGTCCTGACGAGGAGGCTTTGACGCGTGTATTGTGTGCCTTCTCCGAAAGCCGTATGGAGAGTGGCAAGGGATACAAACTTGAGAACAACTTGCTCGAACTGTCGAAGGAAATTCTCAAGGAGGAATCGCCCAAATTCCTTGCCGAATTGGAGAAAATCAACCTCGACGACTATGTGGGCATCCACGACAAACTTCTGACCGACACGCGTCGCTACGAGAATGAAGTCAGCTCTGCGGCGAAGGCCTTTGTCGATGCCTGCTCTGTCAATGGTTTGGATGCCAATAGTTTCCCCTATAAAGGCAGCAGCGTCTATGCCTTTATGCGCTCTGTTGCCGAGGGCAGCTACGACAAGTTGAACAAGCCGCACAAGCGGGTCGATGATGCCTGCGAGTCGGGTCGGCTTTATTCCAAAAACACGCCCCAAAGCCTGATACCGGCCTTCGAGGCGGTTATGGAACCTTTTCGCAAGGCCTGTCAGACGATGGACGACGGACTTAGTCTGTATAACACCAACCGTCTTTTGCTCAGCAATTTGTATGGACTTGCCCTGCTCGACAAGGTCAATCGGATAAAGAATGAATACTATATAAAAAACGAGATTGTCCACATCTCGGAGTTCAACAAGCGCATCGACCAGGAGGTGGCCAACGAGCCAGCGCCGTTCATCTATGAGCGCATCGGCAACCGCTATCACAACTATCTGATTGATGAGTTTCAAGACACTAGCCGTCTGCAGTGGCTCAATTTCCTGCCTCTGCTCGACGAGGCTATGACTTACGACTTCCCCGGCAATACTGCCGAGCCGGGCACCCAGTCGCTCGTTGTCGGCGACGGCAAGCAGGCCATCTACCGCTTCCGGCAGGGCGACGTGCGCCAGTTTGTCAACCTGCCCAATGTCGACAGCAGCACTCACGGCCTTTCGCTGCGCCGCGAGGGTAGGGTGGACTGCCTCAAAAAGAATTTCCGTACTCTGGCCAACATCGTTCGGTTCAACAACCGCTTTTTCACCGACTTGGTCCAGGGTCCCTTCGCATCCAATACCGAATTGCGCAAGCTCTATATCGGCAACGACGAGGGTGGCGAACCCGAACTGGTGCAGGACACCGTCAAGCCCGGCGGCTATGTCAACCTCTCCTTTTTGCCCAAGGAAGAACTCCTGCCCAGCATCCTGGCTGCAATCCGCCATCAGGTCGACGACCTGCACTATTCCTATGGCGACATAACGGTGCTGGCACGCGACAATGACACTCTCGTCCGCGTGTCTGACTTCCTTTCGGCCAACAGCCCCGACAAACCGATACCGATTGTCAGCTCCGAATCGTTCGTCCTCACCAACAGCCGTATCGTGCTCCTGATGCAGAGTCTGCTCGAATACATCCACGACCCGCGCAACTATGTGGCTGCCGTGCAGGCTCTTGAGCTGGCTGTCCGTTGCGGCTCGATTGGCACTGGCACTTCTTCTACCGACGTCTCCGCGCTTCTTTGGCGACTGCGCGAATCCAATTTCGACCTCGCCCGCCTGTTGCAGGACTGCGGCATCCGCTTCAATATCGACTATCTGCGCTCGCTGTCGCTCTACGACTGCTGCGAAGAGCTGCTGCGCACTTTCTCGCTTCAGGGCAAGGACAGCGCCTATGCGGCCTCTTTCCTCAACGCAGTCGCGTCGTATATGCAGCACGCACGCCCTGATCTGCAGGGACTTGTCAAATATCTTGACGAGCGGCTCCCCAAACTTTCAAGCTCCACGGCTTCCGATCTCGATGCCGTTCAGCTGATGACTATCCACAAAGCCAAAGGCCTCGAAAACAGAATCGTAATACTGGCTATGCCCTACAAGCGGCAGCCGAACACAAAAATGTGGGTCCATCTGCCGCAGGATACCGACAGCCCCTTGCCGGTTGCCTTCGTCAATATGCAGTCGGTACCCACAGCGTTCGATTCCGATTTCGACAACGAGCGGATGATGAGCGAGATGGACCGCGTCAATGTGCTGTATGTGGCTCTGACGCGACCCGAAGAGAAACTTATTGTCTGCTGCGAAGAGACCAAGTCGGTCGACAGCTTTGCCCCTCTCTTGCAGGCCTTTGCGCAGCGCGACGGCGAATGCGTCGACCTTGGCGACAACCGCTATGCCATTGGCGAAGATGCAGAAAATCCGCGCTGGAAAGCCCCGAACGTCGATGCCTCTGCAACATCGGCCACAATGCCCGTCGACGACATCTGCTTCCCGCGTTGGGAGGATCGGGTGGCCATAGCTGCGCAAAACGATGCCCTGCTGTCGTCGCTCGATGCCGATAGCCGCCGCTACGGTATTGTCGTCCACGACCTTATGTCGCGTATCATTACGGCAGACGACATACAGCCGGTTGTCGAACGCTACTGTCGCGAAAACCATATCAGCCCTATCGATGCCGATTCCATAACCCAGCGCATAAGCCGTATGGTCAACGACCCTGCCAACCGACGCTACTTCGACCCGCGCTACCGCGTCAAGTGTGAGGCCTCCATTGCCGTAGGCGGCAAAACGCGCCGTCCCGACCGCATCGTCTTCGACGACAACCAGACTTGGGTGGTCGACTTCAAGACCGGCGTCCGCAACGACGAAACCCACCGTGACTACCAGCGCCAGGTCGCCGAATACGCCAATGCCCTCGCCTCAATGGGCTTCCCCAACGTCCAGCCGGTGATAATCTATCTGTAAAAGGGTGCCTATTTTTCAAGAATATGCAGGTACTCTATTGTAGAGTCCGACTTGTTTGCCCTGTTCGAATCAGCTTTGAACCGGTGATAATCAGTCTGTAACAAATCATAGTGACCATATCTTGACATAGTATTCCTGACTTCATCAACCGACATTAACCCCTCGTTGTTGTACGAAAGAAAAATGTATTTGAACCGTGCATCTCTTATAAGTTGTTCGAATTCAGCTTGCACGGTATTGTGTGAGCAATACTTTGAACGGTAGTATTTCCTCAGGCCTGTTTTGCCTTGCGGAGTGAAAGGCTTGTATTCGGCTATTGTGTTCAGAAGGTGATAGTTGGCTCCATACTGTCTGGCGTTGTAGGGTGGGTCAAGGTATAGAATGTCGCCTTCAATGTGTTCAATCAGTTCGTTAGCATTGCCGTTGTACACTTTGTTTTTTTTGTGGTCGGCAATAAACTCTGCGGGTGTAATGACGAAATCCTTCTGTGCTGTTTTTTTTATATGTTTCAAGTATGCGCCATATACCGAAGCGGTATTGGCTACCTTGTCGGCACATTCGATTATGCTGCAAATCAGGAAATAATACAAATCCTCTGAAACCGTACCCTGTTCCTTCCACTCCTCTACCTTTTGCCTGCACGCATCTATGCGCATCCCGTTGATGTCCGAAAAATACTGTCGTTCGCCTTGTCCGCCTCTGCAGTAGTTGCGGTAGATGAACCCTTTCCCGGAGGGCATCAGCGAGTTCAGCTCTGCTATTGCCGATTCTTTGTTCTGAATTTCAATACTGTTCCCAATATAGTTCCTGTTCAGAACGTAACTGTAATACTCAATGTCGTTCGCGATGATTTGTTTTACTAAAGGTCTGAAAGTTCTCCCTACAATCCCTGTGCCGGCAAAAATGTCGCAAAACACTTTTTGCGATAAATCGTTGCCGCAAACGCTTTTTATTGCCGAAGGTAGGAAATCCTGACACAGCTTGTATTTCGAACCGATGTAGTTCATTGTTTAGTATGGAATCTTGTTGAAAATAATGTTATTGCCATTGATAGTGTATTCAATATATATCAGGGGCAATATTACTTTGCGCGTATTGAAGTTGCGAAAAAGACTCTTCAACGTTGCAGACAGGGCCTTGCCATCTTTGCATATCAGTACTGGCTGTATTATGCTGGGACGGTTTGGTGTATAGTATTGCTCGATCCAGTCAATATATCTTGTCAGTTGCCTGATGTTGTCTGCATATGCAGGTACGGCCTTTAACTCTATTGGCATCAACAGTCTTTTGGTTGCAGATTCCTCTACCGAAACCATCACATCAATCCTCTGCATCCCAACACCGCAGGACACTTCGTTCCCGATCCATTCCAGTTTTTCCCCTGCAATGCCCAAAGCATTATCCAAACTCATGTTTGTTCCGCGTCCGATATTTTGGGTTATATACATCTGCAGATGCGCTTCGTGTGCCTTTTTGCTGTTGTATTTGTTGATGAGTCGCGGTACTATGTTGAGCGCGTCGGTTCTTCCTGTGTAGTTGAAAGATGCCGTTGTCGTTGCAATGCATTTGTTGTTCACATCATACGTGAGGCATTGGCCTGGCGCCATCGTAATCTTCTTGTGGCCGTTCTCGGCGCTGATTAGGTTTATCAGCCTCTCGGCCTCGTAGATGGTAATCATTGTGTTCCCGCGGTTCCCTTTCAGTTTGCGGTAGATCAGGCTCCAAAGCATTTGGCTGGGCGAACAGATGCTTTTTATGTCGTCCAGCGCAGCCCATTCGGTCACACCTTTTGAATATACTTCGTAAGGCTTTATCTTCAGCCTGAATGTTAGGGATTTGCCCAAGTTTGTCTTTAAGAACTGGCTGCCATCGTTGCGGTCCAGGAACACACAATCATCAGCAGCTTGGAAAACGCCGAAAAACATACCTTCGTGTTTGTTCATAACTGCTTGAAGGTAAAAGATTATCAAGTCGTCTTTCCTGATGCGGCATCCGTCGGC
Organism: Bacteroidales bacterium UBA3724; assembly: GCA_002371315.1. Classification (GTDB taxonomy): domain Bacteria; phylum Bacteroidota; class Bacteroidia; order Bacteroidales; family P3; genus Colimorpha. Next base: position 5,274 of record DFHL01000120.1, on the reverse strand, counting down.
CATCATCCCGACAAGATTGTTTTCTGTGCTATAATGCAGCGTCGTTGTTGCCACGCCGTTGAAATCGACGTCGTTATCCTTCGAACCGGTTCCGGCAAAAAGATACTCAAGATGATACTTCAATGTGGTTTCGTCCACAATAAACACGTGTGTGGTCATTTTTCAGAATTCCTTTTTGAAAACAAATATATATTCGTGCTTGAACAGGTAGTAGTCGCTCTTCAATGCCCGGTATTTCCAAATCCCTTGTGCCCCAAGTTTACCCCGGTTGCCCTCTATGTTCTTCACTATGATGCCTTTCAGCCTCACTTTGAATGCTTTCTTAACGGCATACATCAGATAGAATCCCAGAGGAATCACCTCGCTCTTCTTGTATATGTCGCCTGCCACGACGGCGAAATACCTGCCTTTGGCAAGGTGTTCCAAGCCGTTGGACATAGCCTGTGTGAATCGCTCTATGAAGGTGTTTACGTCTGAAATGTTCGACAAATCCTCTTCTCGGTCTGTGAATTTGACAATGTCCATATACGGTGGATGGGCAATGAGAAAGTCGGCCTCATTCCGTCCGGTCTGCGAAAGCCGCTTGTTTGCCAAGGCCCTCAACTTTTCCCCGTCGGTTACATCGCATTCGTCGATCGAAAACATTATGTTCTCAGTGTCGGCCATTTTGTTGTTTATGTATTTGATCATCTGACTGTTGATGTCAAATCCAATATAATTCCTGCCCAGTATCTCGCATTCGAATAGCGTCGTACCGCTGCCTGTGAATAGTTCAAGCACCGTCTCGCCCTTTTTCGTATAGCGACGAATCAGCTGGTTGGGAATCTGAGGAACAAAATTGCCGTGATAGTTGTTCTCGTGTTTTCCGCTACTGTCACGCTTGTCGATCAGCCACAGGCTGTCGACATTCAAGTCGGTAGTTCTCCAATCTTCTTCAAGCATAGGCATTAGCAGAAAAATTTTTCATGCATGAACGCCCTTGTCTCTTTTTTATTGTGTGCTACCTCGCGACTTCTTTTTATTTGGTGTCTAATTATGGAAATCCATTCGCCAACTTGCTGCCGGTGCTGCCAATCTTCTTGCTTGCAGGTTCTTGTCCGCTTTCAGCCGCCGCATCGACGGTGCGCCCGGCTGGTTCGCTGTCGTCGAGCATAGTCTCGTCTTGCTGGTCCTCGGCTTGTTCCATTGTCCCGCTGCCCAATATGCCGCCGCCCAGATACTGGCTCTGCGAGGCACGGCCATTGCCGTCGACGACGAAGCCCCACAGGTGTACCTCGCGGCCGACCCAGTAGGGGTTGAGGCTCATTGTCAGTCGGTTGCTACGACGATAGACGGGGGCGGAGATGTCGAAATCGCCCAGCTCGGGGCTGTAGGCGACAAGGTAGACCAAATCCTCCCATTTCACAGCGCGATGCAGCGGATTCTTCTCGAAATCAACGCTCAGCGTGGTCTCGTCCAGCATCTGCGGCTCGTAGAAGGCCACGGGTGCCACGGGCCCATCGGCCAGCAGAAGGTTCTCATAATCAACTATTAATTCACCCTGATTCATAGCCGTCTCGCCTTCGAGACCCGTCGAACCCGCCTCATCGTTTCGCTGGCGAGGCGACGACGTACCGGCCGCAAGCGCAAAGCAGCGCTTGTTGACGCGCATAAAATAGTTGCTTTCAGTCATCTGCGCGTCGAGGCTGACGGCGTTCATACCTTTTTTCAGCACCTGCCGTGCCTTCGCCGCAAACCGCACAACGGCCTTGAAAAGAGCGCGTTGCTGCAACTGCTCGGGGGTGCGCGCGTCGCGATAGTGCGACGGCATTGTGCGCACGCACATCCGTCCGCGCCAGCGGTAGCCAATCAAGTTGCCCAGGCGGCCGCTAAAGCCGGCCATAAAACCAAAATCCGTTTTTCCCATAGTACATTTTGTTTAAAAATTGTTAATTAATAGGTTAAGGGTCCGAAAGCGGGCTTTCGCCACACTTTCTGCCAACCATAACGAAACAAAAACCCTATTATTGCCCACTGGCGAAAATTTTCTTAAAAGTTTGGGTGAGGTTACAGTGAACTTTGGTAGGTGATTGGTGCTGGGAGACAGTGGGTTACAAAAGCTTGTTTTCGGGGTTTTGAGGGTTGTTTTGTCTCCCGCTCGCAAGCGAGCGAAATCTTGGAAATCTTGGAAATCATTTTTTCCAGCAGTACGGGCTAATCTTGGAAATCCGAAAAAATCTTGGAAATACTTTTCCCGACGCAGTCGGGAAATGAAAAATAATTCGTCTAATTCGCGTTTTGCTTGCAAAACATAATTTTAAACGCCGATAGATTAATTCGTTAAATTCGATAAATTCGCAGTTAAAAATGATTATAAGTTTATTCCCGTCTGCGTCAGGATTGACGACGGGGACAATATTTCCAAGAGGGTGTGTTAGCTGGGCAACAAATTAAGTTGCGCTGACGGAGGGGCGTAACGTGCTGGGGTGGAGCTTATTTCTTGTATTCCTGGCCGATGTCGCCGGGGTTGATGTCGGGCTCGTTGTATTCGAGGCAGGTGCGGTACTGCGTGCCGCGTGTGTAGTCGAGCGTGGAGCAGGAGTTGCCTTCCGAGATGTACTCGTAGTCCATCGTGGGGGTGTTGAGTCCGTTGTAAGTATAGCATTTGCAAGTCTTTGTGTCGCACGAGGCGGCGAGGAACAGGATGATTGCTCCGATTGCAAGGATTGATGTTTTTTTCATTTTATTGTTTGTTTTATTTATTTCTTTTTTCAGTTTTCGCAGGCGAGGCGCCTGCGTACCAGGCGGTTATTGTTTTTGCCCCCAGAACATTCGGACGATGTCCATCGTGTCGCGCTCGGGTTCGTCGATCTCGGTGCAGAAGCGGAAGCTGCTGTCGTCGGGGTTTAGACGGCTGTAGCCCAGCTCGCTGCAGGGGGTGTTGCGGTCGATGTAGGTCTCGCTGACGGGTACGCTGCCCCATCGCGTCAGCAGGTAGCATCGGCAGGGTTTGGTGCTGCACGAGGCCAGGAGCAGTGCGGCTGTTGCGCAGGCGAGGGGGCGGCGTAGGGACATCATTGTGGAGAGTGTTTTTTAATTGACTTCTATTTCGTCGACGAAGAGCCAGGCCTGCTCGCCGGCGCTGATGTGCCAGCGGGGCAGCGGGCCGAAGTTGCGGGCGTGGATGCGGATGTAGCGGGCCGCGACGGGGGCGCCGTTGACGACGAAGTTGTGGACGGTGCTGAGTTCCTGCCGCTCGAGGGTGGCGGCGAATTCGCGGTTGTCGATGCTGCCGAAGGGTTGCCAGCTGGCGTTGTCGGCCGACACTTCGACCTCGATGCGCGAGGGGAAGAAGATCCACGACTTCATATTTTCGAGGCATTCGACGCCGACGGTGCTGACGGTACGCGGCTCGAGCAGGTCGACGACCACCTGGCAGTCCTCCTGCCAGCCTTGCCATCCGCCGATGCGGTAGTTCTCGGTGCCGTGCAGGCGGTCGATGAGGCCTGTGGGGCCGTTTTCGCTGTATTGCGGCGCGGGCTGGGTGATGTAGGTGAGCGTGCGGTCGGTCTGGGTGCGTGTCAGGCGGTGGGTGACGACGGCGCTGAAGCGGCCGCTGACGGTGTCGAGCGCGACGGCCTTGATGATGGCGTCGTCAGTGACGGTGATGGGGCCTATATAGGTGGCCGACAATTCGTTGGGTGTGGTGCCGTCGGTGGTGTAGAACACCTTGTTGGCGCTGATGATTTTCACTTGCCGCTCGCCGTCGAAGCTTTGCTGCCAGTCGTCGAAGATTGGCGCAAGGGTGAATTGCAGGTTGCGGTCGATGCTGCTGGCGGGACGTGCGTCGGCATTGGCGGCCCACTCCTTGTCGGGCGTGGAGCCCATTTCGAAGTCGAGCGTGCAGCCGTTATGTAGTTGGTCGGCAGTGAGGTAGGCCTTGTCGTAGGGTGCACCGTCGAGGCGCAGCGAGCGGACGTAGCAGCTGCTGCCGCTTTGGCCTTTGGCGTTGATAACGATGTCTTTGCCGTTGTGCAGATGGATGGTTGCCTTGTCGAACAGCGGCGAGCCGACGACGTACTGGCCGCTGCCGGGGCAGACGGGGTAGAGGCCGAGGGCGCTCATCACGTACCAGGCGCTCATCTGGCCGCAGTCCTCGTTGCCGCACAGGCCGTCGGGCGTGTTGTGGTAGAGGTCGGTGCAGATGCGACGCACCAGCTCGGCGGTCTTCCACTGGCGGCCGAGGTAGGCGTAGAGATAGGCGGCGTGGTGCGAGGGCTCGTTGCCGTGGGCGTACTGGCCGATGAGGCCGGTGATGTCGCTCTGGTCGCGTCCGCTGAGCTTGGAGCTGCCGCGGAAGAGGCTGTCGAGGAAGCGCTCGGCGCGTTCGGCACCGCCAATCTGGCGGATCCAGCCTTCGACGTCGTGCGGCACGTATGTGCTGTACTGCCAGCTGTTGGCTTCGGTGAAGTGGTTGTTGACCTCGGTGGGTTCGAAGGGCGTTACGAAGGCACCGTTGCGGCGCGGGTGCATAAAGCCGTCGGTGTCCATAATGTTCTTCCACGACTGGCAGCGGCGCGTGTAGATGCGGCAGATGCTGTCGTTGCCGATGAGGCGCGCGTATTCGGCTATGCACCAGTCGTCGTAGGCATATTCGAGGGTCTTGCTGACCGACTCGTTCTCGTATTCGCTGCTGAGGAAGCCGTCGCGGGCGTACTCGGTGCGGCCCAGCATAGGCAGGTTGCTGGTGGCCACCATTGCGTCGAGCAGTTCGTTGAGGGTGCTCTGGTCAAGGCTGTCGAGCACGCCAGTGCGGTAGGCGTCGAGGATGACGCTGACGGCGTGGTAGCCTATCATACAGTGTGTTTCGTGGCTGGCCAGCTCCCACATTGTCAGCTCGCCGCTGTGGCGGTAGTGGTCGAGCATCGTGAGGACGAAGTCGCGGCTGCGCTCGGGCTCGACGATGTTGAGCAGCGGATGCAGGGCGCGGTAGGTGTCCCAGACCGAGAAGACGGTGTACTGGTCGCGTCCTTCGGCCTGCTGGATGGTGTAGCAGTTGGTGTCGCGGTCCTTCATTGCCAGATAGCGTCCGTCGGCGTCGCTGTAGAGATAGGGCGATGTCATACAGTGATATAGGGCGGTGTAGAAGTTTGCGCGGTCCTCGCGGCTGCCGCCTTCCACCTCGATTTGGCCGAGGGCTTTCTCCCACGTGGCGTGGGCCTGCTTCTTGGCCTGCTGGAAGGTGATGCCGTCGCTTTCTTTCAGATTGGACCAAGCTCCAGCATCGTCAACGGC
>DFHL01000116.1:13787-19825 GCA_002371315.1 Bacteroidales bacterium UBA3724 | reverse complement strand
TGGTCGCTCCAGTAGGTGTCGAGCACGCGGATTTCGGTCATCGTCGGGTCGCGATGCTCCTCGTCGTGGAAGTAGCGCTGGATATGTTTGAAGTCGGCAAAAGTCATAGCCAGACCCAGCGAGTCGTAGAGCTCTTTCAGCTGCGGCTCGGCCATATCCTTGAAGCCGTCGAACGTGATGACGTCGGCGGGCTCGTCGAAATGGTCGACAAGCGTTTCGGGCTTCACCTCGTCGGTCAGGCGGCTGTCGACGGGATTGATGCAATGCTTACGGATAGCGTCCTTTTGGGCATCGGTGAGCTTGCCGCCGATGACGTAGGTCGTAGCCGACTTGATGATAGGCTGCTCGGCGTCGTTGAGCAGGCAGCAGCACTGCTCGGCGCTGTCGGCACGCTGGTCGAACTGGCCAGGCAGGTATTCCACCGAGAAGCAGAAGTCGCCGTCGGCGTGCGGGAACTGCTCCTCATAGATGTCGTCGACCGGCGGTTCGCTAAAGACAGTGACAAGAGCCTTGCGATAGGTCTCGTCGCTGAGGTTCTCAATGTCGTAACGGATCAACACGCGCACGTTGTCGACATTGATATTAAGATAGTTGAGCATTTCGCTCTTCAGCTCGGATGCCCTGACGGCATAGGCGGGCTTTTTTTCTACGTAAATTCGTCTTACGGTATTCATATTATAGGTATTATTTTTTCGTTTCGCGGGAATAGGTCTGCTTCAGCAGTTCGATGTTCCAGCCCTTGGCATTGCGGGGCGACACGCCTTCGTAGATGGCCAGGATGCGAAGCATATCGGCGTCGAAGTCGCCCGTGGGCTCTATCAGCGGCCCCACGCCCATATGGCGCGTCTTGTAGTTGATATAGGTCACGGCCACAGGCACTCCGGCCTGCGTCGCTATCTCGTAAAAGCCTCGTTTGAAGCGCTTGACGCACTTGCGCGTCCCCTCGGGGGTGATGATGAAAGAAATGTCGCTGTTTTCGGCCAGGGCCTTTACGGCATTGCCCACCATATTGTTGTTGGGGTTGCCGCGGTCGATGGGCAGCGCGCCGCTCCAATGCAGGAATTTGCGAATCGGGAAGAAAAAGAACTCCTTCTTAATAAAGAACCTGCCATTGAGTCCCAAACGCCACACGCAGGCGGCGCCGAGCAGGAAATCGTAAATGCTGGTGTGCGGTGCCTCGATAAGGACGCAATGGTGCAGACGCTTCCAGTCGTCGGCTGGCGGCAGGTCAAATTTCCAGCCAAACAGTTTCACTATGCCTATCCAAATCTTTTTCATCTGCCTCCGTTCAATTGTTTGCGCAGCTGCTCGGCAGCCTTCTTGTCGCCGTTTTTCTCAAGACCGTTGGCGTAGGCCGAATAGAAGCCGTAGACCGCAGCGTTCTGGTCGCTGCCCTGCGCCATACGCAGCTGGACGTACAGGTTCAGCGCATCCTGGTCCATCAGGCCCCTGTCGAGCATAGCGTTGAGCTCGCTTTCGGCAGCGCTTACATTGCCTTGCTGGGCATAGAGCTGTGCCGTCATCGTGAACGGGAAAGCGCTCTGCCCATCGCCTTTCATCTTGTCGAGCAGCGTCGCTGCTTCCTGCTGATGTCCGCTGTTGAGGTAAGCATAAACAAGCATCTGCTTGGCCTGCAGATTGGTCGGGTCGATGTCCAGAAGACGGTTGCACAACTCGGCGGCTTCGTCGGCACGGCCATTTTGCAGACTTATGTTTGCCAGATTGGACAGCGCGGTCTCGTTGTCGGGATTGATTTCAAGGGCCTTGCGGAAAAGCACTGCGGCACTGTCGGCATTGCCCGATTTGAGCAGCTGGACGGCATAAAGGTCGTCCTTGGTTTGCCGTTTCAGCACAAGTGCGATTGGCTTACCGTCGACATCTACAGTATGCACGCAATCCTTGGGCGGAAAATGGCTGCCAAGCAGGTATTCGCCGGCAATGCCCGTAATGGGGAACACCAGATAGTCCCAATCGTATTCATAGCGTTGTCCCCAGCGCACAAAGCGCGTGGCGAAACGCGTCGAGTCGTTGCGCAGGAAATATTTGGTCGACTCGATGTGCCACGAACCCACCAGGGTCTTCTCGCCATCGGCTTTCGGCTCGGCATTGGCGACGACCCATTCCGTAGCTTCTCGCATCGAATGGTAGTAATAGTCAAGTTCATAGTGGCCGAAGGCTTTCTTCACGCCGCCAGCCAGCTCGTTGAAATACACATATTCGTATGGATGGTTGCGCACGGTGTGCAGCGCCGGAGGCACCAGCAGGCACAGCGGCACCAGCGAACATACCAGCTCAACCCACGCAGAACCACGCTTTCCGCTTTCCGCTTTCCGCTTTCCGGCCTTGCGGCGTGCCCACTCGGCAAAGGCATCGAAACCAAGTCCTGCAGCAACAACCATCGGCGGATAGGCAAACAGCGAATGACGCCAGCCGCCATAGACGTTGGCGCCCGTATAGACAATCCAGAACACGGGGAACAGGAAGCAGAAGTAAATCATTATGCTTTCGATGCGACGCTCTTTCCCGAAAGCGCCAAAGAAAGGATAGATGAGCCAACCTATCATCACCGCCAGCGGAATGGTCATCAGCATAAACTTGGGCGTGTAGTACCACGGCAAGTTGCTCGACATCATCATCGTGCCCTCAAACAGCTGGCGCAGCTGCACGTCGAACTGCGACATCAGCTTGAAGCTCTCAATGCTGTTGTGCACCGGGCTCTGCAATGCATAGGGCCACAGCAGCAAGCCGCCGAAAAACCCTATGGCACAGACCATCAGCGCCGCGACAATGGTCTTGCCTATCGTCGCGCCGCCCACGCTCTTGCCGTAGCGGATGAGCCACAGCAGACCCCACAGGCCCATATATCCAACCACGATGAGGCCGCCGATACGGTTGCTGACCGCCAAAGCCAGCGACAGTGACAGCATTGCCAGCGTCAGCGGGTTGAATTTGGGGGTATCCTTTATAAGAAGAACAATCACGAAAAGAGCCACAATCAGCACCGTGAAGCCAAGGCCGGCAGCCTTGATGAGGAACGGCGACGGAAGGACAAAAAGGAATATGGCCAGCCAGCGGGTCACCTTGCCCGAGAAGGCCTGCTCGGGATACTGCACCTTTGCGGCGACCTTCTTGCCCTTCGAAGCAGCATCGGCGGCAAGCTGAGGCGTCACCTGGCGGAAGAACATCATTATATAATAGACCGACATTATCACGCCAGCCGCAAGGGGTATATCCTTGGGATTGTTGAACGAATGGCCCAGCAGGCGCGGCGAGAAGAACATCAGCAGCATCGTCAGCACTCCTGCACGCCAGCCGCCGATGCGATAGGCTATAAGACCTCCAAAGAGGACTATCAGCCATCCAAGCAACGAGTTACAGATATGGCGCGTCCGAGCAATATCGTCGACGCCGAACACCTCGTTTATCCATTCCGTCACCACATCGAACGAGCAGCCGTAGTACTTCAGGTTCCAGCTCTGGTCTTTCCCGTTCAGGTTGACCACATCCTGCAGACAGGTGGTGTCCTGCCCGTCGCTATGGAAATAATCCATCACAAAGCGGCCCTGCGGTATCTGGAACTTGTCCTCGTCGCCACTGTTGCCAGCGCTGCGGCTCATCAGCGGCATCGCAAAAAACAACACCACGGCCAGGCATATAAAGAGCCAAAACCAAACGTTGTTCTTGTTTTCCTTAAAAAGATTTTTCATCTGACGATTCTTGAAAGTTGAAAGTTTAATTAAGTTGAAAGTTTAGAGTTGAAAGAAAACTCACTACCAATCTATGCCAAGAATTGCACTTCCCAGTTCTCCGTTCTCATTTCTCAGTTCTCCGTTCTCACTTTTCACTTGTATTTCCTTCTGATTTTCATCAATTCGACCGGAGCCTTAAAGAAGTCACGACTTTTCAGCTGCGACCCGTCGACATCCTGCCACTGGAAAAGCGGGAACTCGTAGATTTTCTCCTTTGCATTTTCCGTTCCGTAGCGCTGCTTGTAGCGGGCCAGCAGCTCCACATCGAACAGCCAGCGCGTGATGAACTGCTCCTGGAAGATGGTCTCGACCACCTCGCGGCGGAACAGCTTGGCTCCGCACTGGGTGTCGTAGACCGGCAGGTCGAGCATCATCGACGCCACCGTGGCAAAACAGCGGCCCAGATAGTGGCGCAGCGGCTTGCGGCGCACCTTGGCACCAAGGCGCATCAGGCGCAACCCCATCACAACATCATAGCCCTTGTCGGCCCACGCCACCATCGGCTCTATCTCGTTCAGCGGCGTGGCCAGGTCGGCATCCCAAAATGCAACATACTGCGCATCGTAATGCTCAACGGCATAGAGCATTCCGCGTCGCACAGCCTCGGCCTTGCCGCCGTTGGGCTGTATGTCGAACAGCAGCAGGCGCTCGTGCCTGGCCGTCAGCGACTGCAGCACCTCGAGGGTATTGTCGCGACTGCCGTCGTTGGCGAAAAGGAAGGCAACATCCTCATTCTGCTCCACATAGTGGAGAAAATCGTCCTGATGCAGCCGCTTCGCCTCGTTGTAACAAGGGACCACAACAATTGTCTTCATCGCAGGACGGGATTAAAGGTTGAAGCGTTTCTTGTAGGCCTTCATCGTGTTCTGCAGCAACGACACGATGGTGAGGGGACCCACGCCGCCCGGCACGGGCGTCACCCAGCTGCACTTGCTGTCCACCTCGCCGTGCTTCACGTCGCCGATGATGCGGAAGCCGCTCTTCTTCGTCTCGTCGGATATGCGGTGTATGCCCACATCCACCAGCACGGCGCCGTCCTTGACCATATCGGCCGTGACAAACTCGGGCTTGCCGATGGCCACCACCAGTATGTCGGCCTTGCGCGTAATCTCAGGCAGGTTCTGCGTGCGGCTGTGGCACAGCGTCACGGTGCAGTCAAAGCCCTTGCGCGACAGCAGGTTGGCAACCGGCGTGCCGACGATGTTGCTGCGTCCCAGCACGACACAGTGCTTGCCAACGGTTTCGATATTGTAGTGCTTCAAAATCGAGCAGATACCCATCGGCGTGGCGGGCAGGAAAGCATCCTCGCCCAGAACCATACGGCCGATATTGATAGGCGTGAAGCCGTCCACGTCCTTCTCGGGCGAAATGGCATTGATAACTTTCTGCTCGTCAATCTGCTTAGGCAGTGGCAGTTGGACTATAAATCCGTCAATATCGTCATCGTCGTTGAGAAACTCGATGGCCTTCAGCAGCTCCTCTTCCGAGGTGTTGGCCGAATAGCGGTAGACCGACGAAGTGAAGCCCACCTCGTGCGACGATTTCTCCTTGTTGGCCACGTAGGTCTGGCTGGCGCCGTCGTCGCCCACAAGGATGGCTGCCAGATGAGGCGGACGCATACCTTTGGCCGTAAGCGCACGCACCTCGTTGGCTATCTGATCTTTGATTGCTATGGAAGTCTGTTTTCCGTCAAGTAACTGATACATATAGTTGTTTTTAGCTGATTATTTGTTTGTCAAACTTATTTCAATCTGCGTTCCCGAAGCTCACATCTCCGTTCTCGCATCTCTCATCCCCTACCTTCTCCGTCTCGGCATAGGGATTTTGCCGCCCTTGGTCGAGACGGCCTTCATCATCTTGCGCGTGTCCTCAAACTGCTTGACCAGGCGGTTCACCTCCTGTATGGTGCGGCCGCTGCCGGCAGCGATGCGCTGCTTGCGGCTGCCGTTCAGGCAGCTGGGGTTGCGGCGCTCGTAGGGCGTCATCGAGCCGATGATTGACTCGATGGGCACAAAGGCATCGTCGCCGATCTCCACATCCTTGGTCAGCTTGTTCAGGCCCGGAATCATACCGATAAGGTCCTTCATATTGCCCATCTTCTTGATCTGCGCAATCTGCGAAAGGAAGTCCTCGTAGTTGTATTCGTTGCGAACCAGTCGCTTCTGTATCTTGCGGGCCTCCTGCTCGTCGTACTGCTCCTGGGCGCGTTCCACCAGCGAAACGACATCGCCCATACCGAGGATGCGGTTGGCCATACGGTCGGGATGGAACACATCGAGGGCGTCCATC
>DFHL01000116.1:0-13654 GCA_002371315.1 Bacteroidales bacterium UBA3724 | reverse complement strand
CCGCCGCGGGTGTCGCCGTCCAGCTTGGTCAGCACAACGCCGTCGTAGTCAATCCTTTCGTTGAAGGCCTTGGCCGTGTTCACGGCATCCTGGCCCGTCATCGAGTCGACCACAAAGAGGGTCTCCTGCGGCTGCAGCGATTCCTTGAGGCTCGCAATCTCGTCCATCATCTGCTCGTCGACAGCCAAACGGCCGGCGGTATCGACAATCACCACGTTCACGCCCTTCATACGGGCCTCTTGCACAGCCTCTTTGGCAATCTTCACAGGGTCGTTCACACCCAGCTGGGCAAACACCGGCACGCCCACCTGCTCGCCCAAAACCTGCAGCTGGTTGATGGCCGCCGGACGATAGACGTCGCCAGCCACCAGCATCACATTGCGGCCTTTCTTGGTTTTCAGATAGTTGGCCAGCTTGGCGCTGAAGGTCGTCTTACCCGAGCCCTGCAGACCGGCAATCAGTATCACCGCCGGGCTGCCCTTGATGTTGATGTCCACAGCCTCGCTGCCCATCAGCTTGGTCAGCTCCTCGTGCACAATCTTGACCATCAGCTGGCCAGGCTCGATCGACTGGATGACATTGCGTCCCAGGGCCTCCTGCTTCACGCGGTCGGTAAACTCCTTGGCGATGGGATAGCTCACGTCGGCGTCGAGCAGCGCCTTGCGCACCTCCTTGACCGTCTCCGCGATGTTGATGTCCGTAATCGAACCCTTGCCGCGAAGGGTATGCAACGCTTTTTCAATCTTACTGCTTATATTTTCAAACATATCTTTATTTTTATTATTTTCTTTTTAACAAACACCCCTTTCCTGCACCCCAAACAGTGCATCCCGACGCAGACTAAACGTCCGCAATCCGGAAAACACCGTCGTCCCAACACTCGGGCACAACTTCGCACCGCCAGGACAAAGCCCTGAACCGCAAACGCTTACAGCAGCCCACGCACCACAAAAACACAAACTTCCGACGGCTGTAAACGACTGCAAAGATAAGAAAAAAAAACCGAACAAAATTTTTTTTTGCCACAAATGAAACTTTTTTGCAATTTGTGCGTTATTGTGAACAATAAAGAATATAAAAAGTAATCTATCATATATGAGACAGCTAAAAATTACCCATTCCATCACCAACCGCGACATCAAATCGCTCGACAAATACCTGCAGGACATTTGCAGCGAGGAGCTGTTGACACCCGAGGAAGAAGTCCAGCTGGCACAGCGCATCAAGGCCGGCGACCAGGCTGCCCTCGACCGCCTGACGAAAGCAAACCTGCGCTTCGTCGTCTCGGTGGCCAAGCAATACCAGAACCAGGGCCTCAGCCTCCCCGACCTCATCAACGAGGGCAACGTGGGCCTCATCAAGGCTGCCAAACGGTTCGACGAAACGCGCGGTTTCAAGTTCATCTCCTACGCCGTGTGGTGGATACGCCAGTCCATTCTGCAGGCCATCGCCGAAAACTCGCGCATCGTACGCCTGCCCTCCAACCAGCTCGGAGCTCTCAACAAACTGAAAAAGGAAATATCCAAACTCGAACAGAAACTCGAACGCCCGCCGTCGGAAGAGGAACTGGCCGAGCTGCTCGACATACCCGAAGACAAAATCAAGAACATACTCAACATCTCGGGCCGACACATATCAATCGACGCTCCGCTCGTCGCCGACGAGGACGTCAACTTTGTCGACGTGCTGCCCAACGAGGACACCCCAGCCACCGACGAAGCCCTGATGCAGGAATCGCTGTCGCTCGAAATCGAACGCGCCCTCTCGTCGCTCACCGAATGCGAACGCGACGTGATACGTATGTACTTCGGCATCGGCATCCCGCACGCCCTCAGCCTCGACGAAATAGCTATGAAGTTCGGCCTCACACGCGAACGCGTGCGCCAAATCAAGGAAAAAGGCCTCAAGCGACTCAAATCGAGCTCGAAAAGCAAAAACCTCATCGCCTACCTGTAGCAGCACAGCCGCCGGCAGGGGCACAGAACACACAGACGGAGAACCGCGCACGGTTCTCCGTCTTTTTTTCGCCCTCCGCACCTGTGCCCCCACCCCCTTCGCCAACGGCGCTCAACCCCACCCCGACCCACCCACCGGGCACCTGACATTTTGTCAGGCCCACCGAAAACCCACCCAAAGCCCACTGGCGAAAAGTATGGTAAAAACAAGGTAAAAGTTTGGGTGAACTTTGATAGGAAATTGGTATTGGCAATCAAGCGGTTGCAAAAGGCGATTTTTGCGCTTTTTTCGGCGTTTCCCCAACTTTTGCGCACAAAAAAAACCTGACATTTTGTCAGGTTTTCGTTTCGTTCGCCTCCACGTCGGGCCGGTCGGCACCGGGGCGGGGCGCTACATTTTCGCCCTCGCGGCGGGCGCGAGGTCACGCCCGTCCGGCCTCAGCCGTCACAAGTCGGCATCGGCGTCGGTTTCGGGAACTATATTACTCATATCCAAATGGATGGGATAGACATTCTCCTTGACGATGGTGCCCGGGAAGCTGTCCTTGATGCGCTGCATAAACACATAGGCTTCAAGCTTGCTGGTAAAGTCGCCCACCTTGATGCGGAAATTGGGTTCCGTAAAGACGATATAGACCTCTATTTCAGGGTATTCTTCCTTGAAACGGCGTTTCAGTTCGAAAGCCTGGTCGCGCGAGTTGGCACCCGACAGGGCCGCTATCTGCACCCTGTAGCCGGGCACGGTGCGGACGCACTCGTTGAACTCTATATGTTTCTTTACCAGTTCGCTGACTTGCACATCGCCGGTTATCTCCACCTTGCCCTTGCGCGTCTGGGCCTGAAGGGCCGGAACCAGCAGCAAGGCGGCAACAATAAGCAACAGACCCTTCCTCATCTCGACTGCGATATTTCTTCGGGGCGTATGCTGAGGATGGGATGCTTGGAAAGGTGCAGCATCTGCTGGGCATAATTACCTATAAGCCAGCTCGTCAGGGCCTTTTCCTGCTCGGTCATTATGACGATAAGGTCGGCGTTGACGCTGTCGGCATACTCCAGTGTTTTGACGGTGAGGTTCTTCTTGACTTCCAGATGTTCCGTGACGTGCTTGACATCGTATTTGTCGAGGTATTTCTCCACCTGGTCGACATATCCGTCGACAAGGCCGCGGATGTCCTTCGACTCGGAAGTGTAGAGGCCCAGCAGGTGGATCGTCGAGCCGAACGTCTTGGCCATACGCGCGGCAAAGGGCACCTTCTGGCGCGTCTCGGTGGTGCTGTCGAGGGGCACAACGATGGTTTCCAGAGCCTTATGAAAGTCGAAACCCTCGCGAATCGAAAGCACGGGGACGGGCGAGTCGGTGATGGTGCGATAGGTGTTCTTGCCTATCCAGTTGGTCTCGAAGCCCGACATACCGTTCGTTCCGACGACGACCATCAGCGCATCGTCCTCAAGAGCCTGGGCGGCAAGCTGTTCGGCCACCTTGCCCTCGCGTATGCAGTATTCCAGTTTTATATCCTTGAGCAGGTGGGCTACACCGGCGTTGCGGCGCTCAATCTCTTCGCGCACAGGGCCTTCGTCCTCGCCTTCGCTTTTGACATAGACAAGCCTGATGTCCGACCGCCACTTGTTGGCGATGTCGATGGTAAGGTCAACGGCATTGGCCGAACCGGTCGAAAAATCGAATCCTACAACAATTTTGTTCATCTTTCCTGTTTTTTGTGTTTTTCGGGTACAAAATTACTAACTTTTTTAAAACTGGCAAAAAAAAGTTAAAAACAGCTGTCGAAAACAGCTCGCAAAAGGCCCCCAAAGCCCCTTCCAGACATTGCCGGCGACAAGATATTACCAGCGTACAGCGATGTAAATCAGTAAGGTAACAGAAAACTGTTAATAATTCAAAAAAAAATTTGTTTTCGTTAGCAAAAAAAAACGTAAATTTGCATTTTAATAAAATAGAACATTACCATAAAAACTAAATAAAAGCAATTATGACAGAAATCTGGTCTGCAGTATTAGTCCTAAGCATTACTGGTGCCATCTTCGCGATGGTGCTATACTTTGTGGCACAGAAATTTAAGGTCGTTGAAGACCCCCTGATCGACGAGGTCGCCGAGGTGCTCCCCGGAGCCAACTGCGGCGGCTGCGGCAAAGCCGGATGCCGTGCTATGGCCGAAGCTTTCGTGAAGCAAGGCAATATGGACGGCCTGAGTTGTCCGGCCGGCGGCGCCGAGGTGGCCAAGAAGGTCGCCGCACTGCTGGGCTGCACGCCCGAGGAGTCGGAGCCCAAGGTGGCCGTGGTGCGCTGCAACGGCACGTGCGCCAACGCCACTGCCAAGACTCACTATGACGGCCTGCAGGACTGCGCCTTTGCCAACAGCCTCTACTCCGGCGAGAGCGGTTGCGCTTTCGGCTGCCTGGGTTTGGGCAACTGCGCACGCGCCTGCCAGTTCGACGCCCTTTCGGTCGACCCCAAAACGGGGCTGCCCGTTGTCAACGAGGACAAGTGCGTGGCTTGCGGAGCCTGCGTCAAGGCTTGCCCGCGCGGCATCATCGAGCTGCGCAACAAGGGTATGAAGAACCGCCGCGTTTACGTGGCCTGCCGCAACAAGGAGAAGGGTGCCGACGCCCGCAAGGCTTGCTCGGCGGCCTGCATCGGCTGCGGCAAGTGCGCCAAGACCTGCCCCTTCGGTGCCATCACCGTCGAGAACAACTTGGCCTACATCGACTTCAACGTCTGCAAGCTGTGCCGCAAGTGCGTGGCCGAGTGCCCCACCGGAGCCATCCACGCCGTCAACTTCCCGCCCAAGGTGGAACGCCCGGCAGCTCCGGCCGAAGCCCCTGCAAAGGAGGCCCCGAAGGCTCAGCCCCAAGAGGTTCAGAACCCTGCTTCAGCAAACTAACCGCAATTTCCAATTCGCAACTTTCAATTTGAAAAGATGAAGACATTCGCTATGGGTGGTGTCCACCCCGAAGAAAACAAGATATCCACCGCCGCGGCCATCGAGGAATTTCCCCTGCCCAAAACGGCGGTAATCCTGATGAACCAACATCTCGGTGCCCCCGCCACGCCCTGCGTCGCTAAAGGCGACAAGGTGAAGGTGGGACAGCTCATCGGCAAAGCCGAGGCCTTTATGTGCGCCAACGTCCACTCGCCTTTCAGCGGTACCGTGGCCAAAATCGACACCTGCAAGGACGCTTTCGGCTTGGCCAAACCGGCCATTTACATCAACGTCGAAGGCGACGAATGGGAAGAGAGCATCGACCGCACGGCCGACATCAAGCGCGAGTGCACCCTCGAGCCCAAGGAGATTGTCGACAAGCTGAAGGCTATGGGTGTCGTCGGTCTTGGCGGCGCCACGTTCCCGACGCACATCAAATACAGCATCGCCCCCGACAAGAAGGCCGAATACCTCATTATCAACGCCGTGGAGTGCGAGCCGTACCTGACCAGCGACCACCGCGTAATGATGGAGCACGCCGAGGAAATCTGCATCGGTGTCAGCATACTGCGCAAGGCCCTGGGTGTGCCCAACGCCTATATCGGCATCGAGAACAACAAGCCAGAGCCTATCGCCGTAATGAAGGCTATGGCGGCCAAATTTGAAGGCATCATCGTTGAGCCCCTGAAGGTCAAGTACCCGCAGGGTGCCGAGAAGCAGCTGATCAACGCCATCACGGGCCGCCGCGTGCCGTCGGGCAAGCTGCCCATCGACGTGGGCTGTGTGGTCAGCAACGTCGGCACGGCCTACGCCGTCTATGAGGCCATCCAGAAGAACAAGCCCCTCATCGAGAATATCCTGACCGTTACCGGCAAGAAGTTGGCTTCGCAGCACAACTATCACGTCCGTTTCGGCACGACCTACAACGACATCATCGCCCACGCCATCGGCACCCTGCCCGAAACGACAGGCAAAGTCATCAGCGGCGGCCCGATGATGGGCAAGGCTGTCAGCAACCTCGACGGCCCGACGACAAAAGGTGCCTCGAGCGTACTGGTCATCGACGAGTCGGAAGCCACCCGCGCCACCGAGAGCAACTGCATCCGCTGCGGCAAGTGTATGAACGCCTGCCCGATGGGCCTGGAGCCCTACCTTTTCTCGGCGCTGGTCAAAAACCGCCGCATCGAAGAGGCAGGACAGCACAACATCCTCGACTGCATCGAGTGCGGATGCTGCTTCTTCTCCTGCCCGGCCAACAAGCCGCTGCTCGACGAGATTCGCCTCGGCAAGAACCTGTACCGCGGCATACTGATGGCCAAAAAGAAATAAACGCAGCAAGCAAAACAAAACAATAATAATATAGTAAACAATATATATAAAATATGAAACTGCTAAACGTATCCGGTTCGCCCCACGTCCACAGCGATGAATCCACCAAAAAGATTATGTGGCGTGTCAATCTGGCTTTGGTGCCGACGCTTATTGTCGCCATTGCCTATTTCGGACTCAATGCGCTGCTTATCAGCCTCGTATCAGTAGCCAGCTGCGTATTCTTCCAGTGGCTCATTGAGAAATTCCTGCTCAAAACCCCGTCCACCGTCAGCGATGGCTCGGCCGTGGTGACCGGCCTGCTGCTGGCCTTCAACGTGCCTGCCACGCGCGAGATGATCCTGCTGGTCATCATCGCCGCCCTCGTGGCCATCGGCATCGGCAAGATGAGCTTCGGCGGTCTCGGCAAGAACCCCTTCAACCCCGCCCTTGTGGGCCGTGTCTTTATGCTCATTTCCTTCCCAGTGCAGATGACCACCTGGCCCAAGCCCGGCGAGAACCTTTTCACAATGATAAGCCAGCCCACCACTGATGCCACCACCGGTGCCACGCCACTTGGCCTGATCAAGGAAAACGGCGTCCAGGCTGCCGGACAGGTGTGGGACTATTTTGTGGGCAACATCGGCGGCTCGCTCGGCGAGGTGTCGGCCCTGGCCATCCTTATCGGTGCCATCTACCTGCTGTGCCGTCGCATCATCAGCTGGCACATCCCCGTGTCGTTCATCGGCACCGCCTTCATCTTCAGCGGCATACTGTGGCTTTGCAACAAGACGGCCTTTGTCGACCCGCTTACCACCATCCTCACCGGCGGCATTATGCTCGGTGCCTGTTTTATGGCCACCGATATGGTCACATCGCCTATGACCAAGGCCGGCCAGCTGGTCTTCGGTTTCGGATGCGGCCTGCTGACCATCATCATCCGCAACTGGGGCAACTATCCCGAAGGCGTCAGCTTCGCAATCCTACTGATGAACGCCGTCACTCCGCTGCTCAACCGCTGGTTCAAACCCAAACGTTTTGCCAACTGATTCTATCGTCATAGCGCAACAACGCGATAACGCAATAACGCAATAAAACAAAAAACATCTCAATTATGGCAAAAAAAGCAGAATCAACTCTGAAAAATATGCTCCTCTCGCTGACGCTGATTGCGCTGGTGGCAAGCCTTGCCCTGGCTTTGGTCAACAACGTCACCAAAGGACCCATCGAGAAAGTAAACCAGGAAAAAATAGCCAACGCCGTGGCCAAAGTGCTGCCAGCATATAAGGAATACACCATCGACACCGTGACTGTGGAAACGGCCAAAGGCGATGCCAAGATGGTGCGCTACACCGCCGTTGACGAGGCCGGCCAGCTGGTGGGCAAAGCCATCGAGTCGTTCGACGACAACGGTTTCGGCGGACGCATCTCGGCAATGGTGGGCTTCGACGCTGAAGGCAACATCAGCGGCTACGAAATACTTGCCTCGGCCGAAACGCCCGGTCTTGGCGCCAAGGCCGACAAGTGGTTCCAGAAAGACGGCAAAGGCAACGTCATCGGCCTGAACCCTGCCAATGACAACATCACCGTCAAGAAAGACGGCGGCCAGGTCGACGCCATCACCGGTTCGACCATCACCTCGCGCGCCTTCTGCCGTCTGGTGTCAACAGCATACAACGCATTCAACATCGAGAAAGGAGAACAACAATAATGAAAGCAAAAGACATAATCAAAAACGGACTTATCAATGAGAACCCCACCTGGGTCCTCGTGCTCGGTATGTGCCCCACCCTGGCAACAACCACATCGGCCATCAACGGCCTTTGTATGGGCCTTGCGACGACCTTCGTCCTGATGTGCTCGAACGTGGTCATCTCGCTGCTCAAAAGCGTAGTGCCCGACAAGGTGCGCATCCCCTGTTTCATTGTCATCATCGCCACCTTCGTCACCATCGTCCAGATGGTTATGCAGGGCTTCATCCCCGACCTCTATGCGTCGCTGGGACTTTTCATCCCTCTGATCGTGGTCAACTGCATCGTGCTGGGACGCGCCGAAGCCTTTGCCTCCAAAAACAACGTGTGGCACTCGTTCCTCGACGGCCTCTTCATCGGCCTCGGCTTCACCTGGGCCCTCACCCTGCTGGGCATCGTCCGCGAGGCCCTTGGCGCCGGCAGCTTCTTTGGCGTCAACTTCATCGGCGGCGCCGACGGAATGCTCCTCTTCATCCTCGCTCCCGGTGGTTTCATCTGCCTTGGACTGCTGATGGCACTTATCAATCATATTCGCAGCAAATCAAGAAGTTAAGATTCATTTAACATTTTTTATGAAAATAATCTAAACTTTTTGACCCCCCTTGTGCTACTATACAAGCAGAAAAGAAAAACAAAAACACATAATATTATGAAAAAGCTTGCAATCCTAATCAGTTTCCTGGCGGCAACGGTGCTCGGATGGGCACAAAATCCTGGAGCCGTTATAATGGATCAAACATCCAATAGCGGAACCTACACAATGGTTCATTCAGGCGACAACAACGAGAATTACGGTCTAAATATAAGCAGCGAGAATGATTCTGCAGGAGAATATACCGACGGACCTTATAACAGATGGATTGTTGTTGATTCGGGTGAATGTACAGACCCTCTTGGAATGAGTTTGTATTTCATTAAATTCGACATTGACCCAGGCGATACACTATTTATCCACGACGGCCCCACAACTGGCTCGCCAGTCCTGCTTGCCTGCAATAACAATTTAAACCCCCAAGACGGAACAACAATTTTCCCATCACCGCTCAACAGCAGCAAAATGCTGACAATCAGATTTAAGACAAATGGCGACGGGATTTCTGCCGGTGGCTTTATAATTGACGTTTCCTGTCGAGACAAATGCGAGACAGTTAAACCTGTCATAGACTCCGTCTATTACAAGACACGCAACGGAGTAATTACCGACACTGCCTATACACGCAATTATATTCAGGTAGACACCACTTGGATTGCTGACTCTACCGATTTCAGACTTGACACACAGTATTTCACAGGTGTACATCTCTGCCTTGGCGAAGGGGTCATTTTCAATGGATATGGCCAGTATACGAACTACTATGGCTATGGTCCTTCCGACATATCATCTATGTTCCGTTGGAATTTTGGCAATGGAGATACAGCGTCCGAAATCAACCTGAAACAACCTTCGGCAACATACAGAGACGTGGACTGCTACGACGTCACACTTAGATTGACCGACATCAAAGGCTGCAAATCGTCACTAATGGAAACCGTACGTGTACGTATTTCGAAAAATCCAATCAAGACAATCTATGCACTCAACCCGATATGCACCACCGACTCGGCCATAGTCAACATCAGTTATGGAGACGGCGCTACCATCACAATGCAGAAAATTGAATTTGCCCAAGCCAAATCGCGTTCTGTCGAGTGCAAAACATTTATCCCCGACGGTCCCAATGCCAAGCCACCCTGCGATCAAGCCGATAATGACTTGTGTTTTTCCGCACCTATCCTGTTCGACGATTTTCCGTCTGGCCGCACTGTCCAATCGGCAGAAGACATCTGCTCCATCTGCATCAATATTGAGCATTCTTATCTTGGTGACATTGGTGGTCGTATAATTTGCCCCACTGGTCAAAGAAGCGTGCTTTGGTATGGAACTGTCAATAGGGACAAATTATTGCCCAACACATCTTTATATGGAGGTGGTCCTTGGCCTGAATTAGGAATAGTGACAGGTATGTATGGTGGAAGCAGCCATTATTTGGGCATCCCCTATGGGGGAAATAGTGATGGCCCACACGATGGTGATCAAGTTTGCGGTTATGGCCTACGTTCATCATATTGCGATTCCATCTGCAATATGTACGGAGTCGGATTTGACTATTGTTTTTCACACAATGGAGACTATACAACCGTAACAAATCAGAAATGCAACACAAAAAACCCGACAACAGCTGACTATTTCTGCAATACAAGCGGTGATCAAATCAGTATCACTGATTACACATTCGATCCTGTTCCTGCACCATTTGTAGAAGCCGGTACTACGGCAGCCAACAGTAACTTTTCGACAAAAAAACCCAGTAATCACGAAGATCAAAAAGACTATTACATCCCTGCTTCTGACTTTCACGAATTGATTGGATGCCCCCTGAACGGAGAATGGAAAATACAGATCTGTGACGACTGGGGTGCCGACAACGGCTGGATTTTCAGCTGGTCGCTCGACTTCTGCGGCATCAGTGCCGGCGGTGGCTGCGAATACCAGGTTGGCATCGACAGCGTCATCTGGGAGCCCGACTCGGCCTATGGCGACTTCGACCTCGGCCATTGGCGCGGCCTCAACATCGAAAACCGCGAGCCCACTCGCTCCATCATCTCGTCGCACGACACTGCCGGCTACTTCCCCATCAACATACGCATCTACGACGAATTCGGCTGCGAATGGGACACTACGACATCCATCAAGGCCGTCTGGTCGCCGACCCCCGAACTGGGCGAAGACAAACTCATCTGCGATGTCGAATCCATCGTCCTCGACGCAAAGGATCCTCACACCAACGAGGACTACTCCTTCGCCTGGGAACCCTTCGGCCAGAAAATCGACACCGTCCATACACGTAATATGATGGGCTCGTCGACACTCTACACCGTCGACGTCACACACAGGGAGCACGGCATCACCTGCGTAACCCGCGACTCGACACGCGTCAACATCAACCATCAGCCGCTGCCCAACTTCGACCCCGGCGTCTACCCACTCGAAGGCTGCGAACCTTACACCATCCACTTTGAGAACACCTCGCAGTATGGCGACTCCTACTTCTGGGACTTCGGCGACGGCGACACCTCGACCCAGATGAGCCCCACGCACACCTACGGCACCGGACAGTACAACTTCCGCTACATCGTCCGCACCAACTATGGCTGCATCGACTCGCTGGTCTACGAGAACCTCATCACCGTCTACTCCAGCCCCGTGGCACAGTTCTCGTGGGAGCCGATGAACCCCACCGTGATGCACCCCGAGGTGACATTCCACAACCTCACCATCCCGCAGTCCGACGACAACCGCTACTATTGGGAAATCCAGTACGACCGCGACAACCACATCTCCTACCACACTCTCACCGATGTCAACCCCACCTTTGAATGGGAGACCGACGGCAGCGACATTTCGGGCAACTATGTGGCACGCCTCATCGCAATGACCGAGAACCTGGGACCCAGCGGCAACATCGTCCAATGCCGCGACACCATCGAGAACAGCATCCTGCTGGTCAACGACTTCCTGCAGTTCCCCAATGCCGTGTCGCCCAACGGCGACGGTGTCAACGACAAGTTCATCATCCGCAACCTCGTCGAAGGCCTCGGATATCCCAACAACTCGCTGGCCATCTACGACCGCTGGGGCAAACGCATCTACTACAAGGAAAACATCTCGAAGGAAGAAGACTTCTGGGATCCCGCTGCCGACAACACGCCGGCCGGCACCTACTTCTGGCGCTTCACCGGCAAAGGCTACCTCGGCGACATACAGCGCAACGGCGTTGTGGAAGTCGTCAAATAAACAGCCGGCAAAACACAACATTCATACAAGCCCGCCCATTCCGGCGGGCTTTGTTTTTAGAAACTGTTTTGATTTTATCGATGAGGATTATTGGACAAAAGCCGGAAATCAAAACTGTGATACCTCGCGATTGACTGCCAGCCAATCAAGCAAACTACTCCCTTTGCGGCGACAAAAAACTGTCGGCAACGACAGGTGGAACGACTTCGGATGTTTGATTACCAAGCTGATATATGGCAGCATCGCTCGTCGTATGGTACGCAGATGAAGGTACTGCAAGTTGCCGTTCCGATAGCGAAGCGGAGAATTTACCGCCTACGCGGTCAGCCGCAACTGGCTCGTCGTTTTGCTGGTTTGACGACTGCGAATCAGGCTCTTCGCTGACCAATATGCCGCCACCGAGGTATTGGCTCTGCGAGGCCCTTCCCTTGCCGTCGACGACGAAGCCCCACAGGTGCACCTCGCGGCCGACCCAGTAGGGGTTGAGGCTCATTGTCAGTCGGTTGCTGCGACGGTAGACGGGCGCGGAGATGTCGAAATCGCCCAGCTCGGGGCAGTAGGCAACGAGGTAGACCAAGTCCTCCCATTTCACGGCACGGTGCAGCGGATTCTTCTCGAAATCAACGCTCAGCGTCGTCTCGTCCAGCATCTGCGGCTCGCCGAAGGCCACAGGCGCCACGGGCCCGTCGGCCAGCAGAAGGTTCTCATAATCAACTATTAATTCGCCTTGGTTCACAGTCTCCTCACCTGCGAGACCCGTCGAAACCGCCTCATCGTCTCGCAGGCGAGGCGACTGCGTACCGGCCGCAAGCGCGAAGCATCGCTTGTTGACGCGCATAAAGTAGTTGCTTTCAGTCATCTGCGCGTCGAGGCTGACGGCGTTCATACCCTTTTTCAGCACCTGCTGTGCCTTCGCCGCAAACCGCACAACGGCCTTGAACAGAGCGCGTTGCTGCAGCTGCTCGGGGGTGCGCGCGTCGCGGTAGTGCGACGGCATTGTGCGTACACACATCCGTCCGCGCCAGCGGTATCCGATCAAGTTGCCCAAGCGGCCGCTAAATCCGGCCATAAAACCAAAATCCGTTTTTCCCATAGTACGTTTTGTTTAAAGATTGTTAATTAATAGGTTAAGGGTCCGAAAGCAGGCTTTCGCCACACTTTCCGTCAACAATAACGCGACAAAAACCCTATTATTGCCCACTGGCGAAAATTTTCTTCAGGGTTTGGGTGAGGTTATAGTGAACTTTGGTAGGTGATTGGTGCTGGGAGACAGGGGATTACAAGGATGAGTTTTCGGGGTTTTGAGGGCGGTTTTGTCTCCCGCTCGCAAGCGAGCGTAATCTTGGAAATCTTGGAAATCATTTTTTCCAGCAGTACAGGCAAATCTTGGAAATCTGAAAAAATCTTGGAAATAGCTTTCCCGACTGCGTCGGGAAATGAAAAATAATTCGCTTAATTCGCGTTTTGCTTGCAAAACATAATTATAAATATCAAAAGATTAATTCGTTAAATTCGATTAATTCGCAGTTAAAATGTAATTATAGGAATAATGATTGTGTTTCCCGCTCGCAAGCGAGCGAAATCTTGGAAATCTTGGAAATCATTTTTTCCAGCAGTACGGGCAAATCTTGGAAATCCGAAAATATCTTGGAAATTGGTTTCCCGACTGCGTCGGGAAATGGCGACGGGGACTGTGTTTTAGAGACGCGATGGTGTAGTAGTGACTTTATATAAGTAATTGGTCAAATTTATTTGACATTTATGGCAATTCAGTAATAAGTGACCTGTGACAAGTGACCTGTGAAACGAGCGCGTTCGTGTCACTTGTCACTTATCACAGGTCACTCACATTCAAAATAATTGCTG
>DFHL01000129.1:5886-17216 GCA_002371315.1 Bacteroidales bacterium UBA3724 | reverse complement strand
CTTCTCGAAATCAACGCTCAGCGTGGTCTCGTCCAGCATCTGCGGCTCGTAGAAGGCCACGGGTGCCACAGGCCCGTCGGCCAGCAGAAGGTTCTCATAGTCAACCTGCAACTCGTCCTGCGTACCGGCCGCGAGCGCGAAGCAGCGCTTGTTTACGCGCATAAAATAGTTGCTTTCAGTCATCTGCGCGTCGAGGCTGACGGCGTTCATACCTTTTTTCAGCACCTGCCGTGCGCGTGCCGCAAACTGCACAACCGCCTTGAACAGTGCGCGTTGCTGCAGCTGCTCGGGGGTGCGCGCGTCGCGATAGTGCGACGGCATCGTGCGCACGCACATCCGTCCGCGCCAGCGGTATCCGATCAAGTTGCCCAGGCGGCCGCTAAATCCGGCCATAAAACCAAAATCCGTTTTTCCCATAGTACGTTTTGTTTAAAGATTGTTAATTAATAGGTTAAGGGTCCGAAAGCGGGCTTTCGCCACACTTTCTGCCATCCATAACGCAACAAAAACCCTATTATTGTCCACTGGCGAAAATTTTCTTAAAAGTTAAGGTGAGGTTACAGTGAACTTTGGTAGGTGATTGGTGCTGGGAGACAGCGGGTTACAAGGATGAGTTTTCGGGGTTTTGAGGGTGGTTTTGTCTCCCGCTCGCAAGCGAGCGAAATCTTGGAAATCTTGGAAATCATTTTTTCCAGCAGTACAGGCAAATCTTGGAAATCCGAAAAAATCTTGGAAATAGTTTTCCCGACTGCGTCGGGAAATGAAAAATAATTCGATTAATTCGCGTTTTGCCTGCAAAACACAATTATAAACATCAAGAGATTAATTCGTTAAATTCGATTAATTCGCAGTTAAAATGTAATTATAGGAATAATGATTGTGTCTCCCGCTCGCAAGCGAGCGAAATCTTGGAAATCTTGGAAATCATTTTTTCCAGCAGTACGGGCAAATCTTGGAAATCCGAATAAATCTTGGAAATAAGTTTCCCGACTGCGTCGGGAAATGAAAAATAATTCGTTAAATTCGATTAATTCGCAGTTATAATTAATTAGATGTGCAACCAATTCGCAGTTTAAAAAATATATTTTTAGGATTTTTTGCGGTTGCGGCGGGAATGACGACGGGGACTGTGTTTTGGCGTGGAATAAAAAATGATTTTGAAAATTAGTTTTCTGATTCAGGAAATTTTGCTATCTTTACAAAATCAAAAATATGCATCATAATGGAGTTAAGCACATATTTTCAGCCTGTTAGTCTTGATGGCGAGGTGCTTGCCGAGGGCGAATTCTATACAAATATCGCTTCGGTGTCGCAAATTCATACCGCCGAGGCCGGTTTTCCGAGCCTTGAGGGTGCTGTGTTGGCGATTGTGGGCATCTGCGACGACAGTGGGTCGCCGCGCAACAGTGGCTGTAAGGACGGTCCCGACGAGGTGAGGCGTTTTCTCTATCCGCTGGCCAAGCCGGCCGAGGGGGCGAGGATTGTGGACTTGGGCAATATTGCTCCGGGCCGCACGCCTGAGGACACGCGCTTTGCCGTCACCGAGGTGCTGTACAAGCTTGTGGAGATGAACATTACGGTCATCATCCTTGGCGGCAGCCAGGACTATTCGTTTTCGAACTACAAGGCCTACGAGGTGCTGGGGCGCGTGGTGAATGTGGCCAGCATCGACTCGATGCTTGACCTGGGCAGCGACTCGCGTCCGCTGGACAGCCGCAACTGGCTGAGCCACATCGTGGCGCAGCAGCCTAACTTTCTGTTCAATTTTGCCAATATCGGCTATCAGACCTACTTCAACGGGTCGGAGCTGGCGCAGCTGATGGACGAGCTGGGCTTTGACGCCTACCGCCTGGGTGCCATTCAGGGCGATATGGTTCGTGCCGAGACGCTGGTGCGGTCGGCCGATATGGTGTCGGTTGACATTGGCTGTGTGCGTCTGAGCGACGCCCCGGGCCAGGCGCAGGGGTCGCCGCACGGCTTCTATGGCGAGGAGCTGTGCCGCCTGGCGCGTTTTGCGGGTATGAGCGACAAGCTGTCGACGATAGGGTTCTATGAGTACAATCCGCTCTATGACCGTCGCGGGCAGACGGCGCACCTGCTGGCGCACGCGATATGGTATTTCATCGAGGGTTTCTGCAACCGCGCTGCCGACTTTCCGCATCGCGACAAGCACAACTACAAGCATTTTATGGTGGGCCTGAACGACGGCGACTTCGAGATTTCGTTCTACAAGAGCAAGAAGAGTGACCGCTGGTGGATGGAGGTGCCGTACAACGGCGAGTGCCGCGAGCAGTACCAGCGCCACCTGCTGGTGCCGTGCACGTATGCCGACTATGAGCAGGCGCAGAAGAACGAGGTGCCGGAGCTGTGGACGAAGTACTACCAGCGACTGAACTAACAATGAGAAGTAAAAATGGAAGTAAAAATGGAAGTTAAAAAGGAAGTTAAAGTGGAAGTTAAAATGGACAATGCATTATGCAACAATATTGTAGACAAACGTATTGTCCACTTTAACTCCCTTTTATTACTTCCCATTTAACTCCCTTTTTAACTCCCTTTTAATTTTCAACAGATAATCATTTTTCAAACACTCAAATAATTAAACACGATGAAACAGAAAAGAATTTTTTTGCTGATGGCCGTGGTGGGTTGCTGCCTTGCGGCGGGTTGCTCGAAGGCGACCTACTATCAGGTGTACCAAACCAATCCCGTCGACGCCTCGCAGTGCGAGATGAAGGACGGCAAGTTGTGCCACGAGGCGGGCAACTGCCTGGTGCGCTATAGCTTTTTCGACGAGAACGGCGACGCAGGCTTCTGGTTTACGAACAACACGGATTCGGTGGTGTATGTGAACCTGGCCGAGACGTTCTTTATCCTGAACGGCAACGCCAACGACTATTATCAGGCTCGCGGCTGGACGACGACCAAGTCGTCGACCATCACCATTTCGAAGCAGGAGCGCAAGAACAGGAAGAAATCGAGCTTTGAAAATATGGAGGGCACAAGCACGAGCGAGATGAAGGCCAGCCAGGTGACGGAGCGCCCCGTTGTGATGATTCCGCCCCATAGCACCAAGTACTTCTCGGAGTTCCGCATCGCCACGCGCGAGATGGAGCTGTGCGGCGTGAAGGACACGCCCAAGAGGGGCAAGCCGCAGGGCCTGTCGTTCACTCAGGACAATACGCCGTTGACGTTTGGCAACTTTGTGACCTACACCATAGGCCAGAAAGGCGTGAAGAAGCATATCGCCGACAACTTCTTTGTCAGCGAGATAATCAATGTCAGCGGCGCGGCGATGTTCGAGACGGTGCGCGCCGTGGACGCTTGCGGCAAGGAGTCGGGCGACCGCGTGGAGCGCATCCGCTATTCGACGGCCGACCGCTTCTATGTGATCTATAAACGATAACCAGTATTATGTTGGGAGTTAAATGGAGTCAAGGGATTTTAAAGGAAGTTAAGTGACAAATGTACCTGCTGGACACTATTGTCCCTTAACTCCCCTTAACTCCCCTCTAACTTCCCTAAATTCAGACATCAAAAACGTAAAAAAAACACCTATAAATAATCAAATTAATTAATTACTAACCAAGGGGGGTGCCCCAACTGGGCCGTGAGGCCAATGGCTGAGAACATACCCCAGAACCTGATCCGGACAATACCGGCGGAGGAAAAATTTATGAAAAAAAACCTGTTTAGAATGGGTGCATTGAGCAAGATGCTCTGCACCGCGGCAGCTGTGCTTGCCGCAACCAGTGTTTCCTATGGTCAAACCGACAAGAGCGACACCGTGAAGGTGCGGCGATTGGAGAAGGTCATCATCTCCGATTCGCGCGTGAGCAACAAGGCGCCGCTGACAACGAGCACGGTGGGTCGCGCCGAACTGGGTGAGGCGCGCGGAAGCGTGGCCCTGCCGTTTATGCTTGAAACGCAGCCTTCGGTGGTCGCCAGTGGCGAGAACGGCACGGTGGGTGCCACGTCGATCCGCATACGCGGTGTCGACGCCAGCCGCATCAATGTCAACATCAACGGCATAACGCTCAACGATGCTGAGAGCCAGGAGGTGTTCTGGTACAATATCCCCAACCTTGGCGGTATGGCCCAGAACCTGCAGATACAGCGCGGCGTGGGTGCCTCGACGGGCGGTAGCCCTGCGTTTGGTGCTGCCATCAATATGCAGACCCTCAACGCCAGCAGCAAGCCCTACGGCGAGGTGGATTTCGGCCTGGGCAGCTGGGCTACGCGCCAGTACAGCGTCACCGCCGGTACGGGCATAGGCAAGCGTGGAATTTCGCTCGATGTGGCTGCAAGCGGGCTGAACAGCGACGGTTTTCTGCGCGGCGGACAGACCGAACAGCGCTCGTTCTTCGGCAACCTGTCGTGGTATGGCGACAAGACGATTGTGAAGCTGCTTGCCATTGTGGGCGAACAGCATACGGGCATCACCTGGAACGGTGCATCAGCCGAGGATCTGGATGCCGACCCGACGTACAATGACGCCGGTATGTTCCACCTGGACGGCAAGACGCTCTACTATGACAACGAGACCGACAACTACTGGCAGCAGCACTACCAGCTCTATGTGTCGCACCTGCTCAGCGACCGTTGGAGCATCAACGGTGCTCTCGATTTCACCCACGGCGAGGGATACTATGAGCAGTACAAGGAGGACAAGAAGTATTCGAAGTATGGGCTTTCGTTTGCGGGAACCAGCGATTTCATTACGCGCAAGAATCTGGACAACAATGCCTATATGGCTAACCTCAATGTGCGCCGCACGGACTCGCGCTCGACGGTTTCGTTTGGCGACAACTTCCTGCTGTACGACGGCGAGCATTTCGGCTCGGTGATCTGGTGCCGCGATTCGGCGTTTGCCCCGGCCGAATGGTACCGCAACTATGGCGACAAGATTGACAACACGGTTTACGCCAAAGGGACCTACGATTTCAGCAGCAGCCTGAACGGCTATGCCGACATCCAGTTGCGCTATATAAATTATAAGGTGTACGGTTTTGCCGACGACCTTTTCGATATGGACTTCGACGAGAACTATCTGTTCTTCAATCCGAAAGTCGGCTTGAACTATCGCATAGACGACAACCAGCGCACCTATTTCGTGGCGGGCCTTATGGGTCGTGAGCCGCGCCGCTCGGACATCAAGGATGCCATCGGCAACGGCGACACCATCAGGGCCGAGCATATGCTCGACATCGAGCTGGGCTATCAGATCCAGAAACCGCGCTGGAACTTCAGCATCAACGGCTACGCTATGCTCTACAAGGACCAGCTGACGCCGAGCGGCGACATCAGCAGCAGCGGCTATGCGCTGATGGAGAACGTCGAGAAGAGCTACAGGATCGGTGTGGAGCTGGCCGGTGGGGTCAAGGCTACCGATTGGCTGCGCTTTGATGCCAATGTGACGCTCAGCCTGAATCGTGCATTGGATTTCACTTTTGCTGATTTCAACGATGGCGACAGCATCACTATGGTGGTTTCGGGAACCGACACTTCGTGGACTTCGCTCAATGTGACGAAGAATACGCCGCTGTCTTTCTCGCCGTCGGTTGTGGGTTCGGCTATCGCCACCTTTACGCCGTTTAAGAATGCTAAGATTCAGCTCATTGGCAAATATGTCGGCAAGCAGTATATCGACAATACTGGCCGCGAGGTCTATGCTATCGACCCTTATTTCCTGCTCAACCTGCGCGCTTCCTACACGTGGCATCTGCAGGGCGGCAGCGAGCTGGAAGCCCAGCTGATGGTGAACAATCTGCTGGACCACAGCTATCGCCTCGGTGCCTGGGTTGGCGACTGGTATGACGACTGGAGTAGCGCAACGGCGGTGTCGTACTATCACAGCGTGGGCTACCTGCAGCAGCCGGGACGCAACTTTATGGCCCGCGTGGTATATCGCTTTTAGTTTTGTAACTCCAATGGACTTGCCCTGTCGGCGGACTGTTGATTTTATACGTTGCCAGATATGATTTCGCTTTTTGGAATCCAGATATCGGTTGTCGACCTTATCGGTGCCGTCATCGGCCTGTTCTATATCATTAGCGAATATAGGGCGGGCCGGTGGTTCTGGCCACTGTGCCTGCTGATGTCGGCATTCTATATTGTCATTGATTTCAGTTCGGGCTACTATGCCAACGGCGCGATATGCGTCTACAATTTCCTGATGTCGTTCTATGGCATCCTTGTCTGGCGCGGCATCGTGCAGAGCCGCGAGAAGAAAGAGCGCCCGTTTGGCAGCTGCCCGCCGCGCTATTGGCTGTGGATTGCCGTTGCTGCGGTGCTTCTTTCGGCGCTGTTCTGGTGGCTGCTGGGGCTGCTGGGCGAAAGCCAGTATCCGGCCCTCGACGGCATCTCGTCGGCGCTGACAATAATAGGAATGTGGATGCTGGCGCAAAAGTGGTGGCAGCAGTGGTTTTGCTGGATGGTGATTGAGCCGCTGATGGTGGCGCTCTTCTGGATGGGCGGCAACTATGCTTCGGCGCTGCTGTACGTTGTGTACGAGGTGTTTTGCGTCCTTGGAATTGTTTCGTGGTACAAAAAATACAAAGCAAATGAATAAAGCCTTCATCCTTGCCAACGGCGAGTTCCCTCGCCGCGAGGAAGCCCTGCAGGCGCTGCTGCAGGCCGACACCGTCGTGTGCTGCGACGGAGCTTACAACAAGCTGCTGGAGAGCCAGATTTTCACTCGCGCCTCGTCGTTGCCGCAGGTCTTTGTCGTGGGCGACGGCGATTCGCTGGGCAGCATCGAACCTCCATTCCCAACCACTTTTGTTGACGGCTACACCGACCAGGAGACCAACGACCTCACCAAGGCGGTGAAATACGCCGTCTCGCTGGGCGTGGAGCGGCTGGTGATACTCGGCGCTACGGGCCTTCGCGAAGACCACACGCTGGGCAATATCAGTCTGCTGGCCACTTACGCGAGGATGGTTACGGCGTCGGGCGCGCCACTGACGGTGAGGATGTATACCGACTATGGCTACTTTACGCCGCTGACGGCCACCGCAACCCTGCCCAGCTTTGCGCGCCAGCAGGTGTCGCTCTTCTCGCTCGACGAAGGTCTCGCGCTGAGTGTCAGTGGACTCAAGTATCCCATCGACGGGCGCAGGCTCCACTATTGGTGGGAAGCCTCTCTCAACGAGGCCCTTGGCGACAGCTTCACAGTGACCCTCGACGGGCCTGGTACCGTGCTTGTCTATCAGACCCACGACGCAAAATAGTCCGCGCATTGATGCATAATAAAATGGGAGCCAGCGAAGCTGGCTCCCATTTTGTGTTTATATTACTGATGATCAGTTGCGTTCGATGTACATCTTCAGCAGGTCCTGACCGATGTCGTGGCGGTAGTAGCGGCCTTTCCATTTGATGTTTTCGGCTGCCTGAAGGCTTTTGAGCAATGCCTCGGGAATGCTGTCCGAAAGGGTTGTTACGCACAGCACGCGGCCGCCGTTGGTGACAAGGTTGCCCGCTTGGGTGCGCTTGGTGCCGGCGTGGAACACCAGCGACTCGCCAACGGCGTCAAGGCCGCTGATGGTGTCGCCCTTGCGGTAGCTCTCAGGATAGCCCTCGGCGGTGAGCATCACGCAGGCTGCCGACCGCTCGTCGATGTCGAGCTGCACGTTGTTGAGGGTGCCGTTCCAGGTGGCCTGAAACAGTTCGACGACGTCGCTTTTGATACGCGGGAAGACCGATTCGGTCTCGGGGTCGCCCATACGCACGTTGTATTCAATGACATAGGGGTTCAGGCTGCCGTCGTCGCCTTTTACGGCCATCAGACCGAGGAAGATGAATCCCTTGTAGTCAATGCCTTCCTTGTGCAGTCCCTTGACGGTGGGCTGGACGATGTCGTGTTCCACCTTGTGCATAAATGCCTTGTCGGCAAAAAAGACGGGGCTGATCGAGCCCATTCCGCCCGTGTTGAGGCCCGTGTCGCCCTCGCCGATGCGCTTGTAGTCCTTGGCGGTGGGCAGAATCTTGTAGTGCTTGCCGTCGGTGAGCACGAAGACCGACAGTTCGATGCCCGTCAGGTACTGCTCTATCACCACACGGCTGCTGGCATCGCCGAATTTGGCATCGGCCAGCATCTCTTTGAGGGCCTGTTTGGCATCCTTCAGCTTGTCGATTATCAGCACGCCCTTGCCAGCTGCCAGGCCGTCGGCCTTCAGCACGTAGGGCGGCTTGAGCGTGGACAGGAATTTCTGGCCTTCCTTCAGGGTTTCTTTCGTAAAGGTCTTGTATTCAGCCGTCGGAATGCCCATACGCTGCATAAACATTTTGGCAAAATCCTTGCTGCCTTCCAGCTGGGCGCCATTGGCCGAGGGGCCGATAAGGGCTATGTTTTTAAGGCGGTCGTTGTTGGCAAAAAAGTCGGCTATGCCGCCCACCAGCGGAGCCTCAGGACCCACGACGACCATTCGTATGTCGTTGTCGACCACGAATTTGCCTATGCCTTCAAAGTCGTCTGCTTTCAGTTCTACATTAGTGCCGCATTCGGCGGTGCCGGCGTTGCCGGGGGCTATGAAAAGTTTGTCGCATTGTGTGCTTTTTGCTATGCTGGCGGCCATCGCGTGCTCGCGTCCGCCCGATCCAAGAAGAAGAATATTCATTTTGTCGCAGTTTTGTTAGCGTTAAAATCTTAAATGTATTTCAGTATCAGTTTGATACAGTCAGATGGCTTTTTTGTTCGGATTTCAAATATACGAAATAAATCGAAATCGTTGTACAGTTTTTTTCAACAGCGGCTTATGTCCTGAATCTCAGGTATCCGTCGCGCACCTCCGCGCTTACGCCAAAGGCGGTCCTGATGCGGTCGGGCGTCAGGGCCTCGGCCGTGGCGCCCTGGAAAATCATCCGCTTCTCGTGCAGTAGCAGGGCCTGTGGGCAGTAGCGCAGAGCCAAGTTAAGGTCGTGAACCACAATCAGTATCGTCTTGCCCTCGCTCTTGTTGATGTCGGCCAGCAGCTGCATAATCTCGAACTGGTGCGCGATGTCGAGGTTCGACGTCGGTTCGTCGAGCAGCAGGTAGGGCGTCCTTTGCGCCAGGGCGCGGGCAATCATCACGCGCTGCAGCTCGCCGCCGCTCATCTCGCTGGGCAGCGAAAAGCGCAGATGCCAGGTATTCGTCTGGTGCATAGCCTTTTCTACGATGTCCCAATCCTCTTGCGACTCGTTCTGAAGGTGGCGCTGGTAGGGGTTGCGCCCCATCAGGACGGTCTCGAAGGCCGAAAACTCGATGTCGGTCTGCGGATGTTGTTGCACCAGGGCCACCTTCTGTGCGCGCTGCCGGGCGTTGTATTGGCCTATGGCTTTGCCGTCGGCGGCCACCGTACCGCTCTGCGGTGCCAGCAGGCCGGCTATGCAGCGCAGCAGGGTCGTCTTGCCGCATCCGTTGGCGCCCAGAATGGCCGTGAAGGTGCCGTCGCCGATGGTGAACGTTATGTCGCGCAGAATTTCCTTTTTGCCGAACGAACAGTTTATGTGTTGAACTTCAATCATATCCTGCGTTTTGATTTATAAAGTAGATAGATGAACATCGGTGCCCCCAGCAGCGACGTGATCGAGCCCACGGGAAGCTCGTTGGGCGGTATGATGGTCCGCGCAACGGTGTCGCACAGCAGCAGGAACAGGCCACCGACAAAAATGGAATAGGGTATGATGCGCCGATTGTCCGACCCGCACACCAGCCGGATGCAGTGGGGAACCACAAGGCCCACAAAGCCAATCACGCCGCAGGCCGACACCGAGAAGGCCACCATCAGCGTGGTGAACAGCAGTAGGCGCCGACGCACCTTTTCCACCTCTACGCCAAGGCTTTGCGCCGTCTCGCTGCCCGTCAGCAGCAGGTTCAGGTCCTTGCTGTGATAGAGCACGATGCCGAGGCCCACCAGCGTCACGGGCAGCACGATGGCCACATCCATCCACGACGCTGAGGCAAAACTGCCCATCGTCCAGAAGATGATGCTCTCCATCTTGTCGTGGTGCATCGCCATCAGCAGCGAGATGACGGCGGTGATGAGGAACGTCAGGCACACGCCCGTAAGCAGCAGCGTGGTGGTGTGCATACGGTTGCCGGTCGATGCCACCTTGAAAATCAGCACTATGGTCAGCAGGGCCGTCAGCAGGGCCATCGCTCCGACGCCCCACAGGTAGGCCTGTAGGCCGAGGACGATGGCTATGGCGGCACCCAGCGAAGCCCCCGACGAGATGCCCAGCACGTAGGGGTCGGTCAGCGGATTGCGGAACACCGACTGGTAGGTGGCGCCGCATACTGACAGCGCCGCGCCGACCAGCACGCTCAGCACCACGCGCGGCAGGCGAAGGTTCCAGAAGATGGGCGAATGCAGCAGCTCGTTGCGGCCGAAGTGCACCACGCCCAGCGTCGAGCACACCAGCATCGCCACGGCCAGCAGCACCGCCAGCGCCGCCGAAACCAACCATATATTCAATCGTCTCTTCATTTTTTATGTTGACTGTAAATCGTTATTTCTTAAACTCTTGCCACCGTCGAGCCTGCACCCTTGACGCGCATTGCGGCGCGCCAGCTCGCCGTTTACGCGCTGCGGCACCTCCTCGTTGCGCAGCAGGCGTCCGTCCGCGCGGCGCCAGGCCAGCTGCGGCAGCACCTGGAAGCGCGGCGGCACCTCGCCGGCAAAGCGCTCAAGCATTATGTCGGGCGACAGCCGCTCCAGCAGGTCGCACACCAGCCCGATGTATCCGTCCATCGTTAGCACCTCGTCGCACACGCCGATGCGGCACAGCGCGGCGCGAGCCTCGTCGGCCGTGGCGACGGGCGTCGAGGCGACCATCGCCGCCAGACGCGTGTCGCGAATCACCTGCAGCTGGTGCAGTTTCAGACTGTCGATGCCAAGCTCGTTGAGTGCAGCGGCCTCGTCCACAATCATTTGGCGCGTCTCGCCCGGCAGGCCCAGCACCAGGTGGGCACCGCAGTGCAGACCGCGGCTGCGCGTCAGGGCCACAGCACGGCGCGTGGCCGCAAAGGTGTGGCCGCGCCCTATGGCGGCAAGCGTCGCGTCCCGGCAGCTCTCGATGCCGTACTCGACGGCGACAAACGTGCACCGTTCGGCCAGCGAGGCAATCAGGTCCAGCTTCTCCTCGTCCACGCAGTCGGGGCGCGTGCCGATGATGATGCCGGCCACCGAAGGGTGGGCCAGCGCCTCGTCGTATAGCCTCCGCAGCGTCGCCAGCGGAGCGTAGGTGTTCGAATAGGGCTGGAAATAAGCCAGATACTGCGTCGTGCCGGGATAGCGGTGGCGGTGGAACTCGATGCCCTCGTCGATCTGCTGCCTCACGGGCTTGTC
>DFHL01000129.1:5513-5772 GCA_002371315.1 Bacteroidales bacterium UBA3724 | reverse complement strand
CCCTTGCTGCGGTCGTCGGCGCTGCGGTTGGGGCAGCCGAAGCCGGCGTCGACCGACACCTTCTGCAGGCGCTGGCCGAAGCGGCGGCGGAAATAGGCGGCGTATGAATTGTATCGCAACTCGCTCATTCCGCGTCGGGCACCAGTATGTCTATCATATTCAGGAACTTCAGCTTCGCGCCGGCCTTGTCGGCATAGGCCTGCAGGTGCATCAGGCAACTGGGCTCGGTGCTGGTGACGATGTCGGCACCGGCGGCCAG
>DFHL01000129.1:0-5376 GCA_002371315.1 Bacteroidales bacterium UBA3724 | reverse complement strand
CCTCCAAGGCCGCAGCAGACGTCGCTCCCGCCCATTTCGGCCAGGCGCAGCTGCGGCACGGCGGCCAGCAGGCGGCGCGGCTCGTCGCGAAGGCCCGCACGGTCGGGATGCGCCAGGCAGCGATAGTCGCGCTGCGTCGTGCAGTGGTCCATAAAGGCCACCGTGTGGGCAAAAGGCGCCGTGGGCTCGAAGCCTACGACGTTGACCAGGAAGTCGCTCAGGTCGAAGCACTTGTCGATCATCTGGCGATAGCTGTTGTGGAACGTCGTGTTGTGGAACAGCTGGCCGAAGTGCTTCTGTATGTACACCACGCTTCCGCTGCCGAGGCACACCACGTAGCGGCATTCGTCGAACTGCTCTATCAGTTTCTCGCCCAGCGCTTTGGCTGCGCTTTTGTCGCCCTGGTGGAACAGTTCCTTGCCGCAGTCGGTCAGCGCGTCGGGATAGAGGCATCCGATGCCGAGCCCTTTGAGCAGGCGGATGGTTTTGTAGGCGCATTGCGGCGCAAACTGGTCGATGCAACTGGGCACAAAGAGCCCCACTTTCTTGACGTCTGTGTTCATTCTTCGGATCGGGTTGGTGGTGGTTTGTAGTTGTCTTCTAAACGAACAAGGGCGTGGTTTATTATGCGGCGGGCGCATTTTATTCCTTCCGGCGCCGTCGCGCCCCCCGTTTCGGCCCCTCTGCATCGCCGCCGACGGCCCCTCGAAAGTGCCGTCCACGGGGTGCCGCCGACCGAAAACCCGACCAAAACCCGACCCCGAAAAACGGCCCCGAAAACACCCCGAAAAATGCGTTCGGAAAGGGCCAAAAAAGGCTAAAAATCGCCCTTTCTTATCGCGCTGATTTCCAGGCACCAAATACCTACCAAAGTTCACCCAAACTTTTACCATATTTTTACCAAATTTTTCGCCAGTGGACTTTGACAAAACTTTCGGAAAACTCGCCCCCGTTTTTCGCCCTCGGAAGGCCCCTTCCACTATCGTCCGGTGGAGATAGTTTTCGGCCCCGGGGCAATAATTGCGCCGCCGCCGCGTTAAGTGGAAAACAGCGCCGCTGCCGCCTGTCGGGCCCCCTATGGGTGGCCGTGCCGCCGGTTTGTGCACAATGCTCAAAATCAACGATATGAACCAAGATACCATACTCCTTGCCCTCGCCATTCTGCCCGTCATCGTGCTGGCCACGTTCGTCTACCGTCAGGACAAGTTCAAGAAAGAGCCCTTCGGGATGCTCGTCAAGGCCTTCCTCTTCGGATGCCTTTCGGCCCTGCCGGCCATTCTGCTCGAAAATTTCCTGATGAATCTCTTCGTCGGCCTGGGTGGCGAGAACCTGCCGGGCTTCGTGTCGGGAATCTACAACGGCTATGTCGTGGCCGGATTCAGCGAGGAGCTGTGCAAACTGCTGTTGCTCAGCCTCGTGGTGTGGAAGTCGCGCTATTTCGACGAGTACTTCGACGGTATTGTCTATGCCGCCTTCGTGTCGTTGGGATTTGCTGGTCTTGAGAATGTTATGTATGTTTTTTCGCAGGAGACCTACGGCGCGGCCATTATGACCGGCGGCGTGCGCGCCATACTGTCGGTGCCGGGCCATTTCCTTTTCGGCGTGACGATGGGCTACTACTTCGCCCTGGCCAAGTTCCAGCCCGAGCGACGCGGCGAAAACTTCTTCAAGGCCCTGCTCTTTCCAATGCTGCTGCACGGCACCTTCGACGCGCTGCTGATGGTGCCCGAGGCTATGGGGCTGGACAACACCGCCTTTGCCAGCGTGCTTTTCATCGTGTTCATCTATTTCGACATACGGTTGTGGAAGGCCGGAATGCGCCGCCTCAACCACCTGCAGCAACTGTCGGAGCAGCAGGCAAACGACGGCGACGGCTATGGCCAGGACAACCCCTACGACAACGACCCCGGACAGGAACCGCCGCAGCAGGGCGACGCCTTCAGCGGCTTCAACTGGAACGTGTGAAAAAAGGCTCCGCAAGGGCTGGAAAAAGCTGTTTTTTTCGGCCCAAAAATGCAGGAAAACGGATCGCAAAAAAACAAGGAAAACGGGCATTTTGGAATTTTATCAGACAGAATACCAACGAAGTAAAAATTTTTTTTGGTAGTTTCGGAAAAGTTTGTATCTTTGCATCCGATTTCGAAAGGGGTATTAGCTCAGTAGGCTAGAGCGCTTGCATGGCATGCAAGAGGTCATCGGTTCGACTCCGATATACTCCACCAAGGCAACTGAGACACGTTCAGTTGCTTTTTTTAATCCGGGGTAGTAGCTCATCTGGTAGAGCATTTGGTTCGCAATCAAAAGGTAGTGGGTTCGAGTCCCATCTACTCCACAAAAAGAGAGAGCGGCCGCTCTCTCTTTTTGTGGAGCAGATGGTCCAAAAGGTGCGGGGTTGTCGGCTAAGCCGACGGCGCACCACGAGTCCCATCTACTCCACAAAAAGAGAGAAACCTTCGCGGGTTTCTCTCTTTTTTTTGTTTCGCCGATGGCGGTAGAGGCTTGCCGGCCGCGCCACGATGCTTTCCCTTCTTCTTAGATTCTCTTTTCCCATTTGGTTTCTGTCTCGACAAATACTAAAATAACTCAACTCAAAATCATTCACTTGTATAATAGGACAGGGGTTTCTTTCGCCTTGTAAGGTGTTGTTTGTCTTATATATATAAAGAACTTTATCCCACAAAGGCTCAGTATCAGAAAAAAAGTGTATTTTTGCACCTTGAATCTCGGTAGAGTATGCCGAGCGATGCGGAAAGCATTTGTACTGTCCGAAGTTGAAATTTCGCCAAAATAATCCAGAGGACAAGATACTGATGCCTTTTTGCTTTGGTGTATGTATAGGGTCAACCTTTACATATCAAAAGCATAGGATGAAGTTCTTCTCTGTTTTACTCTGGAACGGCGTTTGGCGATGCCTCAACTTCGTAAAACAGGCGACACGAGTTCTATGCTTTCCCTGTAATTTTAAGTAATCGCCCCACTGAGGACTCAAGGCGGAAAATAACAGTATATGAATGATATCAAGTCAGATTTCGCAAATCAAGTTCGACAATACATTTTGGACGTGCTGTCTGGGAAGATAGCGACAGAAGACGAGACACTTGGCAATTTTGCAAAATCCGTAATGAAATATGAGGAAATCATAAACAATCCAGAGGGTGAGGTGAAGATAGAGGAGTTGGATGAACTTGAAGATTGTTTAGAGACAGCGGCAAATAACTACAATGGTGGATTTGGCGAAATAATTGACAAGTCTATCTCTCAATTACAAGAGATGGTCAAAGAATTGAAGAAGAACACAAAAAATAGGAAATGATGAAAACGATAAAAATGGCAGCCGCAATGAGTTTGATGATGTTGCTCATTGGCAATGCAAACTCGCAAGAACGATTAACTGTTACTAACGAGAAACCTTGAAAGTTGAGCAAGCAACTTCCTAACAAAACAAGAAAAGACCTGAAAGAGTTGGTTGTGATTGGTGCAATCAATGGAAAAGACTTGTTGGAGATATATAGTCTTCCTGCTCTGAAGTCGCTTGATCTCAGCCAATCTGTTTTGCAAGATTTGTCAGCGATTAGCGAGGATATAAAGAAGCCAGATTTTTACTTATCGGCAAATATTTTCTATGAATTCGATAACGGAATTATTCATTTTGAAAAAAGTATACATAAACAATGAAGAGAATACCGATATTATTAACCGTATTGTTTCTTTGCTTTTCTATAAGTGCTCAAAATAACAAGTCTGAAAATCAATGGACTATCGAATTAACCGAGGCAAACACTATTCTTGAATATCTGCCCATAAACGAGATATTGAATATTGAGAAGTTGATAATAAAGGGATGTATAGGGGTCGATGATATTGAGATAATACACAGAATGAGTTCTTTGAAAGAGTTGGACTTGCTGGGAATAACTTCTTTTTCTTTTGGGGGAATGGCGGCACAAGATTCACGTATTAATCTTACAATAAAAGACATGTATTCTCTAAAAAGAATAGTTTTACCACAGTCTATTCCCAATCTTGATATTACATTCAGTTGGCTATCAGGGCTAGAGGAAATAGTTTTTTCTCCCCACACCCAAAAATTACGTTTCTCCATCACCCACTCTGATATTAAAAAAATAGAGTTTCCCCCAAACACCATCATTGAGAATTTATATGTCAACGAATGTGAAAAACTGGGATTATTATGGATGTGGGATAGTAAGGGTGTCAAACAAGTCAATGAAGACAGATACTATCCGCCAACACCAAGTATATATATAAAAAAAGTGGGAGAAGATTGCTTGATTGCATTGCCCCAAGGCTGTACAAATTCTAATATCGTCTCATACGCTCCATTAACAATAGTAATTCCATCTGGGTTGGAAATATTGACTTGCGACGAATTAGGATCCGTGTGGAAACCTTTTTGTTGTAAAAAGAAAATATATTGTTTATCATCAACCACACCAAAGTTTAAACATCAAGGATGTGTGATTTATTGTATGCAAAGCAATGTAAAGGAAATTTTTATGTCAGCAGGAGATTATCAAAGCGAACTGAATACAATGAGTATTGACCAGTTGAGTCAAAAAATAAAAGAAGAAAGAGAAAAGCGCAAATAAATTCATAAAGGATTGTTCGGTTATTTAGATACATTAGAATAATTGAAAATAATCAACAATGGAGAAACCAGGC
Organism: Bacteroidales bacterium UBA3724; assembly: GCA_002371315.1. Classification (GTDB taxonomy): domain Bacteria; phylum Bacteroidota; class Bacteroidia; order Bacteroidales; family P3; genus Colimorpha. The sequence goes on along the minus strand of DFHL01000129.1, from coordinate 693 downwards.
ATATATATCTTTCAAAACCAAAAACAAACTTGAATGACTTCATTTTCAACAGAACGAGTGAAACTATTTTCAGATTGTATTTTCGGAAAGAAATAAGCCGAGAGGAGGCCTTAAAAATAAAAAAGATTACAGTTCGTCCATTGTGATTGAGTAAATTAAAAGAGCAGCACCAGTTAATGCTGCTGCTCTTTTTAATATCTTTCCGGTAAAATCTGGTTAGGGTTGAGCTTGACATTGTTGGCATGACAATAGTTGCTGTAAGCCTGACTGTATGTCTGTTATTCTTGACTGTCTCTTTCCGGCGTATAGGTCGGATTTTCAGAGCAGGAATTACCATAATTTTGGGGTCTTGATAATTGCTTGTAAATAAACTGTTTAATATGGCCATTCACTAATAGTAGTGAGTGTTTTGTTTCATTTTGGCTAAATATCGTTAGTGGCCAATATATAATTCGTTTGTAATTTTGCATCCAGAAACAAACAGTAAAATTTAGCCATTATTTTGGTAATTGATTGGTTGTTATTTAGTTTTATGGATTAATAATGGAAACAGGCATCCTGGGAAAGGCTGCCTGTTTTTTTTTCGCATTCTGTAATTGTATGAAAAAAAGGGTGTCCCGTTGTGGGACACCCTTTTTCAGGAATATGCTTTTTCAGGAAACTTACTTGACGACAAGTTTCTTGACCATATTC
>DFHL01000114.1 GCA_002371315.1 Bacteroidales bacterium UBA3724 | reverse complement strand
ATAAATTTGACCAATTACTTAACACGTTCAATTCGTACAATTCGCCGTTAAAATAATCATTGGATGTTACCTGAAGTCAAGCCTACACCAGCTGTTGGCCTTCGTAGCCGGGCTTGCCGAGCAGGATGAACATATTCTTTTTGTAGGCCTCGACACCAGGCTGGTCGAAGGGATTGACGCCCAAAGTGTAGCCGCTGACGCCGCAGGCAAACTCGAAGAAATAGATGAGCTGGCCAAGAACATACTCGTCGACGCGGGGCACCTGTATCTTCAGCACGGGCACGCCACCGCCGCGGTGGGCAATCATCGTGCCGAGTTCGGCGTTGTGGTTGATCTCGTTGAGCGACTTGCCCAGCAGGTAGTTGATGCCGTCGAGGTTCTGCTTGTCGGCGGGGATGGCGACACTGGCCGAGGGTTTGTCGACGCTGATGAAGGTCTCGAACATCAGGCGCTCGCCCTGCTGCACATACTGCCCCATCGAGTGGAGGTCGGTGGTGAAGCTGAGGCTGTGGGGCAGCAGACCTTTGCCTTCCTTGCCCTCGCTTTCGCCATAGAGCTGCTTCCACCATTCGCTTATATATTTAAGATTGGGAAGGAAGTTGACCAGCATTTCGACCTTGCGGCCTTTGCGGTAGAGGATGTTGCGAAGGGCGGCATAGTGAAGGGCGGGGTTCTGCTCGATGTCGTCGCACTCGACGCAGAGCTTGCGCATATCGCGTGCACCACGCAGGAGGGCGTCGATGTCGTAGCCGGCCATAGCTATGGGCAGCAGGCCCACGGGCGTCAGCACCGAGAAGCGGCCGCCGACATTGTCGGGGATGACATACATCGGGTAGTGCTGCTGGACAGCGATGTCGTGCAGGGCGCCGCGGCGTGCGTCGGTGATGGCGATGATGCGCTGTGCGGCCTCGTCGCTGCCGTACTTTGCCTCGAGGTGGGCTTTGACGATGCGGAAAGCCACGGCGGGCTCGGTGGTGGTGCCCGACTTGGAGATTACGGCCACGGCATAGTCGTTGGCATCGAGCAGCTGGAGCAGCTGGTGGTAGTAGTCCTCGCTAAGCGTATGGCCTGCATAGACGACAAAAGGATGCTGCGACGGCAGGACGGCGGCAAACTCGGACTGCAACGCCTCGATCACGGCACGGGCACCAAGATAGGAGCCGCCAATGCCGATGACGACAAAGAGTTTGGCCTTGGGAGCAAGGCGCGCAACATCCTGCTTGACAGAGGCAACGATGGACGGGTCAAGCTCGTCGGGCAGGTTCACCCAGCCCAAGAAATCATTTCCTTTGCCGGTGCCGTCAAGAAGCGTGCGCTTGGCAGCCAATATTTCGCTGGAAATCTGCCTCAAATCGTCGGCAGAGACATACGCGTTCAGATGTTCTGTATCAATACGGATTTCACTCATAGTTGAAACTCATTTATTTATGAAACAATTTGATTATTTTCGGCCCAAACGGGACTGCAAATTTACACAAAAAAAGGGAAACAGCGGCTATAGGCGGCAAAAATTTCACAACAACACCACACAAGAGGCCTCCACTTGCCACCCCAACTCTGAGTCAACTCTAAGTCAACTCTGAGTACAAAGGCTTGTGCCAGCCGCCTCAATCCTTAAACATATTTTCAGCACAAATTAACGGGCCCAAAATCGAAAAAAAATTGAAATTTCGAGAAAAAAACGAAACAAAATGCGCTGCACCAACGTATAGTAAGGCAAAAAGAACAAAATATTTTTTAATAAAACCCTGTTGAAAAAAAGAAACCAGACATTTCACAACAGCCATAAAACCAGCAATTTAAGCAAAACCAAAACAAATCGGAAAACAACAAGCACAACAGGTTTTAATTAAAAAATCAAAAAAACAGAAGAAAAAACTTTCGCAATAATAAAAAACTTCGTACTTTTGCAAAGTTATTTATGTGTAAAAACAAAAACTAAAAGCAATAAAATTATGTTGAAAAAATTATTTAAAATTGGAATGCTTGCAAGCCTGATGTTCGTGGCTTACAATGCAAACGCTCAGGAAAAAGAGTACCAGCTTGAGTATCCCAAGTACGGTTTCTGGAGCAACTGGTCTTTCGGTGGTTCCATTATGTACAGCTGGGAATATGAGCACGGCGGTATTCTCGACTGGCGCGATGGTAGCAACATCGGTGCAAACCTCTTCTTCGAGAAGGAGTTGAGCCCGATTTGGTCTATGCGTATTGTCGGTGAGACCCCTGGTCTGTACCACGGCTGGGGCGACAACGCTCTCCCCACTGGCGCATACAACAGAAACACCTTTAAGGGCTACGACCGCTATGGCAAAGCCGGTATCGACTTCAAGATGAGCTTCCAGGGTCTCTGCAAGGGTTATGACCCCGACAGAAGAGGCAACCTCTACCTGGTTGCTGGCGTCGGCGCTTCGTTCAGCCGCGACGACGTTGAACTTGGTTTCGTCGGTATGTATGCACAGGGTGGCCTCGGCTGGAGCTACAAACTGAAACACTCCTCGATCTTCGTTGAGATCGTTGACGACATCGCCGCCGACATCGCCAACCCCATCCACCAGTGGCACGACAACACCGGTATGCTGAGACTTGGTTGGATGTACAACTTTGGTCCTACCCAGACCGACCTCGACCTGATTGCCCAGCGTGCTATGCTGACCCAGGAGAACTTCGACAAGATGAGCAACGAAATCAACGACCTGAACGGCAAACTGCGTGATGCCAAGACCCGTGAGGCTAAACTTATGGACCGCATCAACGAGCTTGAGGCTGCCCAGAACGACGGTGGCCAGATCGTGAAACAGGACGACGGTACCGCCGACAGCCTGCGCAAAGTCATCGAAGGCTACGAGAGCAACAAGCACAACTTCTACGCTCTTCCCTTCTCGATTCTCTATGACGTAGACCAGTACACCGTCTCCGACGACCAGATGGGCAAGATCAACGCTATCGCTAAGGTTATGAAGGACAATGAGGATGTCAACTTCGAGATCATCGGCTACTGCGACTACAGCGGCAGCGACGCTTACAACCAGAAACTCTCTGAGAAGCGTGCCGAGAACGTGAAGAAACTCCTTGTGAAACGCGGTGTTGCTGAGGATCGCCTCACCACCAACGGCAAGGGCAAATCGATGAGCTTCGGCGACATCAAGAATGCCATCAACCGTCGCGTCTCCTTCTATCGCGTCAACAAATAAGAGTTAACTCTTAAACAAATAAAAAGTCCGCAAGCAATTGCGGACTTTTTTTTCTGTCCATAAATGCGACGCACGCCACCCTGCCCACTATGTTTGCGACAACCTTTGTAGCACCGGCAAATAAAGATAGTCCTACTCGCATCGTTCACGAGACCGTTTGGATTATTCCGTCTGTGACGGTTATGCATTTGCTAAAGAGCCACTACCCGGAACTCGACACGACGATTGTGGGCACGGCCCTCTTCGGTCGTATTGGTGTCGATAGGCTTAGACTTGCCAAAGCCCTTATACTGTAAACGTTTGGGCTCGATGCCTTTCAGGATGAGAAAATCAACTACCGCCTTGGCGCGATTCTCGGACAGGCGCTGGTTGTAATCAACAGAACCACGGCCGTCGGTATGGCCTGCAATTTCGATTTTCATAGTAGGATGCGACCGCAGGATGCCAAGCAGCTGCTGCAATTCATTATAGGACTGCTGCAAGAGCGTGGACTTGTCGTAATCGAAGAAAATGTTCCGCAGGACAAACGTCGAACCCACCTGGAAAATGTTTGTGTCGGAAGCTGCAGAAGTCGTGTCGGCATCCTGCTGTGCAACAGGCTCGTCGGCACATCCAAGGCACACAACCGAAACATCGTCGATATAATAGTACGCTCCCGGAAGCAAGTAAGTCAATGAATCCAAGTCGACTACATTTGACTGCGATGCAGGATAGAAATTACCGATTGTCATAAACCGCTCTCCGCCACGCGCGGTAAATGTACCCCCTACCTGCACCCAAGTCTTTGTATCGCCTAAAACGTAGTCGAAATCGTTCACAACCTGCGGCTCATAGTAGGAAGCAATGGTCTGCGAAACACCTTGCGCCAGTTGACGAATCTCCTTGTTCATCAACACGCTGCGAACAGTATCGCCAATCCTGTCTTCTGTAAATAGCGCTCCAATGGTGGCCACAGCCCCCGACGAGTATTCCGACAAGCTTACATAGAACGAGACGCGGTATGTTTCGCCGGCGCGGAGAGGCTCTTTAAGCTGAGTCTGAAGGTATTCGCGATAGTCGGTTTTAGAACAGTAAATGCCACAAAAGCCTTTGCCTAAGTGGGCATCCTGATAGCCAAGTTTGTTTTTGGGCACACCGCAGTCGCGCGAGCCGCAAACATTGAAGTAGTCGGCAGAGCCTGCCGTGGGCTGATACCAGGCATCAACGATAGTCAACGTACCTAAAGCGTCGATTTTGCGCGGACATTCACGGTACTCCTCGAAAGAAGGATTATACACCAAATTCGGCGACGGACGGGTTTGGGCCTGTCCTTTATTTACTGTCATCAAACACAGCGCAATCGCCAATGTCAGCCAATGCCTTTTCATTGTGTTTTTATGGTTTTCATAAGACTTTGCCACAATAGGTCGGCCGTTCGATCCCAATTGAAAACATCTTTGCGACGCCGGCCTTTTTCAATCAGATCAAACCGCAGTTTGTCATCATCGGCAACATCGCCCATCGCTTTGGCAATAGCTTCGACAGAAAGTGGATCGACAAGCAGAGCAGCGTCGCCAGCCACTTCGGGCATCGAGGTGACATTGGAGGTAATCACAGCCGTTTCAGCACAGAATGCCTCAATTATAGGAATGCCAAACCCTTCGAAAAGAGACGTGTAGACCAATGCAATGGCAGCACTCATCATACGAGCCAGTTCGTCGGAGTCGACGTGCCCCACAAAGTGGACACTTTGCTTATAGCTCATATTATCATAAGCATCCGCCAATTCGTCCTGCCACCAGTAGCGGCTGCCCACCACCAGCAACTGCGCTTCGGAGAGGGGGTGGGTCTCCCTGTATCTGTCGAAGGCCAGAAGGATGTTGGTCAAGTTCTTGCGACGCGAAATGGTGCCAACGAAGATAAAAAAAGGCTTTCCGTCGCAATAGCGGAGTCTCGTTTGCTGTTTCTGCTCTTCATCGCAAGGACGATAGAAATTGTGAGCCCCATCATATACAACATCAATCTTCTTGGAATCAATACCGTAGGTTTCAACAATATCCCGTTTTGAAAATTCAGACACCGTTGCTATGCGAGTAGCCTTTCGCGCAAAACGGGGGAAGAAACTCTTCATATACCGCTGATGCGACGGACGAAGGAATTCGTTGGAATGCTCGAAGTTGAGGTCGTGTATCACAGTCAAAGTAGGCACGTCGGTACGCAACGACATCCATCCGTCTGGAGAAAGAAACAAATCAATTTTGTTGCGCCGCAATGCTCGTGTAACGCTGATTTCAAAGAAAATGCGCCATAGTAGAGGGTGTCGTGCCTGAGGGAACAGAACCACAGGCTTGACATTGGGTCCGAAGATAAATTGCGGGTTGGGCTTGCGGTCGAAGAGAAAATAGAATTCGTCGTTAGGGTGTGCGTTTACAATACGGCGCAGCGTCTCGGCTGCGAACCAGCCGATACCGTCAAGTCTGCCACTAAGCAAAAGTCGGGTATTGACAGCTATGCGCATACCTTTATTCCTGTTTAGGCATAGGTTTATTCAAGACAAAAGCATCAATCACCTTGGGGAACCAAGCCTTCTCCAACAAGTGGATTTTTGCGGCAATATCGTCGGCCGTATCGGTCGGAGCCACGCCGCAACGTGCTTGGAACAAAGTTGTTCCACGGTCATAATGCTGATCCACTATGTGTATAGTAATGCCTGTTTCGGTTTCGTGGTTGGCGACAACAGCCTCGTGAACATTATGTCCATACATTCCCTTGCCGCCATATTTTGGCAACAAAGCCGGGTGGATGTTGATAATCCTGTCGGGGAACGCCTTGAGCAGATTTTCGGGCACCAGCAACAGGAAACCCGCCAATATCAGATAATCAATCTGTCTCTCGCGCAAGAAAAGCAGCACATTATCCGTTTCAAAAAAGTCGCGACGGTTGAAATAGTGCGACTCAATACCCAGCGCCTCTGCACGGCGTGCAACGTAGGCATCTTTCTTATTATATATAATTACATTAACGTTAACATCAGTTCGATCTACAAAGTATTCGGCAATCTGTTGCGCGTTTGTGCCATTGCCAGAGGCCAGGATGGCAAGTTGAATTGTTTTAGGCATAGATAAAGTACATTTATATTGTAATTTTGCACTAAAAAATTATTGAAAGATTTTGCAAATTTAGGAAGAAATATTGGATTTTTGCAAAAAAAACGAAACAAATTTGCAACAATCTTGCTATCAACACAATACAAAACACATATTCTTATATTAAATTGATTTTCAATACAGTTTTTCAAGCATAAATGACAAAATTTGTCAAAAAAAATTACAGGCCATATTGCATTGTAGTCCAAATTGTTAATATATTTAACATTGTTAAAGTAAGAGAAAAGTTATTGCTATGTTGTTTTTTTTTCGTTTCTTTGCAAATTGTTTAATCCAAAAAAAGAAGAAAAATGTCTGAAATTGCAACTAAAGTAAAAGCTATCATCGTTGATAAGCTTGGTGTCGATGACAAAGATGTTACTCCGGAAGCTAGTTTCACCAATGACCTCGGAGCCGACTCGCTCGATACCGTAGAGTTAATTATGGACCTCGAGAAAGAGTTTGAAATCCAAATCCCCGAAACTGAGGCTGAAAAAATCGCCACCGTTGGCGACGCAATCGCTTTCATCGAGAATGCAAAAAAATAAAGATTCTTTATGAATCTGAAGAGAGTAGTTGTTACAGGTCTGGGATCACTTACCCCGATAGGTAACGATACCGCGACAATGTGGCGGGCGATGCTTAACGGAGTAAGTGGTGCCGGACCAATTACTCGCTTTGATGCAACCAAATTCAAATGCAAGATTGCTTGCGAAGTCAAGGATTTCAATCCAAATGATTATTTCGACCGTAAGGATATCAGGAAATTAGACCTTTTCTCCCAATACGGTCTTGTGGCTTCGGAAGAAGCCATCAACGACTCAGGTTTAACCGACGATAATGTAGACAAATCAAGAGTCGGTGTTATTTGGGGTAGCGGCAACGGCGGCGTTATAACCTTCCAAGAGGAGGTGCGTGAATACGAACGCAGCGAATGCGTGCCCCGATTCAGCCCATTCTTCTGTACACGAATGATTTCGAACATCTGTGCTGGACTTATATCCATAAAGCACGGATTCAGAGGTCCCAATTACTGCACCGTGGCAGCCTGCGCATCTTCAGCAGCTGCTATCAGCGACGCTTTCAACCTGTTAAGGCTTGGCAAAGCCGATGTTATCATCGCAGGGGGGTCCGAAGCAGCCGTGGCAGAATGCAGCATTGGAGGTTTCGGCTCGATGCAGGCTCTGTCCTTTCGCAATGATGATCCGGCAACGGCGTCACGACCTTTTGACAAAGACCGCGATGGTTTTGTTTTGGCAGAAGGTGCCGGAGCACTTGTTCTGGAAGAAATGGAACACGCGCTACAACGCGGAGCAAAAATATATGCCGAATTGACAGGATGCGGACTCTCGGCTGATGCTTTCCACATCACAGCCTCGCACCCGGATGGCCAAGGTGCTTACGAAGCTATGAAACAAGCGATTGAAGAGTCAGGAATGAGCCTAACTGATGTTGACCACATCAATACACACGGCACTTCAACACCTATAGGCGACATTTCGGAGCCCAAAGCCATTGCAAGATTGTTTGGCGACTATGCGAAACATATAAACCTGAACTCCACAAAGTCAATGACTGGCCACCTGCTTGGTGCAGCCGGCAGCGTAGAAGCCATCGCTACAATTCTGGCCATTAAAAACGGCATCATACCGCCAACGATAAACCATTTCACCGACGATCCAAATATCGAGCCACTCAATTTCACCTTCAACAAAGCCGTGAAAAGGGATGTCCGATTCGCTTTAAGTAACGCTTTTGGATTCGGAGGCCACAATGTCTGTCTGGCATTCCGTAAATTTGAATGATATGGTATTGTTCCGCAGGCATAATGGCAACGAGGAATTCTATAGTTTCTTTAAAAACATACTCGGGTTTACTCCTCGCAAAACCGACATATACCAAGTAGCCTTCATTCATCGCTCCAAGTCTCTCGAGACTCTTAAAGGACGCAGAATCAACAACGAAAGGCTTGAGTATTTGGGCGACGCCGTTTTGAGTGCCATCGTGGCAGAATATTTGTACAAGAAATATCCTTACGAAGGTGAGGGCTTTCTTACTGTTACCCGCTCCAAAATCGTCAGTCGCGCAAACCTTAACAAACTGGCGCATAAGATAGGTCTCACCAAGCTGATTCAATACAACAAGGAGCAGCAAGGCATTTTCAAATCCATCGAAGGTGATGCTTTTGAAGCCTTGGTGGGTGCCATTTATCTTGAAAAAGGATACAAATTCACGCGCAAAGTCATCATTGATCGCGTTATCAAGATGCATCTCGACGTTGATGCACTTTCGCAACAAGACTGGAACTACAAGAGCAAGCTCATAGACTGGGGCCAGAAAGAGAAACACAAAGTCGCATTTGAAGTGATTCGCACTATGTTCCAAGGCAAGAAAAACGCCAGCCGAAAAGAATACGAAGTCCAGGTAATGGTTGATGACGAACCGGCCGAAAAAGCCATTGAATTCTCAATCAAAGCTGCCGAACAGCTTGCCGCCGAAAAGACATACAAAAAACTGGTCGCTTCGGGAATAATCACCAAAAACGAGAACAATCAGATTAAAAGCGCCAACGAAGTTGAAGCTTGACATCTTGCCGCCTATTGCCTTCAATCTTGTCGTTCCCCGACCCCATTATCTCCAAATCAGGATAATACGTAATTCCATACTTTAGCGACAAAACAACTCGCGGTGTGCATTCAAAACGGCAAACAGCATAACACCGCAGACCTCGACCAATAAACATCGGAACACCATATTCATACGTCAAATCCCTCTCGTATGAATAGATGCGCGCATCATAATCAGACACATCGAACATTGACATCCGAACACCTGCCGCCAGAGGATGGCTGCCCACATTGCCATTCCAACTGATATCCTCAAAGAATAGAAATCCGCGTTCCGACTGATGGTCTTCGCAGTCAAACCAAGAATATACAATCCTTGAAAGAAACCGCCAAGTTTGCGATGGGGCATAATCCAGCGATATTTGCAGCTGACGGCGCGAAATAGCTTCAACGCTGTACAACTGGCCATCGCTGTTCCGCTGCGAATCCTTGTGCCTGTACTGCAAGGCCAGGTTGACATTATGTCCCAGGTATTTATCCAGGTTAAGCCTATAGTCCACTCCCGACGAAGGACTATAAATATTGTAGCGCATTACAGGGAAACGGAAATAATCAATTGACGACGACATATTAATATACAGCGGCAGTCTCGTTTTGAAATATAGTAAAACGCCTTCCTCGTTGTTGGCAGACGAACTCTGCCCTATCATATTTGCGTGAAGATTGTGATAATTAGGCGACGCGTGATGCATTGCCATCGAAAAAAGATTGTCTGATCCAAGTTGCATTTGCATACCTGCTACAGCCGCCAATGGTAGCCACACAGGATGCCCGTTACCGTAACGACGCACGCCGCCTGTCGAGGCCGACACCTCGCCGAACAGCTCCAGACGACGCCAAACATATCGGACATCAGCCCCATAGTTAAAATTACCTTTCCCGTTGAACGCAAAGCGATTATATATCCTGTCCAAAGGAATTACCTCGCCCGACAACACCGTAGCAAACGACGTTACGCCAAGCAACAATCTTGTGCTTCGGAACTGTAAACGTCCACCAAGCAGCTGCTCATTCAATTGGCCTTTTCGTTTCAATTCCGACTCTGTCCTGTGCAGCCCTGTCTGGCTCAAACTCTGAAAAACCGTACCTGCATCATTCGCAGAATCCTTTGCCAATGTTGCATCGCGGTCCACATTGGAGTAGAACATAGTCAAATCCAGAGATTCTTTTTTCCCCTGAGGCAGCAACGACAATGTCGTCGCTGCGCCACGCAGATAGCCATACTCGCAAAAGGCACTGGCCGGGCGAATACCAGCACCATAACGCCGCAACGGCATAGCTCCAGACATAAACGGGGCAGAACCGCTCCACAATGTCAGGCCTTGACCGAATTGCAGCTGATACTTTCCCACAACAACACGCCTGAACCGGCCAAAATCGTTCAGCATCAAATGGTAGCTATAATAATCAAATCCATAACGGAGCACCCCACCAACATTTCCAAAGGCAAAGGATTCGCCTGCATCTTTCTCGCCTGACAGCTGAAAACTGATGCGGTCAGAACTCTTGAAATAGTACCTGAAATACATCCTCATCGGCGACCCTTCGTATTTGCCATTTTGATAACCAACACTTTGCGGAAACGTCTCCTTCCCGCCTACCGTAACGTTACTGTGCCCCTGCCTCAACAATTGTTTCAAAGGCACTTTCCTTTCCGCCGCAGGCTCCACCGTGGCGAAGCACTGCAATAGTCTCAATGTCGTATTGTCAAATCCGTTAAGCAGATACAACTCATTCATCGACACCATCTCACCGTTCTGCGCAATATAGGCGCGTATCGCCATCCTCTGGAAATCCGAGAGAAATACAAGCTCCGATACGGCATCCGAGTTTGTATCATTGAGATTCACTGGATTGTCCAAAATATCCTGCAGGCGCTCCACCAAATCCTCCGGGACAGTCTCACTGTCGCTCTGGTCGGCCCATTGCTCAAGCAATTCCATCCATAGCGGCTCCGCGTCGTTCTGCGCCACAAGGCACTGCATACCAGCAAACAGCAAGAGTATCAGAAAACAAATCCGTCGTTTCATAATCAAAACTTATATTGCAACGACAATTGAGGTGTCAATCCAAGAGCACTATGAAACTGAGCAGCCAAATCCACTCCAAAATCCTTAAATTTTGCCCCTATTCCAAAAGTGTAAATCGCAGGTTGTGTATTTATGCCGACTCTGAAAAAATACATTTCCTGTACCGAGTACTCCAACCCAAAACGCAACGTGGCCCGCCGGTACAGATTCTTCTCGACTTCTCCGACTGCAAGCAAATCATCAAGAAGCCAGTATGATACACCAAAATTGAAAACCGCCGGTATTCGTGGCGAGCCGTTACCATCCGACTCTATCGCCACCGGATTGAATGCTTTGAATCCCACAACGAGAGTCTTGGACGGACTATAGCGTAATGCCGTCGAGAACGTCAACCTGTTGAGCGGATCGTAGTAAGGGTCCGACGTCCCGGAATGCAAATAATGAAACGCGACACCGAATGACACCGCGTGTCCCATCGGAATAGCGTAAGCCAGCGACAAACGCTCCTCGTTGTAATCGCTGTTGCCAAAGTAATCCAGCGAGGCCGCCAGCGCGCCAAATCCCACCGGCTTGACACCGCCGACCGTCGCGTAGCCCATACCGTCCACGCCGACGCTCTGCCTGACGCTCAATGCCAGCAACGCACGGTCCATTTCTCCCAATGCTGCTATGTTTCCCATAGCCGACATACCGTCATCCAAAGCAACCGACGCCCCACCCATAGCGGCAGAACGGCCACCCGATGGCGGAAAATCAAACTGTGCAAAAAGTGGCGTCGCATACAGCAACGCCACCAATAAAATTATTCTATAGTGAGAGGCTTGATGCCGTCCCATCGTCTACAAAATCAAAATGGATTATTCTTCCCACAGACCGCGGTTATTGTAGGCTGCATTTATCAAGTCGTGGATGATGGCATAACGACGGCTGTTGAACTCGCCATTAATAACGGCAGGCTCGAAATAATCACTGAGGTTCAATCCGTTTGCAGCAATACTTTCCCAATTGTCATTGAGACGCTCGATGTCGGAGATCGTGAAATAGTATGCGTTGACGTTGTTGAACGTGCCCTTCATATTGCGGCCATAGCCAGGATACTGGGTGATGGTGATCGTACCGCCGTCAGAGATATACCAGGCCGTATCGCTAATGGCTATCAGCATCACATTGCATCCGGAAGGATTGAAGAAGATGTCGGCAATAGAGTCGAACTTGAAGTTACGCAGACGCTCTGCCGTGAGCACTTGCGAAAGGGTGTAGGTTCCCGTAGTGGTATCAGTAACCTGGAATCCCATAAACGGGAATGCAAGTTCCTGCTTCTGGAAGTCGATATTGGCGCAGATGTCAATGGTCGCGCACATCGCAGTGTCGGGATCGTTAAACACGGTATCAATCTTGTCGGCAATAGTTGACGAGAAATTGATGGTCGTGTCGTTACTGTAGAAGCCGTTCTGGCCGGTAATTGTTATTTCAGCGCTGCCCAAAAGGCCTTCCTGAGTCGCCTGAATAATAAACTCCTCGTCGCAGGATGAAAGCGACAGAACAAGGGCGGCAGCAGCACCCCATAGTAATGATTTTTTCATAATTGAAATTTTTTGATGAATAAATATGATTGTTTTTAAAAAATGTTGATTTTCTTTTAATAACGCAGTATTATAGATTTTGTTTCATCTGAACCAAAAAATTTTTTATTTCCTTCAATGTATCCACCACCTGCATATTTTTGTCCGGCGCTTTGTCATTCTTGAGCTGCTGTCGCACACCCTCCAATGTCAGGCCGCACTCCTTGGTCAGATAGTGGATGCGACGCAGCAGGTCGATGTCCTGCTGGGTATAGCTGCGCGTACCTCGTTTGTTTTTCGACGGTCTGATTTCTTTGAACTCGCTTTCCCAGAAGCGCAGCATCGAGGTGTTGACCCCCAACATTTCGGCCACCTCGCCGATGCTGTAATACAATTTCGTTTCCATTTTAATTTATGTTTTCCTCCTTGGACTAATACACATAGTAGCCCTGGTTCGATTGATAATTCTCCCGTTTTTCGTATTTGACATCGTGCAGCGAGCTGGCCTTGATATTGATGACAAAATTCCAGCTCTTGTAGTATCCGAACGGCACCCAGTTGAAACGCATCTCCCAACAGTGAAGGTCGCGGTATATGTCTATGCTTGTATACGACATTCCCTTGTTTGTGAAATCATAGCCCGTCGAAATGTTGAATTTCCAGTTCTCAGTCAATGAGAAATTGCCCGAAATCGAAACCGAGTGGGTCAAGTTCCTATTGATGTTGAACCGCGCCGCATCGTATGCGCTGACATAGCTCATCGTATAGTGCAGCGACACATTCCACGGCACCGAAAAGTCGGCGTATGTACCCATCATCAGCGCCGGACTGTAGTCGTATGGGGTCTGCATTATCGGTGCCACCATCCTCCCCTCCCCTTTGGGAGCCTCTTTCTTGAAGGTGTTGTTGTTCAGACTCCACGACAGCTGTGTGCTCCACGTCGACTGGTTCAGTTTAAACAGTTTCTTCTGTGTGTCCCACAAAAACCGGTTGTGCTTGTTGCCCAGCGAGTCTATCTCGTATGGCGAAAACGACCCCGAATAGTTCAGCACCAGCATTTTGAACAGCGTTGTACGACCCGACACGTTAAGGTTCGACCAGTTCAGCGAATCGCGCGCCAAGTCATAGTTCATCGACAGCGACAGGTTCTCTATCAGCATCACTTTCTTCAGCTCGTCACTGGTATCGCGAAGTGGTTTTATCTTCGCTTCCAGGTTGTTGCTCACCGACAAGCCAATCTGGCCCGAGCGCCCGTCGGCCGGACCGCCGTACAGGCTCTGCTCAAAGATGGAATAGCGATGCACATAGCCCGTCGTGTCGGTATACGACTTCCAGTAGCCAAAACGTTCACTGCCAAAATCGGGCCTGAAATTGAACGACAGACTCGGATTGACAACGTGTCGCAGGGCCTTCAGCGGACCGTACTTGAAGTTGAACATACCGTAGATGCGCGTCGACAGCGAAGAATTGAACGACGCATCTCTGTTGGCCCTGAACCCGCGCACTGTGTCAATCCGCAACGCTCCCGTCGAGTCGATCGACTTGTCTATTGTCGACCAGTGCCAGCGCTCGTTATACGTCAACGAATTGGTCCAGTTGAAATACCTCAGCACCTTCAGCGTGCTCTGTATCGGCAAACGGTGGCTGATGCCGTATTGCATCTGGTTCAGAATACTCTTCTTCAATATATTGGTATCCTGCGCATTCAGGTTGTTCGAGCCCTCAAGCACATACGACATCGATATGTTCTCATACCAGCGGTAGGCACCCGAAGGAACCCTGCGGCGGAACGGATAGAACGTGTTGCTGCTCAACGACAGCGAAGGCAACTGTATGTTCATCAAGCCCGTTTGGATGTTGTACGACTCGCGTGCCGACAGCGCCAGGTTGAACCACGACCCTATGCTCGTGGTGTAGCTCACACTCGATGTCGTTGTGCTGTTGAAATAGTCCGACGAATTGGTAGTGTTGCGGTTATAGTTACGGCTGATGAGGTTCACATTGGCCGAAAACCTGCTGTTGGGATTGGCCTTGGCGTCCTGGTCGTGTCGCCACGTCACCTTAAAGTCGCCATACTTGTTGTACGTGGTGGTGTCGCCCCTGATGCCGGTCTTGGTAACGCCGTAGCGGATATCGAAATTGCCCTTGTACTTGTATCGGCGGTAGTAGTTCGACCGGGCCTCCGCAGCCCAGCTCAAATTGGTGTATATCTCCCCTATCAGCGCAAGGTCGATATAGTCGTTGATAGCAAAATACCATCCGCCGTCTTTCAGGTAGTATCCGCGGCCATTCATCCATCCATACGACGGCAGCAGCAATCCCGACGCCCGGTCGTGGGCCAGCGGGAAGAATGCAAACGGCAGCGCCAGCGGCGTCGGCACGTCCTCAATGCTCACATAGGCAGGACCGGTAAGAATCTTGTCGTTGGTAATAAGCTTGGACTCAGTGAAATTGATGGCAAAATGCGGATGGGCATAGTTGCACGTCGTGTACTGCCCACTGCTCAGGTACATCACCGAGTCGTTGACCTTCTTGATTTTGTCGCCGTGCAGGTATCCGTCGCCCTCTTGCGTTATGACGCCGTGTATCAAGCCCTTGCCGGTCTTGTAGTTATACGTCATCGTGTCGGCGTTGTATTCCATATCGCCCTGCTTGAACAGGGGACGGCCCGTATATTTCCCCGCGCTGTCCACAGTGCCGCTGGCGTGCAGCCGCTGACGGTTGAAGTCAATCTCCACAGCGTCAGCCTTCAGGTTCATATCCTCGAAGTTCAATTCCCCTTCGCGATACAGGAAAGCCTGCTTCGTGTCCAGGTCGATAGCCACCGAGTCCACCGCTTTGTAAGCCACAATTTCCTTGACGGCGTCCTTCGACAGCGGCATCAAATATCCACCGCTCGACGAGTCCTTCTTAATAGCAACGGAATCAGTCTTTTGCCCCTCTGCAACCGCAGGATTTTGGGCGTATGCCGACCCAACTCCCACAGCGACAAAAAACAGCAGCAGAAGCCATTGTTGAAAATTATATGATTTTCTGATACTCAATATCTAAAAAATTAGTATCTTTGCATTTTCAAAGTGCAAAGATAACACAATTTGTGCAATCCATAAAAACAAAAAATATATACTTGTAAATGAAACGTTTATTTGTATTTTTCATCGCGTTGTTCCTCGTTTCGGGAGTTGCTTTTTCCCAAAAAAGAGAGCCCGGAAAAGTCAAAACTCTCGTCATTGACCCCGGTCACGGCGGCGACAAACCCGGCGCCTTGGGCAAACACTGCCAGGAAAAAGAGCTCACTCTCTCCATCGCCAAAAAATTCGGCAAACTGGTCGAGGACAACTACCCCGATGTCAAAGTCATCTATACCCGCACCACCGACGTCGACGTCACGCTTGCCGAGCGCGCCAACATCGCCAACCGCGCAAAAGCCGACCTCTTCGTCTCCATCCACATCAACTCGCACCCCACCTCGGTGCCTGTAGGTATGGAAACCTACGTGATGGGACTTTCGCGCAGCCGCGCCAATATGGAGGTGGCCAAAAAGGAAAATGCCGATATTCTCCTCGAAGAGGGATACAAGGACAACAGCGCCTACAAAGGCTTCGACCCCAATTCGCCCGAAAGCTACGTGATGTTCGCTATGTACCAGAACGCCTACATCGACAAAAGCCTTAACTTTGCACAATTCACTCAGGACCAGTATAAAAGCGCCATCAAGACAACCAACCGAGGCGTCAAGCAGGCCGAGTTCTTCGTCCTCTACAAAACCGCTATGCCTGCCGTCCTGACCGAAGTGGGATTCATCAGCAACCCCACCGAAGAGGCCTATATGATGTCCGACGAAGGACAGGCCACCATCGCCGTCTGTCTCCTCAACGCCTTCGCCAACTACAAAGCACACGAAGAGTCCTCTGTCAAACCCAAAAAGATGGAGATAGACCTGCCCGGATACGGCAAGAACAAGGGCAAAAAGCCTGTGCCGCAAGGCGATGCAGCTGCCGACAGCACCCTGCAGGCCCAGATACAGCAGGACGACGCCCTCGCCACAACCATCCTCCAGTCGCAGGGCGAAGAGGCTCCGAAAGCCAACGTCGAGATGCCCGAAAAGAACACTCCCCCGTCCATCGAGCCCTATCGCCAAGAGGAACCTGAAATCCAAACCGTTGTCCGCAAAGACGAAATATCCGTCGAGGGCGTGACCTATCGCGTGCAGTTCCTCACCAGCGAGAAAGAACTCAAGGAAGGCGCCAAGGAATTCAAGGATGTCACCGGATACAATGTCTACCAGCAGGACGGCATCTACCGCTACACGATGGGCAACGAAACAACCATCGCACGCGCCAAGAGCATACAGAGCGAAATACGCAAGAAAGGCTTCAAAGACGCCTTCATCATCGCCTTCTACAACGGCAAACGCATCAGCCTGCAGGAAGCGCGCGAACTGCAGGAAGAATAATCAGAAACAAACCTCAGACCCCAACGTGTTAGAAGTAAACAATATAACCAAACTCTACGGTTCGCAGCGGGCCCTCGACGGCGTAAGCTTCAAAGTCGAACCCGGCGAAATCGTCGGACTCCTCGGCCCCAACGGCGCAGGCAAGTCCACACTGATGAAAATCATCACCTGCTTCATCCCCCCTTCGGAAGGCGAAGTCAAAGTCTGCGGCTACAGCATCTTCGACCAGCCGCAGCAGGTATGCGCCTGCATAGGCTACCTGCCAGAGCACAACCCGCTCTACACCGAGATGTATATCCCTGAGTTCCTGCGCTTCATCGCCGACATTCACAAGGTCAAAAACAGCCGTCAGCGCGTCGACGAAATAATCCAGCTCACAGGCCTCAGCCCCGAATTGGGCAAAAAAATCAGCGCCCTCTCCAAAGGCTACCGCCAACGCGTGGGACTGGCGCAGGCCCTCATCCACGACCCGCAGGTGCTCATCCTCGACGAGCCCACCACAGGCCTCGACCCCAACCAGTTGGAAGAGATACGAAAAGTGATACGCAACGCCGGCAAAAGCAAAATAGTGCTCCTCTCCACCCACATAATGCAGGAAGTCGAGGCAATGTGCAGCCGCGCCGTCATCATCAACCACGGACGCATCGTCGCCGACAGCAGCATCGAGCAGCTCAAGGCTCTGGGCCACGACAGCCTCGAACAGACATTCCACAAACTCACAAAAGACTGATTCCAAATACCAAATACAATCCACTATTCACCAATCACAATTCACGATTCACTAATCACAATTCACCGATCACAATTCACAACAATATGACACGTCAAGAACTTATCGAAAACATACGTCGCAAACAGTCATTCCTCTGCGTAGGACTTGATACCGACATCCGCAAAATGCCCCAGCACCTTCAGAACGAAGAAGATGGCATATTCCTCTTCAACAAGGCCATCATCGACGCCACACTACCCTACGCCGTGGCCTACAAACCCAACCTGGCCTTCTACGAAGCCGCCGGCATCAAAGGTCTCATCCAGCTCAAAAAGACTATGGACTACCTCCACAGCCTTGACGACAAAGCATTTACCATCGCCGACGCCAAGCGCGGCGACATCGGCAACACCTCGCAGCAGTATGCCAAAGCATTCCTCGACCCCGAAGGCGACTTCAACTTCGACTCGATGACTATCGCTCCCTATATGGGCGAGGATTCCGTAACGCCGTTCACCGTCTACGACGGCAAATGGGTTATCCTTCTGGCACTTACATCCAACAAGGGTGCCTTCGACTTCCAATACATCAAGGCCGAAGGCGAGGACCGTCACCTCTTCGAGAAAGTGCTGCTCGCCTCGCAGCAATGGGGCACACCCGACAATATGATGTACGTCGTCGGAGCCACCAAAGCCGATATGCTCAGCACCATAAGAAACATAGTCCCAGACAGTTTCCTGCTCGTCCCCGGCATCGGAGCCCAGGGTGGAAGCCTCAGCGAAGTGTGCCGCTACGGCCTCAACAGCGACTGTGGCCTGCTCGTCAACTCATCACGCGGCATCATCTACGCTTCCAACGGCACCGACTTTGCACAGCGTGCCGCCGAAGAGGCCGCCAAACTGCAGCAGCAGATGGCCAACGAACTGCAGCGCATATTCTAACTACTCTTGGAAACAGCAACTTAACCACATTCTCCCTGCCGTGGACAACAACCTTGAACAACAGTTTTTCGAAGCACGCCGTCGCAACCTGCGCATAATACTCGTTCTCAGTATCATTGGCTCAGGATTCAGCCTCTTTGGCTACCTGATGACCGGCCTGACGCTACCCACCCTCAAGGCGGCATATCAGTCTGGTTCTATGCCTTTTCCGTCCGAAATGACCGTACTGGTCGAACAGTTCCTCGAAACGCCGCGCTCCTTCTTCCTCTGCACGGCCTTGCTCTATGCGATGTCGCTGACGGGCGTGATACTGATGTGGAACCTGCGCAAAAGCGGCTTCCACCTCTACACCCTGGCGCAACTGCTCATCCTGCTCGTCACGCTGCTCTTCCTGGGGCGCGAACGCGTGCCGCTGGGCGACATAATGTTCACCCTGCTCTTCGTAATATACTATTATTTAGCGCTCCGCAACCTCGGTGTCTTTTCGCGAGGCGGCGAAACGCCGACGTCCGACGACAATACGGGCGACAACAGCAATTACGAGAATCCGGCCGGCGAAGATTCCGCCGAATAATCGTCTGAGAAACAGACCAAACCCCTCTTGCCGACAACATCGGAACCGGCAACGCTTCCAGCCAAACCAGACTGCCGTCCACGGACTGTGGACGGCAGTTCTGCTATCGGCATATCCGCTTGCAAATCCAGCTGCTCATCAGGCTGCATATCAGCCGTTTCCCACTGGCTCGCGTCCAATATGCCGCCGCCAAGGTATTGGCTCTGCGAGGCACGTCCCTTGCCGTCGACGACGAAGCCCCACAGGTGTACCTCGCGGCCGACCCAGTAGGGGTTGAGGCTCATTGTCAGTCGGTTGCTGCGACGGTAGACCGGCGCGGAGATGTCGAAATCGCCCAATTCGGGACAATAGGCCACAAGGTAGACAAAGTCCTCCCATTTCACGGCACGGCGCAGCGGATTCTTCTCGAAATCAACGTTTAGCGTGGTCTCGTCCAGCATCTGCGGCTCGTAGAAGGCCACGGGTGCCACTGGCCCGTCGGCCAGCAGAATGTTCTCATAATCAACCTGCAACTCGTCCTGCGTACCGTCCGCAAGCGCGAAGCAGCGCTTGTTGACGCGCATAAAGTAGTTGCTTTCAGTCATCTGCGCGTCGAGGCTGACGGCGTTCATACCTTTTTTCAGCACCTGCCGTGCACGCGCAGCAAACCGCACAACGGCCTTGAAAAGAGCGCGTTGCTGCAGCTGCTCGGGGGTGCGCGCGTCGCGATAGTGCGACGGCATAGTGCGCACGCACATCCGTCCGCGCCAGCGGTAGCCAATCA
>DFHL01000021.1 GCA_002371315.1 Bacteroidales bacterium UBA3724 | reverse complement strand
ATGGCATAGCCATAGGGTTTGATGACCATACATCCGCGGACGGCGCTCTGTTCGGCCAGGTCGGCGCGAACCACCAGTTCGTTGTACCATTCAGAATAATTCTCGCTGCGTTTCGGAAAATCTTTTGCCATTTTTCTGTCTATGTTTATAATTTTTTTGTCTCTTTATCGTTACTGTTTCAGAAATATTGTGTAATTTTGCACGCAATATTTCGGGTTGCAAAATTACTAAATAAAAGTGAAATTGAACAAAATTAACATAAACCACCAAGGTCAAAAAGAGATGAAAAAACTAACTGTCAACATCTTATGCGCCGTATTTTTATTGGCTGCCGCAGGCGGAAACCTGCACGCGCAATCGTCAAGCGACGGCGAAAACTACTATTCCAACCCCAAAAAGGGCATAAATCCCACCGCACCGAAGCCTTATAGCGACACCGACATCGCCAGCAAGAGCGACGACATCGTCGTGGAGCTGAACGGCACGGTGAAGGACACCACTCCCGTAAGGGACACGGCCCGGCTGAAACTGAAATCCATTCCCGAATACACCCGTGGCGACAACCCCGGCTACTGGGGCACAAGCATTGTCTATTCGTGGGATCCGTGGTACAGCCCCTACTGGAACACGTGGTACCATCCCGGCTGGGGCGGAAGCCACTGGATGCTGACCTACGGCTGGGGCTGGGGCCCCTACTGGAGCTTCGGCATCGGATACAGCTGGGGATGGGGCTCGCCCTGGTGGTACTGGGACCCTTGGTACAGTCCCTACTATGCCCATTACGGTTATTATGGCTATTATGGCCACTACGGCTGGGGCGGCTATGCCTACGGCTGGGGCCATCGTCCATACCACGGCTACGGCTACGACTACGCCTTCGGCCACCACTACCTCGGCGGCGGCAACCGTGGCGCTGCCATCAGCCCCACATCGCGCAACAGCGGTGCCAGCCCCTCGCCTGCCCGACCGGTGCGTCGCGGCGGCGTTGACCTCAACAACGGCGGCCGCGCCCCTCGCGGCAGCATCAGCGGCACCGGCACTCGCAGCAACAGCAGCGTAGCCACAGGCAACACCAGCTCGCGCACGCGCAGCAACGGCACCGTCGGCAACGGACGCTATGCCAAGCCTGCCAGCGTGGCCAGCAACCGTGCGGCAAGGACGGCTTCGCGCAGCAGCTACGGCACCAGCCAACGCGGCAATGTGCGCCCGTCGTCCAACGGCACGCGCAGCGGATACAGCACGCCAGCAGGCAACAGCCGCTTCGAAAGTGGCCGCACGTCAGGCAGCAGCCGCACATTCAATGGCAGCCGCCAGAGCGGCAGCCGCTCGACAGGCACCTACAGCAACAGCCGCAGCAGTTCGTCGAGCCGCAGCAGCAGTTTCGGCGGCAGCTCGTCGAGCCGTGGCGGCGGCTATAGCGGCGGTTCGTCAAGTCGCAGCAGCGGCGGTTTCAGCGGCGGCTCGTCGAGTCGTGGCGGCGGCGGAAGCAGCAGCAGACGATAACGGAAAGTATAGAGTTGAAAGCTGAAAGCTGAAAGAAAGTTGAATGTTGTAAGTTTAAGTTGAAACCTGAAAGATTCTACCGCGTCAGCTTTCCCGCCGCAGGCGGAACAATTTACAAGATTTACAAGATTTCGCGAAGCCGCAGGCGAGCAGGCGAACAAAACAACGAAAAACGCCATTTCAACTTTCGACCAACTCTGAGTCAACTCTGAGTCAACTCTGAGTCAACTCTAACTCCCGTTCATAGATTTTTAGTCCCTAAAGCTAACCTCTAAAAATTCGTTTAATTCGCATAATTCGCAGTTAAAATAATCGAGATACACTAAATGAAAAAAATCGTATTTGTTGTGGCATTGGCAGCCCTTTTTGCCACACCTGCCAAAGCCCAGAAGACCCTGCAGGCCAGCACCGAAAAGATACAGCAAAATGAATCCACAGGCACCTGGTTCGACGCTCCTGCCAAGCAGGGCAAGAAGGCCAAGAACGTCATCGTCATCATAGGCGACGGTATGGGCACGGCGCAAGTCTACGCCTCGGTGGTGGCACAGAAAGGGGCTTCCAACTTCCTGCGGTTCCCATTCTCGGGCTTCTCGCGCACCTACTCCAACAACAAATACACCACCGACAGCGGCGCCGGCGGCACAGCCATCGTAACAGGCTGCAAGACCGACAACCGACACATCGGCGTCCTTTCCGACAACACTCCCGTCCAGTCTATCCTGTCCAAAGCCAAAAGCTGGGGCCTGTCGGCGGGCTTTGTCGTCACCAGCAGCGTGCTCGACGCCACGCCGGCCAGCACCTACGCCCACGCCCCCGACCGCAAGATGTACGACACCATAAGCCTGCATATGTCGCAATGCGGTTTCGACGTTATGATTGGCGGCGGACTTGCCAACTTCCGTCCCGAGAACCGCAAGGACGGCCTCAGGCCTCTCGACACACTGATGAAGAAGGGATACGAGATTACCTACAGCCTTGAAGAGATGAAACGGTCGAAGAGCGACAAGCTCGTCACCTTCTTCTGCGAGAACTACTACGGTCCTGTGGCACCGGGTCGCGACCCCGTCCTGACCGAAGGAACCAAAAAGGCGCTGGACATCCTCAGCAAAAACCCCAAGGGTTTCGTTATTATGATTGAAGGGTCGCAAATCGACTGGGCCTGCCACAACAACGACGCGCCTTATATGGAAGCCGAATTGGCCGACTTTGAGAAGATGCTGAAAATTGTCCTCGACTTCGCCGAAAAAGACGGCAACACGCTTGTCGTCGTCACCGCCGACCACGAAACCGGCGGACTGGTACTTTTGGGCGGCAACATCGACAAGGGCAAGAACGAGTGCAAATACACCACCGACGGCCATTCCGGCGTGATGGTGCCCGTCTTCGCCTACGGCCCCGGAGCCGAAACTTTTTCGGGCATCCAGAACAACATCGACCTTATGCCCAAGATGTTGAAGGCGATGGGAAGATGAAACCATTGAATATTGAACTTCCAACACTAATGAAGAGAACCAAACACAAGATAGCCCTTCTGCTGCTCCTGCTGGCCTGCGGGACGGCCAAGGCACAGGTGAAACTGACACAGGACACTCTGGCCACTCCCATCGTGGGATTCAGCTTCGGAACTGCCTTTGCTTCCGACAAGCCTTCGTCCGAAAACGGAATACACGACCTGTACGAGAACCCACTATTGAACTATGGCATAGAAGCCGGATACAAGTTCAAATCGAACTGGTTCGTAATGCTTGACGGCAGCCTGACCATCGGAGGCGACCTCAGAACCCCCGAGCTGCGAATGCCGGCGGCCTACAGCCACGACAGCCTGCCAATCGTGATAGGCACCAACGGTACCGACGCCGAAGCCACGTCCTACTACAGGTCGCTGTCTATGCGCATCGGCGGCGGCAAGATATTCACCCTTGGCGACAGGAACCCCAATTCGGGAATTATGCTGTCGATGTATGGCGGCATACTGCAGCAGAAGACAGTATTTATGATGAACAAGGAGAAAGCGCCGCAGCTGCAGGACGACTATGCGCGCATCTACGACCACAAGCGTCGCGGATTCACTTTGACCGAGAGCATCGGATACTGGTTTATGAGCAACAAGTCCAACTTCTTCAACCTGCACGTGACCTTCGAAATAACACAATGCTGGACCCACTCCGTGCGCGACTATATCATTGACGAGGTTATGGGCTTGCACGGCCCCGACAACACCAAATACTTCGACCTACTCTACAACATCAAGCTCTGCTGGATGTTCCCCCTCAAGGGCAAAACGGCTTACGACTATTATTTCTTCTAAAAACAAGCAACTATGCGGACACTCTACAGTCTGGCCATCGGCTTCTACGCTTTCGGCGTCCGTTGCGCGGCACCGTTCAACGAAAAGGCTGCCCTGATGCGAAAAGGATGGCGGCGATGGACGCAGCAGTTCCCCAAAGAGAAACTCAACGGAGCCAAGACGGCTTGGTTTCACGCCTCGTCGCTGGGCGAGTTCGAGCAGGCGCGCCCCGTTATCGAAAAGTTCCGCAGAGAGCATTCTGAATACAAAATCGTCCTCACTTTCTTCTCGCCTTCGGGCTACGAAGTGCGCAAGGACTACGACGGCGCCGACATCGTCTGCTACCTGCCGCCCGACACGCGGCGCAACGCTCGACTGCTGATGCAGATGATGCACCCCGACATAGCGCTCTTTGTCAAATACGACTTCTGGTTCAACTACCTCGATGCCCTGCGACGCAGAGGAACCCCAACCTATCTGTTTTCGTCGATTTTCAGGCCTTCGCAATACTTCTTCAAATGGTACGGCGGATGGTTCACCAAGCAGCTGCAATGCTACCGCCACGTCTTTGTGCAGAACGACGAGTCGATCAAACTCCTGCGCAGCGTTTGCGTCAATCGTTGCTCGCTGGCTGGCGACACCCGTTTCGACCGCGTGGCCGACATAGCTCGCCAAGCCAAGCGCTTCGACGCCATCGAGCGCTTCATCGGCGACCTTCCTGTCCTTATGGCCGGCAGCTCGTGGGAACCCGACGAGGAACATATTCTGGCATTCACGAAGCAATACGATAAGCCGCTGAAAGTAATTCTGGCTCCGCACGTTATCAGCGATGCCCACCTTCGGCAGATAGAGAAATCCTTCTCGCCCGACAACTGTGTGCGCTATTCCGCCATCGCCGACCCCGGCGCTGACGCCACGCTGATGCAACGCCAGGTGCTTGTCATCGACAATATTGGTATGCTCTCGTCGCTCTACCGCTACGCCACCGTAGCCTACATCGGCGGCGGGTTCGGCAAAGGCATCCACAACACCCTCGAGGCCGCCGTTTTCGGCACGCCGGTATGCTTCGGCCCCAACTACGGCAAATTCCAGGAAGCCCGCGAACTGATAGCCTGCGGCGGCGCCAGAAGCTATACAACCGCCGACGAACTGTGCAGCATCCTGCGCCTATGGTTCGACGACAGCGACGCCCGCCTGACCGCATCGGCAGCCAGCTCCGCCTATATGCAAAGCCATACCGGAGCCACACAAACGATAATGGACAAGATTGAAATAAAATGAAAACGAGCGCCGGAAAACGATATTTCTCCATCTCTTTTGCCACGCTGGTGTTTACAGTCCTGCTCTCCGCCTGCGCCAGCGTCGAGAAATTCATCGAACCCGACGAACGTGTGCTGAACAAAAACCGCTACGAAATCATCACCCCCGACGGCGAAAAGCCAGGCAAAGAGACAGCCGACGCCCTTAGCGATATGAAGAAATTCGCCAAGCAGAACCCCAACAGCCACCTGCTCGGCATTGGTCCGCGCGTCTCTATGCGCATCTATTGCCTGTCGAACCCCAACAAGGACAACTTCTGGCACAAGTACTTGCGGCGCAAGGGACAGGCACCTGTCGTCTACGACGAAGCCGCCACGCTGCACACCTGCCAGCAGCTGCAAGGCCTTCTCGAGTCGAAAGGATGTTTCCATTCAACGGTGACGTTCGACACAGTCCACAGCCGCCGCCACGATGTCGAGGTGGTCTACCATATCCAACCGGCAACGCGCTATCGCATCGACGACGTTTCGTTCCGCGCCGAAACCGGCGAGGTAGACAAACTGCTCAAAAGCTGGAAAAACGAAAGCCTGCTCCAGGTCGGCGAATACTACGACCAAGACAAGATGGACGAAGAACGCACTCGCATCATCGACAGGCTGCGCAACGAAGGCTACTACCACGCTTCGACCGACCTTGTCTCCTACCTTGTCGACACGGCCTTCGAAGACCACAAGCTGACCATCCTTATGAATATCCGCAACCCGCGCATCGCCGGCGCCAACCGGCAAGCCGTTGCCACACCGCTGCAGAAATACCGCATCGACAACATATTCATCTACCCCAACACCTCGGCATCGAACAGCGGACTGGTCAGCGCCTACGACACCATCACCGTGCCGATGCATTTCCGCAACCGCACCACCGAGTACCGCTACCTCTTCAACCAGCCTATGACGCTTAAACCCAGCGTCATCAACCGAGCCCTCTTCCTCTTCCACGGCCAGCTCTACCGTCCGCGCAACATCGACCGCACCTACAGCTCGCTGCTCAGCCTGCGCAACTTCAAATACATCAACACCGAGTTCGTCGAGTCGCCCAACAGCAGCGATACCAACCGACTTCTCAACGCCAAGGTGCGCCTCCTCACCGCCAAGCGCCAACGCCTCACGGCTTCCATCGAGCTCAACAACTCGTCGCCCTTCGGCAACGAAAACGGCGGCCTACTGGGCGGCAACTTCGGCCTCGAAACCAAGCTGGCCTACCAGAACAAGAACCTCTTCGGCGGCGCCGAGCTGTTCAAAGCCGAAGGCTCGCTGCTCGTCGAACTGCCCAAACTCATCTTCAAGAACCGCGACAACGAGGATATCCGCAACAATGTCAGCAACTTCGAAGGCGGCCTCAACCTCTCGCTCGACCTGCCCACATTTCTCTTCCCATTCACCAAAAACATCCTCTGGCAGCGTATGCGGCCCCACACCGTCCTCACCCTTGGCGGCAACTACCAGCTGCACAGCTATTTCGAGCGCCTGCTCGGCAACACAGGCTTCGGCTACAGCTGGAGCCACAACCAGCACGGACACCAGCTGCTGCCTCTCGAGCTCACCTACGTGCGCTTCTTCAACATCGACAGCGCCTTCCGCCACCGTATGGAAAGCATTAGCGACGCACGCGTAAAATACCAGTACAGCGACCACTTCATCCTTAACGCCCGATACGACTACGTCTACAACACCCAGCAATACGGCACGCGAAGCAACTTCAACTATCTGCACCTCTCGGTCGAAAGCGCCGGCAACCTGCTCAGCGGCATCGCCACCCTCACCGGCAGCGAACGCGACGAAAACGGCATTCGCGAAATCTTCGGCGTGCCCTTCTCTCAATATGCAAGGCTCAATGCCGAGTTCAAGCGCTACTTCTATTTCGGCAGCAAGAGCACCTTCGTAGCACGACTGATGGCAGGCGTCGGCATCCCCTACGGCAACTCCAAGGCTATGCCCTACGAGAAAAGCTTCTTCGGCGGCGGCCCCACCACCATACGCGCCTGGCACCTGCGCTACCTCGGGCCCGGCAACTACCAGTCGTCCGACAACAGTATGCTTGAACGCATCGGCGACATACAGCTGGTAATGAACCTCGAATACCGCTTCCCGATAGTCTCCATCTTCGAAGGCGCCATTTTCGCCGACCTTGGCAACGTATGGCTTGCCAACGAGTCGCAGGAATTCCCCGACGGACAGCTGCGCCTCGACAACCTGCCCCAAAGCATCGCCACAGGCATCGGCTTCGGCTTGCGCGCCAACATCTCCATCCTCACCCTGCGGTGCGACCTCGCCATACCGCTCTACGACCCCGGCGCAGCCGAAAACCGCCGCTGGCGCCCGCCCTACTGGAAATTCTCGCAAATCACAGCCAACTTCGGCATCGACTATCCGTTCTGAAACGAAAACGAAAACTTTAACCTTAACTTTAACCTTAACGTTAACCACAGAATGAGTACAGCAGTCCAACCGCGTCAGCCTGTTAAAATTAAGGTTAAAAACAAAACACTAACGCAATAACGCACTAACACACTTACGCAATAACACAATAACGCACTAACACACTTACGCAATAACACAATAACGCACTAACGCAATAAAACTAATGTATACATTAAAAGAAATACAGACAAAAGTAAGCCAGCTCTTCGCGGCCGAAAACTTCAACGGCACGCCCGACGAGCTCTACGCCCCAATCGAATACACCCTCGCACAGGGCGGCAAGCGCATCCGCCCCACTATGCTCCTCGCAGCCACCGACCTCTTCGGCGGCGACATCGAGCAGGCACGCTATGCCGCCATCGGCATCGAGACCTTCCACAACTTCACCCTGCTCCACGACGACCTGATGGACCGCTCGCCCGTGCGGCGCGGCAAGCCAACCGTCTACCGCCGCTGGAACGAGAACACCGCCATCCTCTCAGGCGACGCAATGCACATCCTCGCCTGGCAATACCTCATCAAAACACCGCACCATAACCTGCACAGCATCCTGCAGACCTTCGGCAACACCTGTCTCCAGATCCACGAAGGACAGCAGTACGATATGAACTTCGAGCAGCGCAACGATGTGACCATCAGCGAATATATGGAAATGATACGCCTCAAAACCGCCGTGCTCCTTGCCGGCGCCCTCAAGATCGGCGCCCTCTACGCCGGCGCCAACGAGGCTGACACCGAGGCCGTCTACAACTTCGGCATCGAGACCGGACTGGCTTTCCAGCTGCGCGACGACCTGCTCGACGCCTACGGCGACACCGCCACCTTCGGCAAGCAGACCGGCACCGACATTCGCGACAACAAGAAAACCATACTCCTGCTCGCCGCACTTCAGAAAGGCACACCCCAGCAGCGCCTGCGCCTCAACGAGCTCTTCGCCACAACCCCGCAGGACCCCACGGCAAAAATCGACGAAGTTCTCAGCATCTACAGCCAGCTCGACATACGCAACGATGTCGACCAGCGCATCGCCGGACACCACGCCTCGGCTATGCGCCACCTCGATGCCATCGACCGCCCCGACAGCGCCAAACAGCCCCTGCGCGAACTGGCCTGCAGCCTGCTCGACCGCAATATATGACACATAAAAAAACACTACGCCACATAAAGCTATAAAACAACACATTACAGACAGCAACAGCCAGCAAAGCGAAAAAAAAACAAAAAAAAGTTTTGCAGTTGTAAACTTATTGCTAAATTTGCAAACATATTGTGAACTACGAAAATCGAACTAACTAATTAATAATTAACACAATCTAAATCAAAATGAAAAAAGTAATTGCTTTAATGTCAGTAATTGGATTATTGACATTCACCAATCTCAACAGTGTTATGGCTCAGGATGCTGCCGCCACCGATCAGGCTGCCCAGACCGAGCAAATCACCGATGACAGCGCAGCAGCAGCCGAAGAGGCCGTCGCCGCCGAACCCGTCGCTCCCGTTGCCGACGAAGTCGAAGAAAGCAAATCGTTCCACGAAGTGCTGAAAGAAAAGTACATTCAGGGTGGTGCAGGCTGGATGACCCCCGTGCTCCTCTGCCTCATCCTCGGTATGGCCCTCGTCATCGAGCGCATCATCTACCTGAATATGGCTACCACCAATGTCGACGCCCTGCTCGGCGGCATTGAGGACAACGTCAAGAAAGGCGACTACAACGCCGCCAAGGAGCTGTGCCGCAACACCCGCGGCCCCGTTGCCAGCATCTTCTACCAGGGCCTCGACCGCATCGACGAAGGCCTTGAAAACGTCGAAAAATCCCTCACCTCCTACGGTGGTGTCCAGATGGCTCGCCTCGAGGCCAACCTGACCTGGATTGCCCTGTTCATCGCCCTGGCCCCCTCGTTCGGATTCCTCGGCACCGTTATCGGTATGGTCCAGGCATTCGACGACATCGAGAAAGCCGGTGATATTAGCCCGACCGTCGTCGCTGGTGGTATGAAGGTCGCTCTGTTGACAACCATCTTCGGTCTTATCGTCGCTATCATCCTTCAGATTTTCTACAACTACATCCTTACCAAAATCGAAAGCCTCGTTGCCCAGATGGAAGATGGCACCATAACCTTTATGGACATCCTCGTCAAGAACAAGAAATAATAGTGCAAGGATACTCTTAAACAATTTATTAACCCTTTAAATCCTTTACTATTATGTTGGAAAAATTGAGAAAAACCATAATGTGGTGCAGCCTTTGCATAGCAATCGTCGTATCCGTCCTCGCCATCCTCTTTGCCGCCAACCAGACCAAGTTCGGTTGGGCCTTCGACGTGGCCTTCTGGGTACTGATCTGCTTCATCGTGCTGAGCCTCCTCGTATGGCTGTTCTATGGCATCATCAGCCTCAAGGACAAGCCCAAAAAGACAATCATTTTTGCCGGAGCAATCATCGTTGTGGCCGTCGCCTCCGTCCTGCTGGCCCTTGGCGACACTATGCCTCAGGATATGCTGATGAAATACAACACCTCCGAAAAAACCGCGAAGCTCATCGCCATCGCCTGCTACGCCACCTACATCACCGTTATTGGCGCACTGGTGCTGATGATCTACTCCGCAATTTCGAAATCCTTTAAAAAGTAAGTATCACTATGAGTAAAAAATCAACTCCTGGCTTGAATACCAGCTCGATGTCCGATATCTCGTTCCTGTTGTTGGCCTTCTTCCTGATGGTCTCCAACATCAACACGGATATGGGTATCGCTCGGCGTCTGCCCCCGCCGCTGCCGCCGGACTTCACTCCGCCAGAAGTTCGTGAACGTAACATCTTCCAGGTCAAGATCAACCGCAACGACCGTATCCTCTTCAACAAAGAGGTCGGCGACATCAGCCTGCTGAAGCAGAGGGCCAAAGAGTTCCTCGGCAACCCCGAGAACCTGCCCAACCTGCCCGAAAAGCAGAACATCGAGATCGAGTTCCTGGGCACCTATCCGGTGTCGAAAGGTGTTATCTCGCTACAGAACGACCGTGGTACTTCGTACGACACCTACTTCCGTGTCCAGAACGAACTCACCGCCGCCATCAACGAGATGCGTGACGAACTCTCGCGTGAGAAATTCAGTAGACCTTACAAAGACTTAGACCAGGCTCATATGGACGCTATCGACAAGGCCATTCCTGTCGCTATCTCCGAGGCTGAGCCCAAAAATACAGGAGGAGCAAAATAATGGCACGTTTCAAACAAAAAAATGACAAAAGTACACCAGGCCTCAATATGGGCTCGATGTCGGACATTATCTTTATGCTCCTGTTCTTCTTTATGGTCATCACCACGATGCGCGAAAGCTCGCTCTTCGTCAAAATCACTCCCCCCAAGGGTACCGAAGTGACCAAACTCGAGAAGAAAAGCCTGGTAAGCTACATCAACATCGGTGTTCCTATGGATGCCTACACCGCCAAATACGGTACCGAACCGCGCCTTCAGCTCAACGACCAGATTGCCGATGTCATCGACATCCGCCAGTTTGTCGAAGAGGAGAAGAACCAGCGTACCGAAGAGGAAAGCAAGCTGCTCACCTTCGCCATCAAGGCCGACGGAAAGGTCAAGATGGGTATGATCAGCGACGTCAAACAGGAACTCCGTGCAGCAAGCGCACTCAAGATCTTCTACAACGCCTCCAAAGACGTGAAGAGGTAACACTACAGCAATAGAAAAAAAAGAGTTGTTGCAACGCAGCAACTCTTTTTTTTATTAATGTCGATATATCGTTATTACGTTATAACGATTTAACAATATTTCGAAATAACATTATAACGGAATAACGATTTAACGATTTAACGAGAATTCGAAATAACGTTATAACGTTATAACGAAATAACGACTTAACGAAAAATCACAACGACTCAATTCCCTTCCCTTGTTCCGATTCAAGCAATTCTCGATTGAAGACAGCGGCGCCACGATGAAAGTAGGCACCGATGCCGTGCTGCTCGGCGCGCTGGCCCTGTCGGGCAATGTAGCCCCTGCCCTGCCCCGGCCGCGCCGCATACTCGACATCGGCACGGGCTGCGGCATACTGGCCCTGATGATGGCGCAGCGCTTTGCCGACGCCACCGTCGACGCCATCGACATCGACGGCCAGACCACGGCCGTGGCCGCGGCCAACTTCGGCCGCTCGCCCTGGGGCCAGCGGATGAAGGCCGCAAACATCGACCTGCAGCATTTCGCCGAACGCCACATCGCCGAACAGCAGCCGCCCTACGACCTCATAATAAGCAATCCGCCCTACTTCGCCAACTCGCTCAAAAACAGCGACCCGCGCCGCACTATGGCACGCCACAGCGACAACAGCCTCGACCTGGAGCAGATGCTGCGCCTCGCGGCGGCAATGCTGACCGCCGACGGCATCCTGGCAATAATCATCCCGGCCGAAAACGCCGCCAACGCCGCCAGCAGCGCCACACAGTACGGCCTGCAATGCGTCAGCAGCACCGGCATAGCAAACCACATCGCCGACGCGCCAAAACGCAGCATACTGCACTTCGCCCGCCGCGCAAACGCGCCGGACGGCACACGCTA
Organism: Bacteroidales bacterium UBA3724; assembly: GCA_002371315.1. Classification (GTDB taxonomy): domain Bacteria; phylum Bacteroidota; class Bacteroidia; order Bacteroidales; family P3; genus Colimorpha. The sequence continues at coordinate 633 of DFHL01000021.1, read as the reverse complement.
TGCCACCGTCGCGCTGCGAAATGCCGACAACAGCTACTCGGACGAATACAAAACCCTGATGCAGCCCTTCCTGCTATAATCATCGCGGCGGCGACATAGCGGCGTCGCCAGCGGCGGCAGCAGCCGCTGCGCCACCTTCGGCCACGGCCGCATCGCCATAGCCGTTAGCCACAGCAGGGTCATCATCCGCACCATCCTCAACTTCGTATCCCTCAGCCCCTTGCATCGCCTCGTTCACCGACAGTATGCCGCTGCCGATATAGGTGCTTTGCGACGCGCGGCCCGCGCAGTCCACAACGAAGCCCCACAGGTGGACCACCTTGCCGACCCAGCCCTCGTTGAGCTTCATTTCCAGCCGTTTGCTGCGACGCATAAAGCCGTTCGAGAAGTCGAACGCATCAAGCTCGGGACAATAGGCCACCAGGTGAACCTCGTCGTCCTGACTGCAGTTGCGATGCTCGGGGTTCTTCTCAAAGGCGATGCTAATCGTCGTGTCGTCAATCAGTTGCGGCACATCGAAGGCCACCGGCGCCACCGGCCCCTCGCTGAGGCGAAGCGCGGCATAGTCGACCGCCAGCGCATCGCCCTCCATCGCGAAGCACTGCTTGTTGAGGCGGACGAAAAGATTGCTCG
>DFHL01000074.1 GCA_002371315.1 Bacteroidales bacterium UBA3724 | reverse complement strand
GATGGCGACACGGTGATACCCACCCATCGCTTTATCAACTGGGACGAGGATCTAATCTATGTGCAGAACGACAATGAGCTTTGGGGCATCTGCGACCACTCGGGGCGCGTGGTCGTGGCGTGCCAATACGACTATATTGATTATCCGCACAACGGCCTTGCCGCCGTGAAGAAGGACGGCCGCACCGGCGTCATCGACAGCCGTGGCCGCGAGGTGATCCCCGTCGCCGAAGACCGCTTCGGCGGCAAAAGACCCTACCCGCAGACACGCAACCTCTTCGTCCTGGAAAAGGATGACCGCGTCGGAGCCATCGACAGCCTGGGCAATACGGTGATACCGTTCGAATATGACTTTAATCCCGAAGGATCAGCCTCGCGCCTTGTCTTCGTCCGGGGCGACACGGCCTATTTCCTGTTCGACAACACGGGACGCCTCGTCTGCACCTACGACAACATTGACTGGTATCCAGAATGCGAGTTGAGTGAACCTCAGTTGCTCTTTGCCGCTTGTCGCAACGGATTGTGGGGGCTGGTCGACACGGCTTGGCGCGAGGTGGTGCCCTGCATTTACAAGGGTGCCGGTTTTGTCGACGGCCGCCATTGGCTGATGAGGCTCGACGAGGGCACCAGCTGCCTCATCGACGAGCAGGGGCAAATGCTCTTCAAAGGCCCCTATTCGTATGCATATCTTTTCTGCGACGGCATCTGGCGTGTCTGGATCTATGATTGTGCCAACAACAATATCGGCGGCTATGTCGACGCCTACGGCCAGACGACATTGAGCCGCAAGGATTTGAAAGAGATGGAACGCATAATGAAAGAATGCGAAAAAAAGAGAAATACACCTGCAGTTAAAACCACCGTGCGCGAAGCCGACGAAACTATCCACACCGACACGATCCCCGCTGGCAAGACCGATTCGGGCGAAGAAGAAATCGACGAGGTCTTCGTCTTCGTGGAAAACCAACCCGAATTTCCAGGCGGCGACAGCGCGCTGTTTATGTTCATCTGTATGAATCTCAGCTATCCCGAACAGGCCCGCGACAACGGGCTTGAAGGCGTGGTGATAGTCCGCTTTGTCGTAAAAAAAGACGGCACCATCGGCAACGTCAAGCTTGTGCGCGACATCGGCGGCGGATGCGGACAGGCCGCCGTCGGGATGGTCAAGTCTATGCCGCGCTGGAAACCGGCAACCCAGTCGGGCAAACCCGTGAACTGCGAATTCGTCCTGCCGGTCAAATTCCAGCTCACCGACGACGAACCCGACGACACCCGAGAGGAAAAATGCCTCTTCCAGTACAACAGCAGCAGCTGGAAAAAGTAATCTTTCTTATCGTCAGACAATAAAAAGCGGTCTGCAACGTTAATAAAAGAAAAAAAGGATAATATGTTCACAGGAATCATTGAAACCACGGCCCGCGTGGTCAATATCGAGAAAGAGAATACCAACTACCACTTCACGCTCGAAGTGCCCTTCGGCGACGAACTGGCCATCGACCAGAGTATGGCCCACGACGGCTGCTGCCTGACGGTGGTGAAAGTCGACAAGGCTAAGAAACAGTACGTTGTGACGGCAATGGACGAAACGATGCTCAAGACCAACCTCAGCACCTGGCAAGTGGGCACCGAGGTCAACGTGGAGCGCTCGATGCGTATGGATGGCCGCTTCGACGGCCACATCGTGCAGGGACACGTCGACCAGACGGCGCGCTGCACCAAGGTCGTCGACGACAACGGCTCGTGGCGCTTCTATTTCGAATACGATACCAAAAACGCCCCCAGCATCACCGTGCCCAAAGGCTCGATCAGCATCAACGGCGTCAGCCTGACGGTGGTCGACTCGGAGCCCGGTATGTTCAGCGTGGCCATCATTCCCTATACCTATAAGGTGACCAACTTCCACAATTTCAAGCCCGGCACGGTGGTCAACATCGAATTCGATGTTTTTGGAAAATACGTGCAACGCCTTCTGGAGCAGTATCTTGCAGCAGTGCCGCTGTCGGCCCGTCAGCAATAGCTGTCGGCATTCCGCTTGCATAGGACGAAACCATTGACAACCTGTCGGCAAACGCTGGTTCTGAGTGTGTTGCCGACGGGTTGTCTGCGTAATCTGTTGTGCCCAGATACTGGCTCTGCGAGGCACGGCCATTGCCGTCGACGACGAAACCCCACAGGTGTACCTCGCGGCCTGCCCAGTAGGGGTTGAGGCTCATTGTCAGTCGGTTGCTGCGACGGTAGACCGGAGCGGAGATGTCGAAATCGCCCAACTCGGGGCAGTAGGCCACAAGGTAGACCAAGTCCTCCCATTTCACGGCGCGATGCAGCGGATTCTTCTCGAAATCAACGCTCAGCGTGGTCTCGTCCACCATCTGCGGCTCGTAGAAGGCCACGGGTGCCACGGGCCCGTCGGCCAGCAGAAGATTCTCATAATCAACTATCAACTCGCCCTGATTTGCCGTCGTCTCGCCTGCGAGACCCGACGAAACCGCCTCATCGTTTCGCTGGCGAGGCGACGACGTACCGGCCGCGAGCGCGAAGCAGCGCTTGTTGACGCGCATAAAGTAGTTGCTTTCAGTCATTTGTGCGTCGAGGCTGACTGCGTTCATACCTTTTTTCAGCACCTGCCGTGCCTTCGCCGCAAACCGCACAACGGCCTTGAACAGAGCGCGTTGCTGCAGCTGCTCGGGGGTGCGCGCGTCGCGGTAGTGCGACGGCATTGTGCGCACGCACATCCGTCCGCGCCAGCGGTAGCCAATCAAGTTGCCCAGGCGGCCGCTAAATCCGGCCATAAAACCAAAATCCGTTTTTCCCATAGTACGTTTTGTTTAAAGATTGTTAATTAATAGGTTAAGGGTCCGAAAGCAGGCTTTCGCCACACTTTCTGCCATCCATAACGCGACAAAAACCCTATTATTGCCCACTGGCGAAAATTTTCTTAAAAGTTTGGGTGAGGTTACAGTGAACTTTGGTAGGTGATTGGTGCTGGGAGACAACGGGTTACAAGGCTGGATTTTCAGGCCGCTTGTGGGGTTTTTGTCTCCCGCTCGCAAGCGAGCGAAATCTTGGAAATCTTGGAAATCATTTTTTCCAGCAGTACGGGCAAATCTTGGAAATCTGGGAAAATCTTGGAAATGTTTTTCCCGACTGCGTCGGGAAATGAAAAATAATTCGTTTAATTCGCGTTTTGCTTGCAAAACAAAAATTTAAACGCTAATAAATAAATTCGTTAAATTCGATTAATTCGCAGTTTAAAATATTTAGATAGGCACTTAATTCGCAGTTTAAATAAAATTATAAGATTTTTCCCGACTGCGTCGGGAATGAAAAAAAACGTTTAATTCGGTGAAAAAAAAGTGTTCCCGGGGGAGGAAACACTTTTGGTGTGCAAATATTTGGTTTGCTGTTGCTTATTCGGCGAGAGTGAAGGGGAACTCGTAGCGCAGGTTGAAGCCTTTGTCGGTGGCTTCTTCCAGCCAGATGCGCATATACTGCTTTGCGGGGTCGTGGATGGCGGGGTTGCTGTAGCTGTTGAGGTTGGCAGCGCCCTCGGCGGAGACGACATAGCCGTGTTTTTCGGTTGCTGTCTGTGCGGCTGCGAAGTCGCCGTCAGCGGGGATTTCGTCGATTTTGCTCAGTGAGCCCACCTTGCCGGCGTCGGCGATTTTGGCTGTCGTGTTCAGCACTACGGTCGACGGGATTTGTGTCAGCGCGGATTCCGAAGTCAGACCTTCGACGGTGAGTTTGCCGTTGGCGAGGGTGACTTTGAAGTGGAGCTTGTAGGCTGCCGTGGCGTCGGAGCCGAAGTCTTCGATTTCGATTGATTCGCCGTTGGCGAGTTCGATGCCGTCGTAGGGTTCATCGTTTCCGCCGCAGCTGACCATACCGAAGGTCAGCATTGTAGCCATTGCTAAGGCTAAAAATCTCATTTTTTTCATTGTTTTAGGGATTTTAAGATATTTGGATGCAAAATTACGAATATTTTTCGGATTGTGTGTCGTTTTGTGTCATAAAATTGCACGGAAAAATGTAACTCGCTGGGTTGTAGCGTTATGGTACGGGGTCGTAGCCTGAGCCGCCGAAGGGGTTGCAGCGCAGAATGCGTTTGAGGGCGAGCCAGGAGCCTTTAAATGGGCCGTATTTCAGTATGGCTTCTTTGGCGTATTGCGAGCAGGTGGGGGTGTAGCGGCAGGCTGCCGGTGTGAAGGGCGAGATGCACTGCTGGTAGAATTTGATGAGCAGCAGCAGGAGCTTTGCTATCAGGCGTTTAATCATTTTCGAGCTGTTCGCATAGTTTGTCGAAAACCTTGTCGAAGGTGTGCTGCAGGCGGTGGTAGTCGGGCGGGGTGGTGTGGATGTAGTTGATGCCGAGGGCCATTGCCTGTCCGCGCTGCTGCATCAGCTGGTCAAGCCGGTGCTTGCGTGTGCGGTAGCATTCGCGCATCAGCCGCTTTGTGCGGTTGCGGTCGACGGCGTGGTGCAGTTTTTTTTTGGGTGCGACGATGAGCACTTGCAGCGGGCTGGCCTGCTGTTGTGGAGAGAGGATGAGCCAGTGGACACTCAGCGGGAAGGCGAGCATCCTGTTGTCGGATGCGTAGAGCTGGCTGATTGTCTTGTGGTTGCAAAGGCGTTCCTGCTTCCTGAAGGTGTGCATTATTTTGTGGTTTTCTCGTCGGGGGCGTTGTTCTTGTTGTCTTCGGCCTCTTTGAGAGCTTTCTGTTTGGCCCGTTCGGCGCGTCGTGCTGCGGCTTTGGCTTTCTTTTCTTCCATCAGCTGTTTGTATTTTGTTTTGCTGGCGAAGACGGACTTGGTTTTCTTGGTGCCTGTGACTTTGCTGCTGTGCGACGTTTTGGAGCTCTTGAGCGCCGAGGGCTTGACGACGAGGACTGCTTCCTGCTGTTTGCCAAGCAGATAGTTCTCGATAGCCATTGCCATAGAGGGTGAGTTCTTGGTTGGTGCGGCAATGGTTATTTTGATGCCGGCGGCGTTGAGCGCTGCGTGGGTCGAGGTGCCGAAGGCGGCGACGAGGATGGAGGCGTTCTTGGCGTCGGGGAAGTTCATCAGCAGCGAGCGTACGCCGATGGGTGAGAAGAGGGCAATCATATCGAAGTCTTCGAGTTTGAATTGCTTGAGGTCGCGCGGCACGCTGCGGTACATCGGTGCCTTGGTGTATTTGAACTTGGCTTTGTCGAGCAGTTTGGTGTATTCGGTCTGTTTCTCGTCCGAGCAGGGGAAGAGGAATTTTTCGTCGCGGTGCTTTGTCATCACGTCGACGAGGTCGGCAAAGTATTGATTGCCAAAGAATATCTTGCGTTTACGGTATTGGATGTAGTTCTGCAGGTAGAGCGCAATGGCTTCTGTGGAGCAGAAGTATTTCATTGTTTCGGGTATGACCTCGCGGAGTTCCTTAGCCATTCTGAAGAAGTGGTCGACGGAGTTTTTGCTGTTGAAAATCACGGCGGTGTAGTCGGTGATGTGAATTCTGCTTTTGCGGAATTCGGTTGCTGTGATTCCCACGACCTCAAAGAATTTGTAGAAGGTGAGGTCGAGTTTGAATTCGGTGGCCAGCTTTTTGTAGGGCGATTTTTCCAAATCGGCGGGCTCGGGTTGCGAAATGAGAATTTTCTTCAATTTCATACGAATCTATTCAAAAGTGCAACTATCTGTGAACTATAACAATACTATCTTTGCGATTACCAAAATGGGTATGATTTCGAAAATGCAAAGATAATAAAATAAATACAATTTAGAGGTTTTTGAATTAGTTAAAATTAGTTGCATTCCGCGAAACAGTCTGGTAATGAATATAATGGCTATTATTGCGATGGTGGTTTTGAGTGTGAGGTCTTCGGCTGGGGTGAAGTAGTAGAGTATGAGGAGCAGGGGGGTGGTGGCCAGGCCGCCGACGAAGTAGAAGAGGTTGTTGCTGACGATGTAAAGTGTGGTGGCGCTTTTGTCGTCGAAGACGTTGCCAAGGAGGCGTATGAAGCCGTTTTTGAGCAGCAGGAATGCGGTGAGCGATGCCAGGGTGACGAGGAAGAAGAGGTGTGGCGGCATAGGCAGGACGATGCTGTCGAGGTGGAGGGCGGTCTTGAGGACGACCATTGCGATGGCGGCGATGTAGATGCCCACCATAGGCAGCAGCGAGGCAGTGCGGATGTTGCTTTCGCGCGAGACGCGGTCGAGGACTCGTATGTCGAAGAGCGACTGGAAGATGTCGCGGAGCTTGAATTTCTGGTTGTTAAGGTAGATGCTTACGAGCGCGAGGAGCAGTATGACGGTGGCGAAGATCCAGTCGGAGCTTGCCGGCGTGGTGTGCATAATGGGTTGCGTCAGGGGCTGGCTGTGGGTGTTTGTGGCGAACATACTTTCGCGCTGGCGGGGCTGCTGCTGGGTGTAGGGTGCGAAGAGGCTGTCGTTGCAGAGCAGCAGGTATTGCGCCGTGTCGGGGGTGGGGTTGAAGACGGTGTCGTCGGGTCGGAGCAGGGTCGTAGGTATATCGGTGTTATATCGGGGTTGTGGCGCTGTTGCGGCCGGCTGTTGCGGCGTTGCGGCGACGGGTGCGGCGCTGGCGGTGTGTGGTGCCGTCGTCGCCGTGGTGTCGGGCTGCTGCGGTGCTGGTGTGTATGATGCCGGATGTGTCATTTGTGCCTGTTGGTTTTATCGCGCTATTATCAGTTTTTGGGTCTGGCGGCCGGTTTTCCTGTCTGTGCTGTCGGCAAGGAAAAGGATGCTGTAAACCCCACAACGCAGATGTGATGTGGAATATTGCACGGTGGGCCTGTTTTCGGTGTGTATAGTGTCGACGACGCGCCCGTAGAGGTCGTGGATGACGATTAGCGTCGGTGCCGTGAAGTCGCTGAATGTGGTGAATGCGTCGGCGGGGTTGGGGCTGACGGTGGGCGGTGTGGCGTTGTCGGTGGCTGGAATCGGCACGGGCATTGTGTCGGCCGGGAAGGTGAATGTGGCCACAGACGTGTCTGTTCGGTGGCTAATGCGGACGGTGAGGACGAGGCTGTCGATGGCTGCGGGCGTTGTGAGCGGTAGTGTGCATTGGGTCGTGAGGCCGGCGTCGAGGTCGCCGAGTGTGGCGTTGCCGCAGCTGTCGATGCTGACGGTCAGCTCTTTGGCCCTTCCTGTGCCCTGGTTGGCAATTTGGATTAGGATGTCGTAGTCGGTCGATGGCTTGACGCTTGTTACGGCGGTGCCGTTGTGCTGGAGCGTCAGGGCGGTGATTACGGTTTTGGCGCTAAGGATGTCGAGGCTTCGGGTGTGGCTCCAGTAGGTTGTGCTGTCGGCGCATTCGAAGGTGATTGCCATTGCGTTGGCTGCTGTCGTCGGACAGACGGTGAAGGTGATGGTGGTGTCTTGCAAAGGGGGCAGCGAGGCGATGGTGAAGAGTGCCGGTTCTTGCTGGTCGGAAGTGTTGATGCTGACCCGATGGCCGACGGCTGTGGCCTGGCCTGTGTTGCGGATGGTGGCTACGACGATGGCGCTGTCGCGCAGCGTCAACTGGCTGACAACTTCGCCGTCGGTGTTGCTGGCGGACATTGATGTGACGGCGATGCGCGGCAGGGTGTGCGGGGGTGCGCTGACGGTTTTCTGCAGGGCCTTGTGGAACTGTGCCGTTGCGGTGAATGTCAGACTGTCGGGGACTGGCAGGATGGTGCTTATCAGGCCGTTGCTGTCGGGGCCAATGGTGCCGATGGCGAAAAGCGTGTCGTTGCGTGTGGCGGCGACGCGGGCACCCGGAGTGCCGTGCAGAGAGATTTGGACGTCGCCGAGGCGGATGCTGTCGATGTCAAGTTGCAGTTCGGCGGGGATGCCTATCTGGGGCATAAGGGATGGGTCGCCGAGCAGGGAGTAGATTTCCCAGTAGAAGTTGCTGTATGGCGAGCCGCTGGCGGTGACGGCCCAGTTGCCGGCGGTGACGATTTGGCTTTGGGTTGCAGCCTGTTGCCATAATGGCTCGCCGTTTGTGTGGAAAAGGCGGTCGTAGGCGCCGGGTAACGTCGGCACATATTGGGGCGTCAGGGTCGGCGCGGTGTTGCCTCCGACGCTCCAGTGATAGTCTTCTTCCCAAAGGGTTTCGTTGCTGGCACCGATGGCTCCGACTGCTCCGCCGGGAGTCTTGCGAAGCAGGTGCTCGCCGAAGCAGTCGGCGCTGATGTCGTTGGCGCGGCAGCAGTTGTTGATGGAAATGAATGGCTGTGGGTTGAGGCTGAGTGTGTCCAAATCGTTGTTCCTGAAATAGGGATGGGTCCAGCCCAGCTCGGTGCAATGGGATGTGTAGTTGACGAAGGCGACACCCTGTTGCAGACTGCTCAGAATGATGCTTTTCATCGTGTCGGATGCTGGGTTGTAGAGGCAGATGGTGTCGTGCTGGCTGTCGTGCTGCAGCAGTTTTGCTTTCAGGTAGTTGACTTGCCCGTTGGTGGCTGTCGGCGCGGGTGGCGTCTCCTCTTTGCCGGCCACGAGCAGGCTTCGGCCGAGGGCGTTGCTGTCGACGATGCCGATTCGCTCGTAACTGACGGTTTTTGCGATGATTCCGGCCAGCGTTGCGGTGTCGCTCGCCGATATGCGACCCAGCAGGGCATCGGGCAGGCAGTCGCCGGTGAATTCGGCGTAGTAGAGGTCGGTACGGTGCCCGCCGATGCCGGGGACGTGCTGCGTGCCGACCCATACGGGAATGTCCTGCACGTCGCCGACAAGCAGGATGAAGAGCGGCGCCGGACGGTTTGGCGTGGCGTTGTCGTAGCGTTGCTGAAGGTGTGCCTTTATGTCCCGGTTCTGAGGCAACTCTAAGTAGTGTTCCTCGACGAGGTAGCCTTCCTGGCGTTTCCAGCTGACGAAGGGTTGGAGGGTTTGCTGGAATCTGAGCGGCGCGACAATGAGGTATGTCTGCGGACTGTCGTTTTCTGACAGTTGGTTCGTATAGTCTTTTGACGTGCTATTGAGTATGTTCCCGACGTTTGGAATCAGCGGGTTGGCCGATTTTCGGGGTGCTTCCGGGAATGTTATGGTGGCTGTAAGGTGATGGCAGACATCGATTTGGCGCTTTGTCGGGTCGTAGCGCACGGGCGAGATTGTCAGCCGTGCCATCATCCATCCGCGCATATTGCCTAGGGTGTCGATGCGTACAATCTTGTCGCCGAGGCAATCGCTGTCAGGGCATCCGATACTGTCGAGGGCGCGTGGCGGAATGCCGCCCGACTTTGGCATTGGCGGCAATGCCGGCGCCAGGGGTTTGTCGCATCCAAGCTGCTGCAGCGTGTGGCGGCTCCATTGCTGGTCGGTTACCTCGATTGTGAAGCGTCCGTCTTCGGGCAGGCGTATTATTTGCTGGCAAACAGGCAGCATCGGTTGGCCGGCATTGCGGCTGTGGCTGTTTGCCGCCGGTGTCAAGATGATGGCGAACGACGAGTCGAAGGGCAGGGCTTCGATGTCGAAGATGTTGAATTCGAAGGCGATTTGCTTGGGGCTGCTTTCGTGAAAGGTTATTCCGTTGCCGGTTGCGTGCTGCGCAAATGAGGCCGATGTAAGGTGCAAAAACAACAACAGCATAGCGCCCAAACGAAGTGCGTTTGGCGTTAGGTGCTTGATTGCTTGCGGTTTCGACAGATGCATCGGTGTGTGGTTTGTTTTGCAAAATTACGTTTTTTTAATGATTTTTTGTTTGGAAAACATTATTTTTGTAACTTTGCATTTTGCATTGTTGTGTGCATACGTGATAAATCTCTTTATACTCAAATCTTTATTGTCTAAGATTATATTAAAAAAACATCAAAAGAAATGCGTAGGTTCATTTTGTTTGCGTTCTTGGCTTTGTCGGTTGCTGTCCCCTGCCGGGCTCAGTCGGACGACGAGATGCCGGATTCTGTCAGGTTGTGCCGCGAGCAGGTCGAGCTGCTGACAAGACAGGCCGACTCGAACCAGGTGCTGCTCGAAACGTTGCGCAGACGTATGCGCGACCTGGTGATGCTGAAGGACTCGCTGATTGCTGCCAACGATTTGTATCAGAAGGAACTGCAGGAAAAGAACCGCCTGCTGACCGAGCAGATGACGGCGATGCAGGAGAAGGAGCGTCTTGTGGCCGAAAAGGAGGAACTTTATCGTCAGGCGCTGACCAACTCGACTGTAGACAAGGCCAAATGGGAGGGCGAACTGAAGGCCAAGGAGGCCAGCATCGAGGCCAAGAGCAAGGAGATAGAATTCTTGCAGAAAGATATTGACAGCAAGGAAGGTACGCTGATTTCGCAGCGCGAGATATATATGAACCTGCTGACCGAGAAGGAGCACTACCGCCATCTTGTCGACTCGCTGCAGAGGCGCGTCAACGCCGTCGAGATTGAGAATATCCGCAAGCAGGAGGAGAACAAATACCTTGCTCAGAAGGCCAAGGATGCCGAGGAAAAGGCTGCCATCACGCTGAACAAGAAGAAGAAAGTGCGCCCGATACAGGGCATAGCGATGCGCTTTTTCCGCACGCCGGACTGGGACATCCGCCTGACGCCCGACCACGTGGACCCGTCGACGGGGGCGGCCACCTATTCGAAGGTGATCCGCAACCGCAATGCCGGCGACATCGAGTTCGACTTCGTCACAGGCGCGTCGGTGATGCTGTGGGACCTGACGGATTATTTCAACAGTCCGTCGAAAAAGGATACTTTGTCTGCGTCGCGACTGCCTGAAATACCGCGTTTTGACCAGAAGTTCAACTACGACTTGGGCATCTATGTCGGTTTCGGCGGCACCAATCTGTTCAAGAATTTCTACATCGGTCCCAGCTTCCGTTTTGTTGACTTTTTCTACCTTACTTTAGGTGTCAATATCTGTGAGTATGAGATGCTTATCGATGGTTATAAGGCAGGCCAGTCGCTCGAGACGGCTTTGACCCTCGACGACATCACCGCCAAGTCGTGGCTCGTCAAGCCGTTCATTTCGTTGTCGATCGACCTCGACTTTTTGTCGTACATAAAGAAGTAAACCACTATGAACCACGATGTATTTATCAGCTACTCAAGCAAGGAGAAAAGTGTTGCCGACGGCGTGAATGTTATGGAGATGATTAAAATTCACTTTTCAAAAAGTGAAAAAATAATTTAATTTCACTTTTGTAAAAGTGAAAATTTGAGTAATTTTGCATTTTGAAAAAGTGATACGATATGACGCAAGAAGAGTTTCAGCAGGTTGAAAATGTGTATAATACTCGCCTTAGTAGGGTGAGTGTCCGTTTCGTCAGGTACCTGTATGGCCAGATAAACTGGGATGCGAGGCTTATCGGCATAAAGGGCGCCCGTGGTGTTGGCAAGACCACGCTGTTGCTGCAACGAATCAAACAGGCCCATAAAAAGCCCGATACGGTGTTTTATACGTCGCTCGACTCTATTTGGTTTCAGTCGCATTCGCTGCCAGAACTGGTGGAATGGCTCTATCAGCGCGGTGTGCGTTACCTCTACCTTGACGAAGTGCATAAATATGATAATTGGGCACAAGTCATCAAGAATCTGTATGATACATATATAGACCTGAATATCGTTTATACGGGCAGCAGTCTGCTTGAGATTGACCATTCGAGGGTAGACCTGTCACGGCGGCAGACGCTGTATACCCTGCAAGGGCTTTCGTTTCGCGAATACCTTGAAATGCGCGATGTTTTGCATATCAAGCCGCAGTCTTTGGCGCAACTTGTTGGCGAGCACGTGCCGATAGCGATGGATGTTGTGCGTGAAATACCGGTGCTGAAATACTTTGAGGAATATTTGCGTTACGGATACTATCCCTTTCACATAGAAGCAGGTGTCGACTACCTTCCTCGGCTTGCCGAGACAGCGCAGCTTGTGGTGGAAAGTGATTTGCCGGCGGTGGAGAGACTGTCATATTCCACACTTCAGAAAGCCAAGCAGTTGATGATGGTCGTAGCAGAGAATGTACCATTGGTGCCTAACGTATCCAAACTGTCGGCGCAATTGGAAACCACTCGCGATGTATGTCTGCGGCTGCTTTATGCCTTGGACAGGGCAGGTCTTTTGATGCTTCTCACACGCGAGGTGAAGAACTACAAGCATCTTGTAGGACCAGAGAAGGTCTTTCTGGGCAACACCAACTTGATGTATGCCCTTGGAGGACGGGTGAATGAAGGCGCACAGCGTGAAACCTTTTTCCTCAACCAGATTGGATCGGTCGCTGAGGTGGTATGTCCGCAAAAGGGCGATTTCCTTGTGGGCCATAAGTATCTGTTCGAGGTGGGAGGAAAGGGCAAGACTTTTGAACAGATAAAAGACATCGCGGACAGCTATCTGGCTATCGATGGCATCGATGTCGGAGGGAGGAACCGCATACCGTTATGGATGTTCGGACTGCTTTATTGAACGTTGGAAATAAGGGAAAAAGAAAGTGGATTTAGCTAAGTTTTATAAACAGGCTTTATGCTTAATACATCGAATTGATTGAATTTTTAGATATAATAATATGGAACAACAATTTTTGATTTATAATACTTTATCGCGTCAGAAAGAGCTCTTTACGCCTCTGACGCCCGGCAGGGTGGGAATGTACGTCTGTGGCCCGACGGTGTACGGCGACGCCCATCTGGGACACGCCCGTCCGGCAATCACGTTCGACATACTGTTTCGCTACCTGCAGCATCTGGGATATAAGGTGCGCTATGTTAGGAACATAACCGACGTGGGACACCTGGAGCACGACGCCGACGAAGGCGAGGACAAGATTGCAAAGAAGGCCCGTCTGGAGCAGTTGGAGCCGATGGAGGTGGCGCAATACTACACCAACCGCTACCACGCCGCGATGGACCGCCTGAACGTGCTGCGTCCCAGCATCGAACCCCACGCCAGCGGCCACATCATCGAGCAGATCGAGCTGGTGCAGAAAATCCTCGACGCCGGCTTGGCCTACGTCAGCAACGGCAGCGTGTATTTCGACATACGCAAGTATCAGGAAAGCACCCACAAATACGGCAAGCTCAGCGGCCGCGTCATCGATGAGATGCTGGCCACCACGCGCGAACTGGACGGCCAGGAGGAAAAGCGTTTTGCCGGCGACTTCGCCCTGTGGAAAAAGGCTTCGCCCGAACATATTATGCGCTGGCCATCGCCCTGGAGTGACGGTTTTCCTGGCTGGCACGCCGAGTGTACGGCTATGGGTGCCAAATACTTAGGCTCGCCTTTCGACATCCACGGTGGCGGTATGGACCTCGTCTTCCCGCACCACGAGAGCGAGATTGCGCAATGCGAGGCATCGACTGGCCACGGCCCCTGCAAGTACTGGATGCACAACAATATGATCACCATCGAAGGCCAGAAGATGGGCAAGAGCCTGGGCAATTTCATCACCCTCGACGAATTCTTCAACGGTAGCCACATCAACCCCAAGAACGGCGAGGAGATGCTGGCGCAGCCCTATGGCCCGATGACGATACGCTTCTTCATCCTGCAGGCCCACTATCGCAGCACGGTCGACTTCAGCAACGAAGCCCTGCAGGCCGCCGAAAAGGGCTACAACCGCCTGATGCAGGCCTTCAAGACCCTCGGCTCGCTGCAGCCGTCGAAGACCAGCTCACTCGACGTCAAAGGCTACCGCCAGCTGTGCTACGACGCGATGAACGACGATATGAACACGCCCATCGTCATTTCGCATCTGTTCGATGCCGCCAGGGTCATCAACACCGTCAATGACCACAAGGCCACGCTGACGCAGGAGGATATCGACGAGTTGAAGTCTGTGTTCCAGACCTTTGTGTTTGACATTATGGGCCTGCGCGACGAGGCCGCGACCGACAACAGCGCCCTGATCGACGGCCTGATGCAGATGATCCTCGATGTGCGTGCCGCTGCCAAGGCCAACAAGGACTGGACCACCAGCGACAAGATCCGCGACAGCCTGTCGGCCCTCGGCATCGCCGTGAAGGACGGCAAGGACGGCGCCACGTGGGAGCTGAAATAAAAGCAGATATGAGCGCCGACTGACATTTTGTCAGCCGGCGCTCGTTTCAACTTGCATTTATTACACTTCGGAAACTATTGAATGACATTATTTCCGAAAAAATGCGCGGTAAGAGTGTCGGGAGCGATAGTTGATACGCTAATATAATGAATCAATAATAATTACAGATGGAAAACATAGTTCTTTTTGGAGCGCCCGGAGTCGGCAAGGGCACACACGCCAATATTTTGGCCGAGAAATACGATTTGTTGCATCTCTCGACGGGCGATATGCTGCGCGCCGAGATAGAGGCCGGGACACCTCTGGGCCAACGTGTCCGCACAGCGATGGAACGCGGCGACCTGGTGGGCGACGATGTCGTCATCGGCCTGGTCGACAAGGCTTTGTCGTCGACCGAGCAGGGCGTTATCCTCGACGGCTTTCCGCGCACCGTGCAGCAGGCACAGGCTCTCGACTTCCTCTTCAAGCACCACAACAGGCGTATGAACTGCGTCATCTCGATCGATGCCCCTCGCGAAGAGCTGGTGCGCCGCATCCACGAGCGTGCCCTCATCTCGGGTCGCACCGACGACGCCAACGACGACACCATCCGTCACCGCCTCGAGGAATACGAGGCCAAAACCAAGCCCGTGACCGACTACTACAAGGTGTCGGGACTGCTTGTCTGCATCGACGGCAGCGGCGAAATCAACCAGACAAGTATGCGCCTGTGCAAGGTCGTCGACGGCCTGATTCGTAAAAACAGAAAATAATCAATCAAATTCATAAAAATGGAAATAAAAAAAGAACTCAGCGACCTCATCTTCTCGAAAGGCGAGCTGAAGCACGACATATATCATTCGACAAAGGAAGCCTTTGCCCTTTTCCGCAGCACCGCAAAGGATCTCATCGGCCAACTCAAGGAACGCAACAAGCAGTTTGAAAAGGATATGCGTTTCGACTTCATCGACCGCGGCGACTTCGAATTTGAAATCCGTTTCGCCAGCGACACGCTTGTTTTTATGATGCACACCAACGTCTTCGAGTTCTCGCGCAACCACGAGGTGATGAAGTCGCCCTACATCCGCGAGGATCCCGAACGCTCCTATTGTGGCGTAATACATATATACAATTTCCTCACCGACTCGTTCCTCTACCAGCGCGACAGCGACCTTGGCTATCTGATTGGCCGTGTGTTTGTTAATAAGGAAAAACACTACTTCATCGAAGGCAAGCGCGAGTTGGGAATGCTGTACAATAATTTCAATACTTCGCTGATTGACAGAACGTCGGTGCAAAACATCATAGAGTCGGCTATCGAGTACACCACCAATTTTGATCTTTTGACACCCCCGTACGACGAAATAAAGGTGGTTTCGGTAGGTGAAATGCGTAACAATTTTGACAAAATGTCGATGGTTACTGCCAAGCGCTTAGGATTTCGTTTTCAGGCTGATACGGATGTTTGAGCAAGAATATCGACATTCGGCGGTGAAAAAAAATTTTGCCAGTTCGAAAATTGTTTGTACTTTTGCATCCGCTTTTGAGAGTTAAAGTTGCGGTTCTGAAACTTCAAAACTGTCCACAGCGTCGCTCTCGAAACAGCAGGCTCCGTTCGTCTAGCTGGCCCAGGACGTGAGATTTTCATTCTCAAAATCGCGGGTTCGAATCCCGCACGGAGTACAAAGAAGATAAAAAAAGAAGTAATAATTATTATGGCACATCACAAGTCAGCAAAAAAAAGAATCCGCTCCAACGAGAAAAAGAGAGTAGAGAACCGCTATTACGCAAAGACTATGCGCAACGCGCTGCGTGATTTCCGCGCTCTCGAGGACAAAGCCGTGGCCACCGAGCGCCTGCCCAAGATGGTCTCCATCATCGACAAACTGGCAAAGCGTTCTGTAATCCACAAGAACAAAGCCTCCAACCTCAAATCGAAACTGATGAAGCAGGTCAACGCTATGTAATCAACAGCGTTGTAGTGATAAAAAGAGGACACCCAAACGGTGTCCTCTTTTTTTGTTTTCCTGCTTCGGTGTATGCTTCCGGTCCGAAACGGCATTTCGCCATCGGCGGAAATGGTTCCTTGGGGTGTGCCGCGTGTCGGGATATGTAGCGACGGCGGAACCGTTGCAGGCGGCGGAAATCCTTTCGCTATAATCCCATCCGGGCTGCCTTGCTGCAGGCCTTCTTTTTCCCAGGATAGGGCCTCCGGCTGCGGCCGCAGAATGCGCAGGATCGGAAAACCTGACAAAATGTCAGTTTTTCTTTCCTCGAAAAACAGTTTTGAAAGTCCCCGAAACGCCCCAAAATCTGGTTTTGTAACCGTCTAATTGTCAATACCAATTACCTACCAAAGTTCACTCAATTTTTTACCAAATTTTTACCAGGTTTTTCGCCCGTGGAGTATGATAGGGGTTTGGTCGGTCTTTCGTAGACTGACAAAATGGCAGAGGTGCCGTGCGTGGGGGTTGGTGGCCGGTCAGCCGTCGATTTGGGCTGTCAGGCGTCCGTCGTGGTCGAACAGGTCGAGGATTGTTCCGCTGGCCAGGTGCAGGCCGTGGATGCCGACGGCTCGGGCGCCATCGAGGTTTTTGGCTATGTCGTCGATGAAGAGCGTTTCGGCCGGGATGAGGTGCTGCTCGTCGACGATGCGCCGGAAGCCTTCGGGCGATGGCTTGCGGCAATGCATCAGCTGCGAGAAGTAGGCGGCATCGAAGCAGCGCTTGAAGATGTCGAAGCCGAATTTCTTTTGCAGCTTGGCGGTGAAGCAGTCGTAGTTGATCTGGTTGGTGTTGCTGAAGAGGAAGACCCTGTAGCGCTTGCGCAGCCGTAGGAGCAGCTCGACGCGCTCGGTCGGGACGTCGATGAGGATGGCGTTGATGATGTCGTCGATGTCCGTGTCGCTGAGGTTGTGGCCCGTGGCGCGGCGTATGTAGTCGCGGTACTGGGTAGGGGAGAGGAGCCCTTTTTCGAACAGGTCCATCTCGGCGGTCTGGAAGTCTTTGCTGTAGAAGGTGCCGAGATTGGTAATGCCGTGGTGTACAAAGGCTTCGCCGACGTTTTCGTAGCGTATGTCGTGGATTACACCGCCGAAATCAAATATGATGTTTTTTATGTTTTCAGTCATTGTAAAATGTGTATCTTGTTGAATGATTGTCTATTGTGGATTATTTGATATTCTACCGTTTTGCAAAGGTACGAATTTTGTGGAAATTGCCTGTATTTTTGTTTGCTTTGAGGTGGTTTGAAGCGTTTTTGGTGAAAATTTTTACTATTGATTATCAGTCTTTTCACGAATATTTTTGCAGAAAAATGAAAAAAAATTTGTCAGTATCAAAAAAAGTCGTACTTTTGCACTCGCAATTAAGGAAAGGTCTTTCAAATATTGCAAACGGTCCGGTAGTTCAGTTTGGTTAGAATACGTGCCTGTCACGCACGGGGTCGCGAGTTCGAGTCTCGTCCGGACCGCCAAACAGAGAAGCTCTCCTTGTCGAGGGCTTTTTTTGTGTGGAATAATCTGTTGGACGCTGACGGGTTGATGCGGATGATGAAAATTTCCACTTTCGACTCTCAGCTTTCAACACTCAATTATCTGGGGCTGACTGGTTTTGACAGCAAGGATAATGGATTTGTAAGCAAGCAGGCTCACGCATCAGCAGCCTTGAAAACCGATGCAGAACAATAATTGGCGAAAATAACTACGCTCTTGCTGCCTAACCGAAGCACAGTAGGTTAGCTTAATTCCCGCAACAGTTGCGGGAACAAGACATCTCCCGCAGGCCCCGACCGTCGGCGTGCGACCAGGAGGTGCTCAGAAAGACGGGATAGCCGGCATAAGGCCTCGAAGTGCCGGTGAAGTTTTAGAGGCTAAGGGCGGCCTTGGGTGTCCGCGTCCGGAGCCACCCCGACAACCAATCACGGAATAAGCTTGTAGAAAGCACATCAGTTACTTGTATGGACGGCGGTTCGAACCCGCCCAGCTCCACGGAAAAAGACACCGAAAAGGTGTCTTTTTTAGTATTAAAGTTTACACTGGTGTGCAAATACAAATATTATTAATGTGGTTTTTTTTGAAAAAATCCATATTTGTAATATATATTTTGTATATTTGCAAAATGAATTTTTAGTTAAAAATAATAGTAATAGTATGGTTAGTAAGGATTTATTGCGTCAGGTCGTATATGACCAGAGAGAAACGGCAGAAGACCTTGGAGTGGAAAGGAAGGTTTTCGACGAGCAGATTTCTGCACCAGAGATACTGGTGATTTCTGGCGTTAGACGCTGCGGAAAGTCAGTGTTGATGCAGCAAATAAAAGCGAAACGTGAAGAACGGGACTTTTTTCTCAGTTTTGACGACGACCGCTTGTTGCATTTCGAAGTTGACGATTTCCAGACGCTATACGATGTCTTTGTGGAGGAATTTGGTATGCAGCATTCTTTTTACCTGGATGAGGTACAGCTTATTCCCGGCTGGGAACGTTTCGTGGACAGGGTTTACTCCCACCGAAACAAAGTGTTCGTCACAGGCAGTAATGCTTTCCTTCTTAGCAAGGAACTTGGTACCTTGTTGACCGGGAGACATTTAAAACAGGAGTTGTGGCCGATGTCGTTTGTGGAGTACTTGTCTCTGAAAAATGTGCTGTGGGAGAGAAAGGACCTTTATACAACCGAGGGCAGAGCGAAGCTGGCGAACCATCAGGAGGCATACTTGAATGAAGGTGGCTTCCCTCAATATTTAAGCACCCAGAACCCTCGATATTTGAAGGAACTGTATAACGACATTATATACCGTGACATCGTGGTGAGGCACAGGCTTCCGTCTGACCGCCAGATGCGCGAGGTGGCCTACTATCTGGCCAGCAACTACACGCACCGGTTTACCTATAATTCGGTTGCGAAAGCCACGGGTATCAAGAGCACGGAAACGGTTACGGACTATGTAGGATATCTGGAGGAATCCTATCTGGTGGGCGTTGTGACCAAATATGACTACAAGGTCGGGGAGCAGATTAAGAGTCCCAAGAAGGCCTATTTCGTGGATAACGGATTGGTGTCGCAGGTCGGCTTCAGCTTCAGCAACAATGTGGGGAAAAAGCTGGAAAACGCTGTATATGTGGAGCTGCGTCGCAGAGAAAAGGAAGTGTTTTATTTTCAGGACAAGGGAGAATGCGATTTCGTGATTCGTGAAGGGAATGACATAGCTGCTGCTTATCAAGTTTCGGCATCGCTGAGTGACGGCGAGACAAGAAAACGCGAAGTGGAAGGCGTAAAAGCAGCGATGGATGCTTTCGGTCTTGCTGAAGGCTATATCATTACAAAGGATGAAAGCGAGGAACTGACTTTGGCTGACGGACGTGCGGTGCACATTATTCCCTTTTACCGCTGGGTTATAAACGGTTAAA
Organism: Bacteroidales bacterium UBA3724; assembly: GCA_002371315.1. Taxonomy (GTDB): domain Bacteria; phylum Bacteroidota; class Bacteroidia; order Bacteroidales; family P3; genus Colimorpha. The sequence continues at coordinate 8,698 of DFHL01000074.1, read as the reverse complement.
TGATTGTCGCAATATCATAATGCTTTGTGCCAAATTGCGTGGACGTTTTGGAAGATGGTTATCGGCCGAGCCGATTGCAGGCCACGAACCCGACCAGCTCCACGGAAAAAAGAGGCGGTAAATCTCAGATTTACCGCCTCTTTTCTGCTATCGAGAGCCAGAAGACTTCGTCGCCCTCGTTGGTGGATACGACGTGGCTGGTGTGGATGATGCAGCCTTGGGCTTTGGCGTCGGCTTCGGTGGTCTTGAGGTGGTCCATCAGGATGCCGGTGCCGGTGTATTTGAACCAGGCCTCCTTGCGTGTCCAGATGCAGGCAAACTCCTTTTGCGGGTCGTCGCAGTCTTTCATTATTGCCTTTTCCTCGTTGCTGAAGGCGCGTTCGATGAGGGTGTCGCTGAAGCGTCGGCGCCCCTCGATGTCGATGCCTATCTCCTGATCGCTGATGCCGACGGCCACAGCCTCGCGACAGTGGCTGATGTTGAAATGGATGCCTTCGTAGTTGGTGATGTACGGCTTGCCGTGTTCGCCGAATGCCCAAATGGGAGGTGTGGAAAGCGGAAAGCGGAAAGCGGAGAGCGGAAAGGCTTTGATTGTTGTCGGACTGGCATTAATCAAGGCTAAGTCGTTCTGAAGCGCGTGGCATAGCATCGTGTATGCGATGGCCTGTTCGCATCGTTGACGGTGCGTTTTGTAGAGGAGCACGATGTCCTGCTGCTGTTGCGGCATCGAGGCGACAAGGCTGTCTAAAAGTTCGGCGCTGAGGCGTTCGGCGTTGCGGTAATAATAGATTAGCATATTTTGTAAAAAGAGGGTGCCAGATTGACACCCTCTTGTTTTTGTGTTTGTTATAAATGATTATTGGGTCACTCTTTCAAGCCATTTGACCATACAGAGCATTACGATCATCGAGAGCAGGCAGACGCCCATAAATACTGCCCAGCAAGTCCAGATCGGCCAGTTGGTGTACATCACGGGTCCAATCCAGAGCAGTCCGTTGCCTACGGCTGTTGCACCGAGCCACAGACCCTGGCAGAGGCCGAGGAGGTTCTTGGGAGCAACTTTGGAAACGAAGCTCAATCCCAGAGGACTAATGAAGAGCTCGGCAACAGTCATAAAGAAATAGTAAACGATCAGTACCCAAGGACCGGCCTTCAGGCCAGCAGCGGTGGTGGCATCAAGGGCGGTGAATTCGTCTGCCGAAGGATAGCCGGCGCTCTTGCAGAAGACGGTCATAAAGAGGTAAGCTATAGCTGCGATACCCATACCGATGGCAATCTTTTTGGGAGTGGAGAACTTGCGACCCCAAGCGGTGCCGAAGAGCCACATAATCGGGAAGGTAAGCAGGCAGACAAAGAACGGGTTGACAGCTTGCCAAACTTCGGGCGGGAAGAGCGATGTGTTGACGAAGTCACGAGCAAAGAGCGACATTGAAGTACCGTTCTGGTGGAACGACCACCAGAAGAAGACGGCAATCACGAGCACTGCGAAGAGTGCATAGAGACGCTGTTTGAGTTCCTTTGCCATAGCGGCTTTCTCCTCGGCGGTGTAGGTGACGCTTTCGGTAGCGGCTTTCTTTGCCGGAGTGGGGAATTTCTTTTTGCTGGCAACAAAGATAAGCAGAGAAATGAGCATAGCGGCCACAGATGCGATGAAGCTGTAGTGGACACCGGTGTTGAACACATTAAGGTAGTTTTGGCAAACCTCCATAGCGGCAGCGCTATCGGTGGGCATCGTGATGTTCATATTGGCAAAGAGCTCGGTTGCTTTTGCGATGGCTTCAGGAGCCATAGCAACGCCAGTCTCGATCGAGGTGATGTACTGGTGGCAGAGAGCGGGGAGGTCGGCGTTGTAGGCCATTCCGTTAACGCCGAGCCACCAGCTGCGGAGCAACGGGGCTACGAAGGGGGCAATAAGACCGCCAACGTTGATGAACATATAGAAAATCTGGAAGCCGGGGTCGCGTTTGCTTTTTGCTTCGGCGAGGGCCTCGGGGCCTTTCTTGGCAGCTTCGGCCTCGAAGTTGTCGTACATTTGGCCGACAATGGCCTGCAGGTTGCCCTTGAACAGACCGTTACCGAAGGCGATCATCAACAGGGCAAAGCAGGTGAGAGGCAGCAACCAGTTGATGTTGCCGGAGGTGGCAAGGATGGGGATTGCAAGGATGATGTATCCGCAAGCCATCACCAACAGACCGGATTGGATGGTCGTTTTGTAATTCTGTGTGCGGTCGGCAATAATACCGCCAACAAGGCTTAAGATGTAAATTCCGCAGTAGAAAGCAGAATAGATACCTGTTGCTGTACCGTTGCTCAGTCCGAATTTGGAACAGAGAAACAGAACAAGAACTGCATTCATAATATAGTAGCCGAAACGCTCGCCCATATTACTCAATGCAGCAGCAATTAGTCCTTTCGGATGTCCTTTCATAATTCTGATGTTTTTGATTAATAATATATTACTTTAGAATTTGATTTGTTTTTCCAACGGAATTAATGTGCAAATTTACGAATTTTTTTGAAATGACGCCAAGGTTTGCCTAATATTTTGTATTTTTGCATTGTTTTTTGATGTAAACAAATGAAAGAGATTGAAGTCTTGGATGCTGTCGTTGCGACGCTTACGGTGGGCGGCACGCTGCTTTATCCTACCGATACGATTTGGGGCATCGGCTGTGATGCCGCCAATGCCGACGCGGTCGAGAAAATCTATGCCCTCAAGCAGCGCGACCACAGCAAGAGTATGCTGATTCTTTGTTCGGATATTGCGATGGTCGAGCGTTTTGTGGGCCTAGTGAGCGGAAGGGTAGGGGAGTTGCTGTGTGCCTCCGCACGACCCACGACGGTGATTATGCCTCTGCAGAATCATCTTTTGGCCGACAACCTTGCGGCTGCCGATGGCACCATCGGCGTGCGCATCCCCCGTATGGATTTCTGCCAGCGGATGCTGCGGCTGTTTGGCCGTCCAGTGGTCAGCACGTCGGCCAACCTGTCGGGACGTCCGTCGCCGGCTTCGTATGCCGAAATCGATGAAGAGCTTAAAAAGCAAGTCGATTTCTGTGTGCCGTCCGAATATGAAGAAAAAACCGCCGGACAGTCGTCACGTATCGTGAAGCTGCTGTCCGACGGCAGTGTTGCTGTAATCAGGGAGTGATTATTTCTTGAATTTTATCTGATTGGATGGGACGGGCTTGATGGTGCTTCTGACGGTGTTTCTGCTGTCCTTCTCAATGTTCAGAACCCTGTGTCCCTGTTTGTATACTATGTCGACGGGGATGTTGGCCTTCTCGATGGCTTTGAGGTCCTTTGCCAGGTCGGGGCGCACTTTGCCGTTCTTGTCGGCGTAGGCTTTAGCTGCATTGTAGTCGCCGTCGCCTTCGGTCTTCAGCACCAGCGCGGCCCAGCCTTCAAGGGCGCTACGCATATTCTTGACGTTGACGACGTACTTGCCCTCTTTGTCGCGGCTGAAGGCCTTTTGTTCCTGCATATAGTTGAAGCACATCATATTGGCGATTCCGTGAGCCTCGGTGGCTCCGAAACGCACGCTGCGCAGCAGGCCAGCGAGGTAGGTGACATAGGCGTCTTCGATGGTGATATCATTGATTTCGCCTTTCTCGATGAGTGTCTGGACGATATACAGGCCACAGATGTCGGCCTTGGCCTCCTCCCAAGCGCTGTACTGGTTCTGCAGGGCCTTGCGCACGTTGCCCTTGCCAGTGATGGTGTTTTTGATGCCGAGGCCGTGGGCCACCTCGTGGTAGCACACGTTGCTGAAGAAGGCGTCGAATTTGACGTTTTTCACCTGTTCCTTGCTGATCATCAGGTTGGCGATGGGCAGCAGTATCTTGTCGAACTTGGCTTGCATTGCGTTCTTCAGTTGCAGGCGGCGTGTGCCTTTCTCAAGGTGTACGCGCTCGTCGTTGGGCAGGTTGATGGCAATTGTTTTGCTGCCCGCATTGCAGTCGCCGGCATAGTAGATGACGTCATACACGTTCAGGTCGCTCTCTGTTCCCGGCACTTCCTGCTTGTATTTCGGGTCGCAGGGTAGCTGCTTCTGCAGCTCGGGCAGCATCTTGGTGAAGCGTGCCAGGTCGTTGCTCCATTTCTCGTCTTTGACGAGGACGAAAGCCTCGTAGGCTGTTTTGTAGCCGTAAAGGGCATCCTCATAGTTCTCGATAGGTCCGAATACAAAGTCCAGACGGCTCTCCTTCATATCCATCCATACTAGGTCGCTTTCCAGATAGTCGTCCGTTTGCAAAGCCTTGCGGCGTGTTTCGAGATATTTGCGCAAGCCGTCGTCCTTGGCCAGTTCGATGGCCTTTCCCAGCAGTTCGTCGACGCGTCTCAGCTGTCTGTCATAGGCCTTGTGGTAAGGTATCACTTCGATTTGCCCTTTGTCGTTACGGCGCAGGATGGTGTACTGGCTTGTTTTCAGTGGGTTGTCAAGCTTCTCGAACTCGGTCTTTGTCATATCGGCAGGGTAGAAGTTGGCTCCGGCTGGCTTTGGACCAAAGCCGGGCAGGAAGGGCTTCTCGGAGTCGAGACGGTCCCAGGCACCATAGTTGATTTCGGCATATCGGCGCAGGTAGGGGTCATTGATGGCGCGCAGCTTGTCGCGGTTCTCCTTGCCGAACGACTGCTCCCAGAAAATGTCGTCCATAACGTCGGCGATTTCGATGAAGATGCCTACCAGCTGGCTCTCTTCCGGTGTCAGCAGCTTGGTGTCGTATTTCAACGTGTAGGGCGCATATTGTTCCACTTTTTTCTTTATTTCCAGGTTCTTGTCTTGTGCCTGGATGGTGCTGCCGCCTGTGGCCAGGATTGCAACAGCCATAATCGAAAGGATGTGTTTTTTCATTTATAGTAGTTTTTAATGATTCTTCTTCTGTGTGCAGTTGCTGTGGTTGGGTGCTAAAGCTGACTGTTGAGGAAGGTGTGGCTCTTCATTATCTTTTGCACCTTCTTGTTGTTGGCGGTGTCCTTCAATGCCTTGGCATAGCGCATATTGTGGGTGTCGGTGCCCAGATATTCGGCCAGGCCGGCTTCGATGTACTCATAGCCTTTCTGCATTGCTGTGTCGCCATAGAATCCGTTAAGCGACAGTACGTTGATTTGGAAAAAGATGCCCATATCCTTCATCGTTTTCACCTCGCTCGAATGGATGCCAAGGTAGGGGTAGCGTTCCGGATGTGCCAGTATCAGGGTATAGCCAAGCTTCTGATATTCCGCAAAGATGTCGATGGGCATATAGTCGTTGAAGTGTAACGAGAACTCGCACAGCAGCCGTTTGCCGGGCAGCGTCAGCACGTTGTCGACGCCCGGACGCCGCGCAAAGCGTGGGTCGAAACGGTATTCGCCGCTGACGGCCGCCACTTCGGGCAGTGTGCCGTCGTCCATTGCCGCCAGCTGTTTCTTCAGTGTGGCGAAGCGTTTCTGAATGTCGTTTTCTTCGTTGGGGTAGTTGGCCTGGAAATGAGGCGTAAAGTAAACCTTTTGGAATCCAACCGATGCCATTGCCCTAAGGCACTCTACGGTCTCCTGTATGTTGCTCGATCCGTCGTCGACGCCAGGCAGTAGGTGGCAGTGCATATCGGTCACCAGTGGTGAAAAAGACTTGCTTTGTTTCTTTTGCTTCAGAAAGTCGAACATCTTTTTACGTTTTATATTGGTGTTAGTAGTTGTAAATTAGTTTGTTCAAAGCGTCAGCTGACAATCAGCCATTTTGCAAATATACTTTTTTTTTCGTTGCTGTAGTTTGTTTTTGCTTTTTTTAATAAAAAAAAACTTAATGGCAGGCAATCGGAGCCCTCTTTCCGGCGGTTATTTCTGCTGCCGGATTGACAAAAAAAAGAGGATACTTTTTGCAAGTATCCTCTTCAAACTTATTCTGTTAAGAAGGTTTAGTGTCTGCGACCGCCATTGCCGTTGCCGTTGCGGCGTTCGCCGTTGCCTTCGCGGCGCGGACCGCGGTCGCCGCCTTCGCGACGTCCGCCGCCGTTGCCGCCTTCGCGACGCGGGCCGCGTGCAGGCTTCTCTTCCTCGTAGCCTTCTGGCTTGGGCAGCAGGGCCTTGCGGCTCAGTTTCAGCTTGCCGTTCTTCTCGTCGATGGCGATGATCTTCACGGTGATGATGTCGCCCTCGTGGATGAGGTTCTCAAGGGTGTCGGTGCGCTTCCAGTCGTATTCGCTGATGTGCATCAGGCCCTCTTTGCCGGGCAGGAACTCGAGGAATGCTCCGAATTCGACAATGCTGACAACCTTAGCGTCATACACTTGGCCGACCTCGGGAACGGTGCAGATCTCTTTAATCCACTTGATGGCGGCTTCGATGTCGTCCTTGTTCTGCGAAGCAACGTCGACGATTCCGAATTCGCCTTCTTCCTCAATGTTGATGATGGTGTTGGTCTCGGCCTGGATCTTCTGAATGACCTCTCCGCCTTTGCCGATGACGGCACCGATAAAGTCTTTAGGTATCTTGATCTGGACAATGCGGGGCACGAAGTCCTTGTAGTCCTCACGCGGCTCGGGAATGGTCTCCTGGATGTGGTCGAGGATGTGAAGACGTCCTTGACGGGCCTGTTCGAGGGCCTTGGCCAGAACGTCGTAGCTCAGACCGTCGACCTTGATATCCATCTGGCATGCGGTGATGCCGTCGCGGGTTCCGCAGACTTTGAAGTCCATGTCGCCCAAGTGGTCCTCGTCGCCGAGGATGTCGCTAAGCACGGCCCACTTGTCACCTTTGCTGATCAAGCCCATGGCAATACCGGCCACGGGTTTGCGGATCTTGACACCGGCATCCATCAATGCCAGACAGCCTGCACAGACTGTGGCCATCGAACTTGAACCGTTGCTCTCCAATATGTCGCTGACTACGCGGATGGTGTAGGGGCATTCTTCTGACGAGGGAAGCACCTCTTTCAGTGCACGCCAAGCCAGATGGCCATGTCCCACTTCGCGGCGACTCAGTCCGCGGTTGCTCTTCACCTCGCCAGTTGCGAATCCGGGGAAATTGTAGTGGAGCAGGAATCTGCGGGTGCCTTCGACAACGGCACCGTCGATGACCTGCTCGTCGAGTTTTGTGCCCAGGGTGACCGTCGAGAGCGACTGGGTCTCGCCACGGGTGAAGATTGCGCTGCCGTGTGCCGAGGGCAGGTAGCTGACCTCGCTCCACAACGGGCGTATCTCGTCCAGCTGACGACCGTCCAAGCGGGTGCGTTCTGCAAGCACCATGTCGCGCATGGCCTCGCGCTCGGTGTCGTGATAGTAACGGTCAATCATGAACTGTATCTCTTCGGTAAGGGTCTCTTCTGTGTAGTTGGCATCGATGAATTCCTGCTTGATGGCATCGAAACCCTCTTCGCGCATGTGCTTGTTGGCAATGCCCTGCTTCGAGAGGTCGTAGCACTTTTGGTATACTGCATCGTGCAGACGCTGGCGAAGCTCTTCGTCGTTCACCTCGTGGCAGTATTCGCGTTTTTCGGTCTTGCCGGCTTCCACGGTCAGTTCGGAAAGTACACGGCACTGTATCTTGATGGCTTCGTGTGCGGCTTTCAGCGCTCCGAGCATACACTCTTCGCTGACTTCCTTCATCTCGCCTTCAACCATCATGATGTTGTCCTCCGTTGCGGCAACGATAAGGTCGAGATCGGCGCGGTCGATGTCCTGCATCGGGGTGTTGATGACATATTTGCCGTCAAGATAGCTTACACGTACTTCGCTGACGGGGCCGTTGAAGGGTATGTCGCTCACGGCAAGGGCCGAGGCTGCTGCCAATGCTGCCAATTGGTCTGGCATGGTGTTCTTGTCGCCCGAAATCAGGGTTATCTGTACCTGCACTTCGGCATGGAAATTGTCGGGGAAAAGCGGACGCAAGGCACGGTCTACAAGGCGTGCAATCAGAATCTCGTGTTCCGAAGGACGGGACTCACGCTTGAAAAAACCACCCGGGAAGCGACCCATGGCGGCATATTTTTCCTGATAGTCAACGGTGAGTGGCATGAAATCCACAAACTCTCCTACTTCTTTCTTCGCACATACTGTGGCCAGCAGCATGGTGTCGTTCATGCGCACCACTGCGCTGCCGTCGGCCTGCTTGGCCAATTTGCCGGTCTCGATTTCGATCATGCGGCCATCGCCGAGATCGAATTTCTTTGTGATGATGTTCATTGTTTTTTTTATTGTTTTATCTGTTTACCGCAGCCGCGGGGACCATCCCCAGGGCCTTATAAAAAATTAAATTTCAAATATCTATCTTCTTCTACAGGTGTCTAAAGACCAGCAAAAGGAATGTGCAAAAATACTAAAAATGTTGAAAATTAAGAATTAAAATTAAAAACAAGCATTTTTTATTTTCTTCAGGTTGCAACAATGATAATGGTAACCTCCAAAAATTCATTTAATTCGTACAATTGCTCATTGCATTTTCTTTATTCATTATGTATTCGCAGGCATACCACGCCGTTTAAAATAATTATTAGAGGTAACCAATGCGTAATAATAACTGCGTCAGCATTCCCGCCGAAGGCGGAACAAATTTATAAGATTTATAGTTTTCGCGAGACGGAACGCCGAGCAGGAGAAAAAAGAAAAATCCACAAGATCTACAAGATTTCGCTCGCTTGCGAGCAGGTTTTTTTTGAACGCGAATGCCCGTAAATGCCCGTGAATGACCGTAATTTTTTTTTTTGTTTAAACAGGAATTA
>DFHL01000106.1 GCA_002371315.1 Bacteroidales bacterium UBA3724 | reverse complement strand
GGAATGGGTTGACGGCAAGCCCCTTGACAAGTGGAAAAAAGGCAGGCGCAAGGCAGAACTGAAGCGCGTGTTTGGTCAGCTGCTCGACGCTATTGAGTACCTTCACAGCCGAGGTATTTACCACCGTGACATAAAGCCTTCGAACATTATCGTCACCGCTGATGGGCGAGTGAAACTCATCGACTTCGGATTGAGTGACGGCCCACAATATGCGACCCTCAAACAGGCATCAGGGACAGAGAACTATGCCTCGCCCGAGCAACGCGAGGGACGCGCAACCGACAGCCGCTCGGACATCTATTCGTTGGGGCGTGTGATGGAGTCCCTGTTTGGTAAACGTTATTCAGTGGCTTTGCGTTGCGCCACAAGGCAGGATCCCAACCGTCGTCCCCAGTCGGTGGCATCGCTGCGCAGGCTGATGTTCCCCACATGGTCCATCTGGATGCTCGTTGCACTGATGATTGTCATACTGATTGTTATTATGTTGCTTCCGTCATCCAAACGTTTTGAAGTACGGCTGGAGAGTGGGCAGACAATATGGATGCGGGAGGTGAGTCGTGTACCCCAACGGTTGGTAGAGGTCGTTCCACCCACTTCCAGTCAATGGGCGCCCTGGCCAGAAGGGATCGTCAAGCCCGAAGGCGATATGGTCATTCCCGCCAGTGTGCACCATCGGGGCTTTACGTGGGATGTGGTCGCCATAGACAACTGTGCATTCAAGGACAATGCAAAACTCACCTCAGTCAAGCTGCCCGAAAGCCTTCGCAGCATTGGTACCGAAGCCTTTGTCGGTTGCATATCGTTGCGAGATACATTGGTGATTCCTTACGGCTTGCAGCAGATGGGCATTATGCCTTTCAACGACTGTACAAGTCTTACCACACTGATATGGAAGGCTCGCGACTGCCAGGGTGCGCATCACGACTCGATAATGAAGTACAGCTATTTTTACCGCTGTATGGCCCTTTCCAACGTTATCATCGACACCGGTGTCGAACAGTTGCCAGTTGATTTTTTGAGCAATGTGGCTGGTTTGAAACGTATAGAGTTTAAGGGCGGCACCCATACAGCCGTCCACAACCTCGCCGCCAAAAGCAGCCAGTTGCGACAGCTGGTGCTGTCGCCACAGATGAGGGAAATAGGTCACGGCGCCTTCTACGAAACGGCCATAGATACACTAGTCCTCTCCGACAGCCTTGAAATTGTCGGCGACTACGCCTTCGCCTATTGCGACAGCTTGCGAGTAGTGTATATGGGGCCTAAGGTGCGCAAGGTTGGCAATTACAGCTTTACCGAATGCTCCCACCTGCGCGAGGTGTGGATGTGGGCCACAGTACCACCAGAGGCAGCAGTGACCACTTTTTATCAGCTACCGTCGACGGCAGTGTTGCGTGTTCCTTCCAACGCTGTAGAAGCATACCGGAACCATCCAATATGGGGAACATTCAAGAGAATTGAGGCAATTCTCCAACCTTAACATACAAACGTATCAACAAATCAACTTATCAACATATCAACAAATCAACTTATTAACATATTAACCCTCCAGCCCTTAACCAAATGCTTCGCTTCCTAAAACGCCAAACACTATTAGCTTTACTTCTGCTGCTGAGTGCGACAAACATCCAAGCGCAAGAGTTCATCGGCTGCCGCGTCGATGGCGGATGGGCAGAGACAACCAAGCTGCGCAAGACATTCACCGTAAAGAAAAACGAGCTTAAACGCTATGACTTTCAGACGCTCACTTTCCACATCAGCGTAACATCGCTGGGCTACCACGAGGTCTATATCAATGGTGTGAAGGTTGGCGACAGAGTACTGCAACCCGCCGTATCACAACTCGACAAGCGGGCTCTGGAGGTAAACTACGACATCACCGACCTGGTGCGCGAAGGCGACAACGAGGTGATGCTCTGGCTCGGTCAGGGCTGGGGACGCATCTATGGAATGCCGGCGGTGGCGAAGGCAGCATTGATGAGCGAAGTGGCAGACAAAGAGTGCGGCCTGATCGACTACGTCGTATGGACCGACAGCACCTGGCAGGCCTCGCCCTCGCCATACAGCTACACTGGCAGCTGGCAACCAGTGCAGTTCGGCGGTGAGTGCTACGACGCACGGGTACACGAGCATTGGCATCCTGCCTCGGTCTATGATGCGAGCGGCATCACAGTTAGGCGACAGGAATTCGAAGGCAACCGCATCGTCGACATCATCAAGCTGAAAAACAACGAAAAAGAGCCCGACGGCAGCATCCTGTTAGACTTCGGCCGCGTGGTGACAGGCTGGCTCGCAGTGGCGTTCGACTCGATGGCCGCAGGCCAGGAGGCCACAATGGAATACCTCGACCATCGCAACGCCAAGCCTCCCCATACCGAGACCGACATCTACGTCAGCGACGGCAACGGAAAGGATATATTCCGTAACCGTTTCCACACCCACAGTTTCCGCTATGTGCGAATCAAAGGTGCCACCGTCGCATCCGCCAACGCCCAACAAATCAGTGCTGTCGATTCCTTTGGCGGAGCCTACTTCGAATGCAGCGACCCGCGCCTGAACGCCATCCACGATATGGTGAAATACACACTCAGTTGCCTCACTTTCAGCGGATATATGGTCGACTGCCCGCATATAGAACGTATGGGCTACGGCGGCGACGGCAACAGCAGCACTAACACCCTGCAGACCCTCTGGGACGTGCGCGACACCTACCGCCAGTGGATGCAAGCCTGGCACGTCGCTCTGGACAGCACGGGCGACCTGCCCTATGTGGCTCCGGCCTTCCGCACGGGCGGCGGTCCCTACTGGCAGGGCTTCATCGTCAAGGCCCCGTGGCGCACCTACGTCAACTACGGCGACCGCACGCTCATCTACCGCCACTATGACGATATGAAATGCTGGATGGACTACATCGAGCAGCACAGCGAAGACGGCATACTGCAACCGTGGGGCGACACCGAGCGGCACTCGTGGTTTCTAGCCGACTGGATGGCACCCGACGGCGTCGACATCGGTGGCGAGAGTGTGCTGCACGCCAGCAGCTGCTTCATCGCCGAATGCCTATCGAATATGGAACAGATGGCCATTATGACTGGCCATCCTGACGATGCAGAGCAATTCGCTGCACGGCGGCAAAATGTCGTAGAGGCCATCCACCGCAATTTCTACCACCCCGAGACCCACACTTATGCCAACGGCACACCGCTCGATATGGCCTACGCCCTGCTGATGGGAATACCGCCCGACAGCGCCACCGCTGCCGCCGTAAAGGCGCAATTAATCAAAGACATCCACGGCAAATACCGCGACCACGTGGCCTTCGGACTTATGGGGACTGCGATTTTCACCGAGTGGTGCATCCGCGAAAAGCAGACCGACCTGATGGCCACCCTGCTGCGCCAACCCGACTACCCGGGCTACCTGAGGATGATGGAAGCGGAAAGCGGAGAGCAGGAAACGGAAAACGGGCTGACGCGACAGCCACTAACGCATTTTCAAATTAACATATTCACTACTTGGGAATCGTGGGGTTGCGGCTTGCCCGGCAAGGAAGACCGCAGCCGAGTCCACAACTGCTACAATGGCATCGGCATCTGGTTCTATCAAGCCCTTGCCGGCATCCGTCCAGACCCTGAGCTGCCTGGTTACGAGCACTTCTTCGTCGACCCGCAACCTTGCGAGGGCATCGAGTGGGTTCGGGTAGTGAAGCCGACCCAATACGGCGACATACAGGTAGAGATTACTGGTGATAAGCTGGAAGTCACAATTCCCAAAGGCACCACAGCCACAGCATTCCCAGGCACTGCGAACGAGCGCACGCTCTCGCCAGGTCATCATTCTCTCGTCATTAGTAACTAAATACCCCACAATAAAATGAAACGTCTAATTCCTATACTGTTCACATTGATGCTTGCCGCCTGTGGCAGCAAAGTCGAAATCACCAACCTCACCGTCGAAATGCAGGATGGCTCTATGCCTTTGGCTACTGCCACGCCTCGTTTCAGCTGGAATTATGAGGCTCGAGTGGACAACGTCCAGCAAACGAGTTACCGCATCATTGTGGCCAGCAGCGAGGAGAGGGCCCGCCGCGGCGAGGGCGACCTGTGGGACTCGGAGAACGGAGATGTGAGAACGGAAAACGAAAATAGGATGCTGTATATTCCATACGAGGGCAAGCCGCTCAAGAGCCGCGACCGCTGCTGGTGGCGGGTGTATACTATTGTGACTTACGGCAACGGTAGCACCATAGAACTTGAGAGTCCAGTGCAGTACTTCGAAATCAGCCTCCTCGACCGCAGCGACTGGCAAGCCCATTGGATTGGCCGCGACTACCCCGACGACAAAATCGAGGGTCACACCGAAGTGGCTGCCCGCTACCTGCGCAAGGAATTCAACCTGAAGAACGACATCGACCACGCCCGCCTCTATATCAGCGGCCTCGGCCAGTATCAGGCATTCTTCAACGGCCAGGAGGTGGCCCCCGACGAGTTGATGAAGCCCGCCTTGAGCGACTACACCCGCCGCGTATACTTCAACGCCTACGACGTCACAAATATGCTCCAAGCGGGCGACAATGCCGTCGGCGTCATCCTCGCCCCCGGCCGCTTCACCACCCCCCGCCACGACACCAACTACCTGGAATGGTGCGGCATCAACCACGCCGCCCATTACGGTCGTCCGCAACTGCTGATGCAGCTGGAGGTCTTTTATGTGGACGGCAGCGCCGACACCATTGTGTCAGGCGAAGGCTGGCGAATCACCAACCAGGGCCCCATCCGCAAGGCCAACGAGTTCGACGGAGAGACTTTCGACCAGCACCTCGACATAGCCCTTGGGGCCTGGCTCCACACCGACTACGACGACAGCCGTTGGGACAATGCTATCGTAGACTACGACCGCCAAAATATGAACCTCGAGGACCGCTTCAACCCCCGATGGAAACGCCGCGACGACAAATATGACGCCTCGATGCCATTCCCCGACAGCGCCGAGATTGCCGCCCAGCGCTTGGAATACGAACTTACGCCGCAGCCCAACCCCAACATCCGTGTGATGGAGAACCTCCAACCCAAGGCCATCTTCCGAAAGGGCAACAAATGGATTCTCAATATGGGGCAGAATATGGTAGGGGTTCTGCAAGTGAACGACATATCCTCTTTGCTTGCTAAAAAGGGCGACAACACTGGCACCGACACCATCACGTTCCGCTATGCCGAACTTCTGGCAGCCGACAGCACACTCTACACCGACAACCTGCGCTCCGCAGAATGCACCGACCGCTACATTGCCTTCGCCAAATATGAACTTCCGTGGCACCCGCAGTTTGTCTACCACGGCTTCCGCTACGTCGAAATCAGCGGCCTGCCTGAAGGCAGCAAACCTAGTCTCAGCGACTTCACTGGCCTTGTACTCTACGACCAGATGGCCACCACTTCCACATTTGAGACCGACAACGACATCATCAACGCCGTGCACCGCAACGCATTCTGGGGCATCCGCGGCAACTACCGCTCGATGCCAACCGACTGCCCCCAGCGCGACGAGCGTATGGGCTGGACCGGCGACCGTACCACCGGCTGCTATGGCGAGAGCTTCCTCTTCGACAACCACCGCCTCTACGCCAAGTGGCTGCAGGACCTCGAGGACTGCCAGTGGCCCAACGGGCAGCTCAGCGACGTCGCCCCGGCCTACTGGCGCAACTATACGGACAATATGACCTGGCCCGGCGCCTTCATCACCGTAGCCGATATGCTCTACACCCGCTTCGGTGACATTGAGCCGATGCGCCGCCACTACGACGCTATGCGTAAATGGCTGCTGCATATGCGCTTGTGGTACTGCAAAGAGGGCATAATGACGCGCGACTGCTACGGCGACTGGTGTATGCCGCCCGAGAGCCCCGAGATGATCCACTCCAAGGACCCCAGCCGCATCACCGAGGCCACCGCCATCTCCACGCCCTTCTACTGCTACCTTTGCAACATAATGAAAGGCTTCGCCATCCAGCTTGGCAAGGACGACGATGCCAAATTCTTCCATCAAGAATACGACACCATAACGGCCATATATAACAGTCGTTACCTCGACACCCTCACGGGCAACTACGCCAACGGGACCGTCACCGCCAACATCCTGCCACTATGGTTCGGTATGGTGCCCAGCAAGCTTGAGGACAAGGTGTTTACCAATATCATCAACAAAACGATGAACGACTTCGGCGGACACGTCAGCACTGGCGTTGTCGGCATACAGCAGCTGATGCGCACCCTGACCCATTACGGTCGCTCCGACCTGGCCCTCCACCTGGCCACCGACACCACCTACCCCTCGTGGGGATATATGGCCCGACGCGGCGCCACCACCATCTGGGAGCTCTGGAACGGCGACACCGGCGACCCCTCGATGAACAGCGCCAACCACGTGATGCTGCTCGGCGACCTGCTCATCTGGGAATATGAAGACATTGCCGGCATCCGCGCCCTCGAGCCAGGATACAGCAAGATACAGTTCCGCCCCACCTTCGTCGAAAGCCTCAACCGCGTCGATTGCACCTACCGCTCCGTCAGCGGCACCATCGAGAGCCACTGGCGCCGTACCGGCAATGGCATCGAATGGACCGTCGTCATCCCGCCCAACACCACCGCCGAAGTTCACCTGCCTACCGCCGACGGCAATTACGACATCAAGACCCTCAGCAGCGGCCGCCACCACTTTACCATCTGACCACCACTTCCTCCAGTGAGATTATCTATTTGATGGGGCACGATGGGCCGATAATTTGGGGAAAAATTTTGCCTAATAAAATAATCTTTGTATCTTTGCAGCGTGAAACGATAAAATTAATACGACATAATTAAAAACATAGCATTGTGAATACCAGGAGTTCAGTTTTGAATTTGATACGTACCACAGTACGTAGCTCCGAACCCGACGCCAGCATCATACTCTATGGGTCTCGTGCCCGTGGTGATGCACGCGAGGATTCGGACTGGGATATTGTGGTGTTGCTCAACAAGCCTCCGATACCTCACGACGAACGCTATGCGATTGCCTACGAGTTGTGGGACAAAGGACAGGATATTGGTGAGGAGATCAACACTCTGGTATACACTAAAGACCAATGGGACAGTGCTCCGCCATCATTATTCAAATATAACGTTAGAGAGGAAGGAATACAGCTATGAGTTTATCCGACGAAGAACGCCACGCGATTGTACTATCTACTGCTATTGTTTTAGTGACAGAAACTGTTTTGAAAATGGCCTGGTAAAATATTTTTTGTCAATCAAATTATTCTTTGTACTTTTGCAGTGCGAATTAAAGCAATAGGATTATGGCAACAGAACGTGAAAAACTGATATTTGACAATCTGGATTGCTCGGGTGAGAACTCCGAGAAAACAGACTTGGATGTCAACACATTCTTCGACCTTATGGAGGATATGGTGAGATCACGATGCCGAACACTCACAGAATATGACAGACGAGGCTATACGACCCGTATAATTTGACATTCAGTGTTTATACTTAAAAAACAATTATGACATAAAACGTAGAAATAGAAAAAATAGATAGAGCTTGAAGTGCTTGTTCTCCTTGGTTTGAAGACTGGTAATCTGAACGTAGCGAGAATGGGAAACGGAAAGTTCACGCATTGGCGTGAATCATTCGTTCCTTATTTGCTACAAGGGTAATTACCAGTCACCCAAACCAAGAAATAAGGATTGTTTTTACAGACGAAGGTTTCGCGCCTTTTTCATATCCTTACCCTAACATCGGCTTCCGGCTCTAAGGCCGGAAGCCGAAATTTTGTTTAATCATTATAAAACTGAAGAGGCAACAGGATAAAACCGCCACATCAACAATGAAAAGAATATTAATCTTCTGCTTGCTCATTAGCGTAGGATGGGTGTGCTCTGCACAAAGTTATACCCAAAAGTACAATCAGTATCTTAACCGAACCGAATTCTACGACTCACAAGGAAATATGGTCGGCTATGCGAAAGAAAACACATACCTCAACCGTATTGAATACTACAACTCATACGGCACACTAATAAAGACAGAAAACCGCAATGAGTACCTTGATCGAACGGAAACAAAAAGTCCTTCTGGAAATATACAAAGCACAAGAAATAACAACAGGTATCTTGATAGAGAAGACATCAAAGACTCATACGGCAATATAATTGGTTATCGCAAATGGAATGAATATCTTAGTCGATATGAAGTCTTCAATGCCAGTGGTACAATGGTTGG
Source organism: Bacteroidales bacterium UBA3724 (assembly GCA_002371315.1). Taxonomy (GTDB): domain Bacteria; phylum Bacteroidota; class Bacteroidia; order Bacteroidales; family P3; genus Colimorpha. The sequence goes on along the minus strand of DFHL01000106.1, from coordinate 3,162 downwards.
ATACTATAAGTACAATAACTACCTTGATAAATGGGAATACTATGAACAATAATAGCACACTGAAAAGATTCGCAATTGTCGTCATTCTAATGGCAACATTTTGTAGCGCATCGTCAGCTCAGGGGAGAGGAAGATATGTAACAATCACCCCAGAGTACAAACCGATGTCACAACAAGAGCTTGAAATGTATGCTCGTGCCGAGTACGCACGGCAAATGAGCAACAAAGCAAACTGCGAGAAGTATCAGGCACTTGCCTATGAAAGATTGCAAGTGCTAGACTACAATGGTTTTATCTATTATTCTGACTATGCGTTGAGTTTCGGATGGCATACAGATAAATTATATTATGATAGAGGACAAACCTATGAGAAACTGCACGAATACAGAAAAGCAAAGAAAGAATACAAAAAGGCCATAAAGGCGGGTTACTATCCTGCAACACAAGCATTGGAACAATGTAAAGAGAACTATAAAAGATGGAAGAAAAATAGATGATAGAGAAATAGGCAAGTGTACGAAATGCTTGCCTATTTCATTTTTATTTTTACATGTCGGAAATATTGTGTACCTTCACAACCGCATTCATCGAATTATAAACCAATAAAAAAGTAACTATGGCTATCTTTTACAACAAAGTTCAGCGCGTTAATCTGCGCAACCCGAAAGGTGATCGCAAATGGTACCCTGTAATCAAGAGCATCGGCAAGGTGGACGAGCACGATGTTGCCAAAATGCTTTCCGACGAGACGACCTTGAACCCCAAGGAGGCAGAAATGGCAGTTTATCAGCTGGAGAAAGTTGTGTCGCGTATGCTGCTCGACGGTCATACGGTGCAACTTGGTGACCTCGGCACGTTCAATCTCACCATCACCGCAGAGGGTGAGAAAGAGGAGAAGAAGGTATCGGCAGATGACATCAAGAAGGTTAATCTGCGCTTCCGTATCTCGAAAACGATGCGCGAAGCTCTCGACAAGGCCATATTCAAGCCTGTCGAAAGCCTTGCCTCGAAGAAGAAGTAAAATTGGTGAGCGCAACTAGCTTTTAGCAGATGAGCATCTCGTTCTCACGAGATGCTCATCTCATATCTAGCGAGATGCTCATCTCGCTAGAACGAGATGAGCATCTGCCGAGACTTTTGTATATGAGAAGCACTCTACATATGAAAATGCCGCGGTAATCTGCGTGGGGAATTATTATTGTTTACACCGAACAAAGTAATGCTTTATATTGGGATTCGAAGTGTCTCGTATTTGAATCTCAAATTGGTCACCAAGCATCTCAAACAAATCAGAAAGTGATTTCGCTCCATATGCTCGATAGTCAAAATCTGATTTGTATCGGTTGACCAATCCCCCGACCTTTGCGAGAAATACCCAGCGTTCCGCCTCAACACTATTTTCTTCGACGATTTTCCTTAATAATTCAACCACCTCAGATGGAATTTTGGAGGGTGACACAGAAGACGTTTCAGTGGCTGATGTCGTTTTCTCCACTTTTGTTCCTTTTGCGCCTTTCTTTGTGGCAGAAGTGGTATTTCCCACTTCCGTGACACTGGATGTGTTAATTAAATCCAAACATATGAATTTATTGCACGCTGTTCTGAACGGTTGAGGTGTTTTGCTCTCACCAAAGCCAATTACAAGTTTTCCTGATTCACGAAGACGTGACGCAAGTCGTGTGAAGTCGCTATCACTTGACACAAGGCAGAATCCCTCCACATTGTTTGAATATAGAATATCCATGGCGTCAATTATCATTGCAGAATCAGTTGAGTTTTTCCCTGTTGTATAACTAAACTGCTGTATAGGAGTAATAGAGTGCAGTAAGGCTTCATTTTTCCATGGACTAAGCAAAGTGGAAGACCAGTCTCCATATACTCTTTTTACACATGCAATACCATATTGAGCAACCTCGTCGAATAGCGCCTTTAAGTATTTATATGAAACATTGTCTGCGTCGATGAGAACTGCTAGCTTTAAATTGTTATCATTCATTTGATTTTTTTTAGTTTAGTTTTTAGTTTAGAAAAGTAGAGGGTGCCTTATGACACCCTCTAGTAAGTGGATGTATTATCTTATTTCACCTCTTCGTAGTCGACGTCGGTGACGGTGTCGTCGTTGCCTTTGGAACCGTTACCGCCCTGCGGGCCTTGCTGGCCGGGGTTGCCTTGGAAGCCGGCGCCGGGGTTCTGGGGGCCGGCCTGCTGCTGGGCGTTGTACATATCCTGGCTGGCGGCCTGCCAAGCGGCGTTAATCTTCTCCATTGCCTGGTCGATGCCGGCAACGTTGCGGGCGCTGTGGGCGGCCTTCAGTTCGTTGAGGGCGTTCTCGATGGCGCTCTTCTTGTCGGCGGGCAGCTTGTCGCCGTAGTCCTTCAGGTTCTTCTCGCTCTGGAAGATCATACTGTCGGCAGCGTTGATCTTTTCAATCTCCTCCTTGGCCTTCTTGTCGTCGGCGGCGTGGGCCTCGGCCTCGGCCTTCATACGCTTGATTTCGTCGTCGCTCAGACCGCTCGAAGCCTCGATGCGGATGTTCTGGCTCTTGCCGGTGGCTTTATCCAAAGCGCTGACGTTGAGGATGCCGTTGGCGTCGATGTCGAAAGTGACCTCAATCTGGGGTACTCCACGCGGTGCTGGCGGAATGCCGGCCAGGTGGAAGCGGCCGATGGTCTTGTTGTCGGCTGCCATCGGGCGCTCGCCCTGCAGCACGTGGATTTCGACCTCAGGCTGGTTGTCGGCAGCGGTGCTGAAAACCTGGCTCTTCTTGGTCGGGATGGTGGTGTTGGCGTCAATCAGACGCGTCATCACGCCGCCGAGGGTCTCGATACCCAGCGAAAGAGGAGTGACATCAAGCAGCAGCACATCCTTCACCTCGCCGGTCAGCACACCGCCCTGGATGGCAGCGCCGATGGCCACGACTTCGTCGGGGTTGACACCCTTGTTGGGGGTCTTGCCGAAGAACTCTTCGACCTTCTTCTGCACGGCGGGGATACGGGTCGAACCGCCCACCAGAATAACTTCATTTATATCGCTGTTCGTAAGTCCAGCGTCCTTCATAGCCTGACGGCAGGGCTCGATGGTGGCCTGGATCAGGTCGTCGCAAAGCTGCTCGAATTTGGCGCGGGTCAGCTTCATCACCAAGTGCTGCGGCACGCCGTCGGC
>DFHL01000051.1 GCA_002371315.1 Bacteroidales bacterium UBA3724 | reverse complement strand
TTATTTTTGACCATTTACTTATTATATAATTGTCAATCTTCAACCCATAACCTTTAACCTTTATTCAATATAGCTCTCCGGGCCGAAGATGCTTTTGGCGTAGGGTGTGAGGGGTATGTGCTTCGACAGCCAGAAGATTGGCAGCACAACTTCCTGTATGCCATCGGCGTAGGAGGCAATTTCGTAGACCTGATAGACGAGCGTTATCGTGCTGCGTGTGCTGTCGATGGTAAAGTCGGACGGCACCGGCAGGCGTTCGGGATTCTGGTCGAAAAGGGCTTTGAGGACATCGCTGTTGATGGTCAGGTCCTCGACGGCGCGGACGATGACGGGACCCAGCAAGTTGGTGTCGACCAAGTCGTTGAGGTGGATGATGGTGCCGCAGTTGACGTCGATGTTGACATATTCGCTCGAGTAGAGTCCGTGGGCGGCTCCGACACCGTAGCTTTCGCGATAGATGTTGATGGTGGCAATGTCGTCGTGCTGCTCGCAGCTGCTTTCTATGTTGAAATAGCTGTATTGCAGCGAGTCGTCAAAGCTGTTGACCTTGGTCACCCTATTACCATCTTCGAGATAGAATGAAGCGTCCTGCAGCCAGTTGTGCGATGCTGATTTGAAGTCCTTGGCCTTGTCGTCAAGGAAATACAGGCGCAGCAGTTCGCGCTCGGCCTCGGGCGTCAGCATTCCCTCGTCGGGCCAAGCAATGTTGTAGCTGTTTCGCATACCGATGATGTTTCCTGCAAATGGAAATTCCTCGTCGGAGTAGATTAGGAAGTTTTGCTCGCCCTTGATGTTGTGGGTTGTGAAGGCCTTTGTGGAGTCTGTTGCGATTGTGTCGGTGTTATCGCTGTTGTCGCCTCTGTTGCAGGCGACTGCCATCAGTAAAGTGGCAATAATGATAAGGTGTTTTTTCATAATGTTATTTTTTGACGAAAACGAAGACGAAAACGAAAAAAGGGCGGTAGCCATTCTGGTTTTCGTTTTCGTTTTCGTTATCGTTGTTTTTTATCTTTCTCTGCGTTCGATGACGGTTTTGAGGCGGTAGCGGTCGCCGGTGGCGGCGGGGAAGGCGTTGATGAATTGCTGGTCGTAGCCAGGTGTGTCGTAGCCCCAGCGCTGGAAGTTGCCGCTGTCGTCCACCTTGCGCACCACTTGGTCGTTGTATTTCACTATCAGGTATTTGGCCAGCTGGTCCCAGCGGCTTATCATCCGTTCGGCGTAGGCTATGCTCTTCTTGTTCAGGTAGTCGCGCCGGTCGGCGGGTGTCATTTTGGCCACGGCGGCCTCGACGCTGTCCTGGTCGGCGAAGTAGTAGTCTTCCAGCTCGCGCTGTGCCTGCCTCAGGTCGCCGATCATCATCGAATAGCGCGGATAGACCATATTGGCCACCCAGTTGTTCATCCAGAAGGCCGACTCGAAGCTGAACTCGTTGCGTGGGTTGTTTTCGGGACGGAAGGGGTCGGGCACCTGCGTAATGCAGCAGTAGAGGGGCACGTATGCCACCATATTGGCGTCGTCGCAGTTGAACCAGGTGACGCCGCCCACCTCGTCGGGCAGCCAGCTGCGCATCTGGCAGGTCATCGTGAAGCCGCTCTGCTGTGTGGCGATGGGGCGCTCGCGGAAATAGTCGTTGCCGGCGCTGTCCTTGAAGTGCATAGGCAGCGGCCGGATGGGCATCCCGAATGGACCGGCCGACATATCGGCGGTCATATCGAGCGGTGTGCCTTCGAAGTGGTCGCGCATATCCTGCTGTATGTCGCGCAGGCTGAGTTTCTCTTTGGGTTTGATCCACAGCGGCAGGTGGTCGCAGCGGTCGAACTCGCCATTGATGTAGGGCAGATACTGGTCCATATCGTCGCTGTGGTGGCGGAAGAAGCTCCACACGCGGGCGTCGGCATAGCGCACGTTCTCGAAGTCGATGGGACAGTAGGCGTCGCGGAACGAAAAATCCTCGTCGCGGCCGTTGAAGAAACCCTTCTCGCGTGCGAATGTGATGACGTCATAAGCATAGATACACTCCAATTCCGGACTGTCGATATGCTTGAAACTCTTACTACTTATCGCTTTCCGTTTTCCGTTTTCCGTTTTCCGCTTTTCCTGCGGGAACTGGCGTATGCGGCTCAGGTTGGCGTGGGCCGAGATGCAGTCGTCGGGGATGCGCAGCGCCACCCACACGGCACCCTTGCGGCCGGGACCTTTGCCTATGATTTCCATAATCCAGGCCTCGTTGGGGTCGCAGACGGTGATGCTCTCGCCACTGCTGTTGTAGCCGTATTCCTCGACCAGTTCGGCCATACACTTGATGGCCTCGCGTGCCGAGGCGGAGCGTTGCAGGGCCAGGCGCATCAGGCTGAAATAGTCGAGCAGGCCGTCGCGGTTCTGCAGCTCAAGGCGCCCGTCGAAGGTGGTCTCGACGATGGTGACCTGACGGTCGTTCATCAGGCCGACAACGTTGTGGGTGTACTCCACCTGACGGACAAACTGCCCCTCGTGCGAAGGGCCCCAGCCGTGGATGGCTATGGGTTCGCCGGGCGTGTGGCGTCCGGAGGGGCTGTAGAACAGCGAGCCCGAGAATCCGAAGCCGTCGCAGTTGTAGCTGCACATAATGCTGCCGTCCGTCGAGGCTTTTTTACCGACGATTAGGTTGGTGCAGGCGTTGGCTACTGGTGGAAGGAAGGTGAGAAGTGAGATGATGGATACAAACAGGGTCTTTTTCTTCATAAAAGCTGTGTTTCTTTATGTTAAGGTGTATTTATAATTCAAACAAAAGTCTCCATTTTCCGTTGTGGCGGATATAAACAATCTCTGGAGAAAAAGGTTCATAATTGAAGTATTTTCGGGGTTTCCAGACGCGTTTGCTTTTGTTTGTTTTTTTGAAATATGTGGGGCTGATTTCCTGTTCGGTAAGCAGGAAGTAACGGCCGCGGAATTTGATGTAGCCATAGATGGGACGGTATTGGTAGTCATACTCGAAGCGCTCGAGTTTGAGTAGGGCTTGGGGAATCGAAGCGGAGGATTGCAATTCGGCAACAACGGCAGAGTCGATATAGTCGCGGAGGAAACCAAGCAACGCTGTGTCGGTTGCTTTTATGTCGACAAGGGAGATGTTGCAGGATGATTTTCTTTTCAGTTTTGTATCCTCGTCTTCTTCATAATCTTCCGAACCGGTAGTACCTTTGATGACATTTCGCAGCACGCGTCGCAGCTGGCGGTCGGCAATACGGTAGCGTGGTACTGCCATCGTTGCCGTATCGGGTGGGGGCGGGGGTACGAGCGTCGTGTCGAATGCGCGCCAGGCACTGTCCTGCGAATGCAGATGGTCGTAGTAGTATTCGAGTATTGCCCCCGACATATTGTCGGGATGGTAAACGCCACGCGCTTCCATATAGGTCTGCAGCCGCGAGCCGGCCCACAGACCCCAGTTGTTGCGCAACCACATTCCAA
>DFHL01000121.1:423-20910 GCA_002371315.1 Bacteroidales bacterium UBA3724 | reverse complement strand
CTATCCAGCTGAGCTACGGGGCCATCGTTGCAACGTTGGATTTCGATTTCCAATATACGGATTTCTTTATCCTTTGTTGCCTTTTTGTCGGGATGCCCAGATTCGAACTGGGGGTCTCCTGCTCCCAAAGCAGGCGCGATAACCGGACTACGCTACATCCCGCCGGTGCCTATTAAAAAAACGCCTCTTTTTTTAGGGGCGTTTTGCGGAGAAGGGGGGATTCGAACCCCCGGTACCCTAATCGAGTACGACAGTTTAGCAAACTGTTGGTTTCAGCCACTCACCCACCTCTCCGTGGTCAATGTTGAATGATGAATTCCGAATCTCGAAATTGCATTTCTAACCTCATTGAAATCGGCTGCAAAAGTACTAACTTTTTGTATTCTGACAAAATTTTTTTTCCTTTTGCAGCAAAAAATGATGTTTTTTATTTCTTTTTTGCTTGGTTAGCAACACTTTCCATCTTCTTGCGAATTTCCTCCTGATTGCCCAAAAAGAACTCTTTTTGAAGCTTCATCTGGTCGTCAAATTCAAAAATGTAGGGCACTGCCGTGGGTATGTTGAACTTGATTATCTCGTCGTTCGTCATTCCACGCAGCTCTTTGACTATGCCTCGCAGGCTGTTGCCGTGGGCTACAACCATCACTGTGTCGTATCGTTCAAAAGATTTCAGGATTACATTCTTGTAGTATGGCATCAGGCGCGCAATGGTATCCTTGAGGCTCTCGGTCAGCGGTATCTCGCTGTCGCTCAGCTCGGCATAGCGTGGATCCATACGCGGGCTGCGCTCGTCGTTGAGCTCCAGCGCCGGTGGCTGCACGTCGAACGAGCGGCGCCACAGCAGCACCTGCTCGTCGCCGTATTTTGCCGCCGTGTCGGCCTTGTTCAGTCCCTGAATGGCTCCGTAGCTCTTCTCGTTCAGGCGCCAGCTTTTCTCGACGGGCAGGTAGTCCATATCCATCGCCTCAAGCACCTGGTTCAGTGTGCGCACGGCGCGTTTCAGGTACGACGTGTAGCACATCTGCGGACGGTAGCCCTCTTTTTTGAGCAGCACTCCGGCCTCGTAGGCCTCCTTGCGGCCGGCCTCGGTCAGGTCGACGTCGGTCCAGCCGGTAAAAAGATTAAGTTTGTTCCATTCACTTTCGCCGTGACGGATCAATATCAGTTGCTTCATTTCTTCAGTATTTTATCCTCTTTCTTCAATAATATCTTCTCGTTGAACATTTTTTTGTATCCCATAATGCAGAACGCCACGCCCAGCAGGATGAACGGTATGCTCAGCCATTGGCCCATATCGAGCGTCATACCTTTCTCGAAAGCGACCTGCTCTTCCTTCACAAACTCGATGAGGAAGCGGACTCCGAACAGCGCTATCAGCCACCATCCGAACAGCGCACCAGGCCGTAACTTGCCATCTTTCTTGCGGTATATTGCTATGCAGACCAAGAAGATAAGCAGATAGCTCAGCGACTCGTAGAGCTGGGTGGGATGCTTGGGCACGGTCTCGCCGTTGCGCTCGTAGATGAAGCCCCACGGCAAGTCGGTGGCAACGCCATAAATCTCGCTGTTCATCAAATTGCCGAGTCGTATGAAGGCTCCGCCCAAGGCTATCACAATAACCAGCCTGTCGACTATCCAGATGGGATTGACTCGATATTTGCGGAAGAAGAGCCACAGGGCCAGCAGGATGCCAATGGCGGCACCGTGGCTGGCAAGGCCTTCATAGCCTGTGAAATGCCATCCTTCGGCATCGTGGCCAAAGGGCAGAATCATCTCAATCCAATGGCTGCCGGTCAGGTAATAACCCGGTTCGTAGAACAGGCAGTGGCCCAAACGGGCACCAACCAACACTGCCAGAAAAATGTAGACCAGCAGGGTGTCGAGATACTTGACATCGACCTTCTCGCGCTTGAACATACGCGACAAAATCAAATATGCAAGCAGAAAAGCCAGCAGGAACCCGAGCGAATACCACCTCACCCCGAACGAGCCAAGGTGGAAAATCACAGGATCTACATTCCAATGTATGACATTCAGCATTTTATGAGTGTTTTATTTTGCATAGTTCACGGCGCGGGTCTCGCGGATGACGGTGACCTTGATCTGGCCCGGATAGGTCATCTCGCTCTGAATCTGGCGCGAAAGGTCGTAGCTCAACTTGTTGGCTTCCACGTCGCTCACCTTCTCGGCACCGACGATGACGCGCAGCTCGCGACCGGCCTGGATGGCGTAGGTCTTCACCACGCCGGGATAGGTCATAGCCATCTCCTCAAGCTTGTTGAGGCGGTTGATGTAGGCTTCGACAACCTCGCGGCGGGCGCCGGGACGGGCACCGCTGATGGCGTCGCACACCTGGATGATGGGCGACAGCAGGCTGGTCATCTCCGTCTCGTCGTGGTGGGCTCCGATGGCGTTGCACACGTCGGGATGCTCCTTGTATTTCTCGGCCAGTTTCATACCCAGTATTGCGTGCGGCAGATCGGGCTCGTTCTCAGGCACTTTACCGATGTCGTGCAGCAGGCCGGCACGTTTGGCCAGCTTGGGGTTCAGACCCAGCTCCGAGGCCATCGTGGCTGCCAGGTTGGCCACCTCACGGCTGTGCTGCAGCAGGTTCTGGCCGTAGGACGAGCGGTATTTCATACGGCCCACCATACGCATCAGCTCGTGGTTCATATTGTTGATGCCCAGGTCGATGCAGGTGCGCTTACCCACCTCGACGATTTCCTGCTCTATCTGTTTGCGGGTCTTGGCAACGACCTCCTCGATGCGTGCGGGGTGGATGCGGCCGTCGGTGACCAGCTTGTGCAGCGACAGGCGGGCAATCTCACGGCGTATCGGGTCGAAGCCCGACAGGATGATGGCGTCGGGCGAATCGTCGATGATGACTTCCACGCCGGTCAGCGACTCCAGGGTGCGGATGTTGCGGCCCTCGCGGCCGATGATGCGGCCCTTTACTTCCTCGTTTTCAAGGTTGAACACACTCACCGTGTTTTCGATGGCGTGCTCGGTGGCGGTGCGCTGAATCGACTCGATGACGATTTTCTTGGCCTGCTCGTTGGCGGTCATTTTGGCCTCTTCCACAATGTCCATCACCGTGTTGGCGGCCTCGGCGCGTGCGTCGTCGGTCATCATTTCCACCAGTTGCTGCTTGGCCTCGTCGGCTGTCAGGCCTGCGATGTGCTCAAGCTTCTCAATGCTCTGTTTGTAAACCTTTTCGGTCTCGGCCTTGCGCTTGTTGAGCACCTCAATCTGGCTGTTCAGGTTCTCGCTGGCGCTCTTCAGTTCGTTGCTCTTCTTCTGCAGGTCTTCAACCTTCTGGGCCAGAGCCTGTTCGCGCTGTTTCAGCTTCTGTTCCTGCTGCTGCAGCTTGCTGTTGCGCTCGTTGGCCTGTTTGTCGTACTCGCTCTTCATCTGCAGGTATTTCTCCTTGGCCTGCAGGATTTTGTCCTTCTTTATCACCTCACCCTTCTCTTCGGCATCTTTAAGCACTTGCTGGCTCTTGCTCAGCAGCTTGTTTCTCAGGACGGTGGTCGTGGCGGCTATTCCGGCGCCGGCACCCACAACCAGTCCAATGATAATCATTAATATTTGCATAATTGTTTTTAGATGTTTTGGTGGAATCCGCCGCCTCTGGTCGTTTGGGCAAAAAAAACCTGCATCGCTACCCTCCGAGAGTTATGGTAAACTCTGAAACTATAGGATTTGAGCGCCGGGTGTCTCAGTTGTCTTTGTCCGCCTTGCGGCGGGCTAACCTACCCACCCCTGAGCAAACTCGGTTTGTAAATGGTGTTGAGTTTACAAACTGTTTTGGGTGGGATGCAGGTTGTCGTTCAGTATAGAATCAATCTCTCCAAGTTTCTCTATCAATTCGTTGTCTTTATATTTCAGACTGTCCTGTGTCTTCAGCAGTTCCGTCACTTGTGCCAGCGACACCATCGCCAGCAGGTCCTGGTTGTCGCGGTGGCCGTACTGCTTCTTGAACATTCGGGCCTGGGCGTCTATCAGCGATGCCGCGTTGCGCAGATGGGTCTCTTCCTGCGGCGCTATCGTCAGCTTATAGCTGCGTTCCAGGATGTTAACGCTTACTGATACATTCTCCATAGGTTCAGTCCAATTTTGTCAACAATGCCAAACTTTTGTCTATATTCCGGATCATCTGATTGATCTTGAGCTTTATTTCTGCCGAATCGCCCTTTTGGACAAGCGTATTCCTTAGTTTAAGTATTTCGGTTTCTTGTTTTAGTTCCTCTATTTTTTCGTCTTTTTTCTTTATTGTTTCACTCAGTTCTTCCCTTTCTGTCTCCAACTGTGCGACACTCGTTTTCAGGCTGTTGTTTTGTTCTATCAACTGCCTTACCTTGTATTCTATGCCGCTCAGTGTCGTTTCGAAGTCGAACATTCTTTTGTTGTTGTTTGTTTTGGTTTTCAGCGCTGCAAAGTTACAAACTTTTTCATAAACTGGAAAAGAATTTTCACAATTAATTTAAACGAGCGCTGTTAACGCTTTGAAGACCATTTATTTGAGGTTGAGCGTGTGGCCCATCCGCTCCTGCTTGGTCTTGAGGTACTTTTCGTTGTATTTGTTTGGTTCCACAACAATTGGCAGCGTTTCGACTATCTCGAGGCCGTAGCCCTCAAGGCCGCTGCGCTTGACGGGATTGTTGGTGATGAGGCGCATCTTCTTGACCCCCAGGTCGCGCAGTATCTGGGCGCCGATGCCGTAGTCGCGCTCGTCGGCCTTGAAGCCCAGCTTCAGGTTGGCGTCGACGGTGTCCAGGCCCTGCTCCTGCAAGTGATAGGCTTTCAGCTTGTTGACCAGGCCGATGCCGCGACCCTCCTGGCTCATATAGAGCACCAGGCCCTTGCCTTCCTTCTCAATCATCTCCATTGCGCGGTGCAGCTGCTTGCCGCAGTCGCACTTGCACGAGCCGAAGATGTCGCCCGTGGCGCAGCTCGAATGCACGCGCACCATCAGGGGCTCGTCCTCGCTCCATTCGCCTTTCTTCAGCGCCAGGTGGGTGGCACCGTTGTCAAGCTGCGTGTATGCAATGAGCCGGAAATTGCCCCATTCCGTAGGCAGAAAAACCTCTTCCTCCTTGCGGATCATCGTCTCGTGGGCTATGCGATACGAAATCAAGTCCTTGATGGTGACGATTTTAAGGCCGAATTTCTTGGCCACTTCCTGCAGCTGCGGCATACGTGCCATCGTTCCGTCATCGTTGATGATTTCGATCAGGGCGCCGCAGGGACGCAGTCCGGCCAGACGTGCCAGGTCGACAGCCGCCTCGGTGTGGCCGGCGCGCACCAGCACGCCGCCGTTGCGGGCGCGCAGGGGGTTGATGTGGCCCGGACGGCCCAGGTCGTCAGCCTTGGTCGACGGGTCGGCCAAAGCCTTGATAGTCATAGCTCTGTCGTGCATACTGACGCCCGTCGTGCAGCCGTTGCCCAGCAGGTCGACGGTCACCGTGAAGGGGGTGCCCAGCAGCGACGTGTTGTCGTGCACCTGCATATCCAGGTTCAGCTCGTGGCAGCGCTCCTCGGTCACCGGGGCGCAGAGCACGCCGCGGCCGTTTTTGAGCATAAAGTTCACTTTCTCGGGGGTTATCTTTTCGGCGGCGATGATGAAGTCGCCCTCGTTTTCGCGGTCCTCGTCGTCGACCACAATCACAAATTTGCCCTCCTTGAAATCCTCTATAGCTTCCTCTATTGTGTTGAGTTTAAATTCCATAAGTGATAAATAGTAATTATATATATAAAGTGGTACAAGGTGCAAAGATACAAAAAATATTTGATTTTCAACGTAGCTGCCCGAATATTTGGCCCGCATCGTCGCGCCGGTGCGTTTATTATGCTTTTGATGCGAACCCTTGCCGCCCGAGTGTCGGGGATACGATGCCGCGATTTCAACTGCACGACCTTTCGAATCGGCCTCCCGCAGCCAACCTAAATGTTAAAAACCTGCCATTTTGTCAGTTAAATTTAACAGTATTTTAAGTTAAAAACAGTTAAAAATCGCCAAATTTCCGCAAATCCTCATTTTGCTGGTTTTCAGCCAGAAACGGGGTACCAAAGTTCACCCAAACTCCTACCAAATTTCTATCAAAGATTTGTTAAATTTTTCGCCAGTGGACTTTGACCGGACTGACATCAGTCTGACATCTGTTTTACGCGCACGCCGACATCCTGCCTACGAGACAAATCTGCTGGCTATATGACTGCGAATCAGTATTTTTTGGTTTTAGTTTTGGAGATTCAATTTTTTTGTGTAATTTTGCACATCGAAAATCGAACAGACTATGACCCGCGGAAAGAAGATTTGCAACCAGCTAAAGGCTGTGCGCCAGCGCATTGCCGACGAAAACGGTATTCCGTTCTCGGTCGAGGAGTGTACCCACAAGGGCGACTGCCGCGGCACCTGTCCGCGCTGCGAGGCCGAGGTGCGTTATCTTGAACAGGCTCTTGCCCAGCGCATTTCGTTGGGCAAGGCGGCGACGGTGGCCGGGCTGACGCTCTCGCTTACCGCGTGCGGTGGTAGCGGCGAGCCGGCGCTTCAGGTCGACACGCCTGCGCAGGGCGAGGCTTCGCATTTTTTGTGCGACACTGCTGTTGCCGATACGTCGTTGGTGTCGGATTCGCCTGACGATGTGATTGTTACGGGTATGGAAGGCGATGCCTTTGTGGCGGATGGTTTCCCTGACCAGGATAGCAGTGCCGATGCTGCCCCGGCGCCGCCAGTTGGTGACGAGCTGATGCCTGAAGAGGGGGAGGTCGAGGTCGATGATATGATTCTTGGTATTATAAATGAGACTCCCGCTCTCTTCCCTGGTGGCGAAGAGGCTCTGTATAAGTTTTTGGAAGACAACCTTGTGCATCCAAAAGAGCACGGCTATCCTGTCGTCAAAGGCACTGTTGTTGTCGTTTTCGACATCGAGAAGGACGGTTCGATTACCAATGCCCGGATTTTGCGCGACATTGGCGAGGGCTACGGCGAGGCTGTCCTTAAGGTCGTCAACGCGATGCCGAAGTGGAAACCCGGCGAAGTGGACGGCAAGCCTGTGCGGCAGCAGTTTTCGCTACCCGTCCAGTTCGAACTGGCTGAGGATCAAAAATAAGCGCTTCTTTGGCAAGAAGCGCTTTTGTGTTTTTTTGACCGATGTCTGCCGTGGCTCAGGCCTCGGAGAACTGGTCTTTGCCTGCTCCGCAGAGGGGGCAGACGAAGTCGGCGGGGACTTCCTCCCAAGGGGTGCCAGGGGCGATGCCTGCCTCGGGTACTCCGACGGCGGGGTCGTATTCCCAACCGCAGAGGTCGCAAACCATTTTCTTCATAATCGTTTGTGTTTGAGGGTTAATAAATGTGGCACGGGGCCGGAATTGCAGAAATCATTTGTGCTCCTTGTAGTAGGTCAGGCCGAGACGGACGTTCTCGATGACGGCGTTGGACGAGTAGGTGGCACCGGCCACGGCATCGACCTGGGCGGCAAGGGCTTCGTCGACAGTCTTGCCGTTCCAGCGCTCCAGCATACCGCCGTCTTTCATCCGTTGGAAGAAGCCGGGCGTCTCGCTGTTTTCGAGGGCTTCGACCTTGACAATCTTGTCGTTGGAGATGGTAATCAGCAATGGCGTGGGGCCGTTGTAGCCTTTGACCTCCTGCGAAAGCGTGGTGGTGTCGACGGTATAGACACCTTTCTTCTTGGTCATTATGCCGTCGCTGCTGGTGCAGCTGATGAGCAGAGCTGCGCCGCCGATGGCAGCGGCACAGAGTAGGGTTAAGAGACTTTTTTTCATTGTAGTTGTAGTTTTAAAGTGAGATGTGAGAACTGGCTGATGCGTCAGGATTATTTTTCGTTTTCGTTTTTGTTTTCGTTCTCTGTCATCCGAGCACGGCGTTCATTTCGGCGTCGTTCCAGTAGGTGGCGTGGCGGAACTCGTTGGTGTCGTCCTTTTTGCGTGACAGCACCTTCTGGTCGGCGATGAACTGCTGTATGCGCTGGTAGTGAGCGCGATAGGTGGCCCACTCCTCGGCATCGAGGTGCTGCTTCTGCGACAGGTGGCACAGCACCTGATAGCAGTGGCGTTCCTTCTGTGCGGGATAGGCCTGCCATAGCTGGTCGAAGCGGCCGTGGATGGCATCCCAGCTGTCGAGGGCTCCGCTCTCGATGTCGGCAATAAGCTGTGTCATATCGCTTTCCGCCACCAGCTGTCCGCCGATGTTGACCCAGCGTGTGGTGCGCTCGCCGTCGCCCAGCGTGGCGTCGGGCACCTTGTCGCCAAAGAGTGGCTCGAGAGTCTTCATTGCGTAGTAGACCAGCATATCGTAGTAGGCCTTGTAGCCTTCTCCGGCCTTGAGGATGACGGTTTTGCGCTTGCCTTTCTCCATACCGTGGGCTTCGATTTCGGTGCGTCCCTCGCGGTTGGCCTCTTCGGCCCAGATGTGCAGCAGGTCGCGGCCGATGATGATTTCCTCGGCGGTGTCGGGAGCCAGGTTGTCGAACTCGACGTGCTGTGCCTTGTAGAGGCGCTTGTCGCGGGCGGCGAACTTGCGGCTGTTGCGGTCCATAGCGTACATATTGTACATCCACCAGTAGGCGGGCATCACCTCGAGGCGGTTTTTGGCTGTGTTGTTGTTGACGAGGGCGAAGGGGAGGGTGATGTTGAGCTCGGACGGATAGTCGGCCTTGGCGAGGAGGCAGTAGCTGGCGAAGCGGCTGCTGTGCTTGAGGCTGACGCAGAGGCCGGGCCAGAAGCCGCGTCCGGCGCTGATTTCGTTGTCGGCGGTGCGGCTGTTGTGGTTGCTGCCCAGGGTGCCGCCGGCGGCGACGTTGCTCTGTCCCATCACCAGCGCGGCGATGAGGAACGAGTTGTTGTGGTGCTGCTCGTGGGCGGGGAAGATGATGCTGCATCCCACCTCGCAGCGTGCCAGGGTCGAGTTGTCGCCCACCACGCTGTCGTTGAGGCGCAGGCCGTATTCGAGGTGGACGTGCTCGCCGAGCAGGAAGCGCTGGGCGATGATGCCGAACTCGAGCTTGGAGCCGTAGCCTATGACGCCGTCGGTGAGGGCGATGCACTCTTCGATGCGGCTGGGATCGTCGGCGCTGCTGCGGACGGCGACGTTGTGGATGAGCTTGGTGTTTTTGATGACGCAGTGGTCGCCGATGCTGCCATAGCCTCCACGGTTCGTTTTCAGCTCATTGCGTGTCAGCGTTTCGAGGCGCTCGATCAGTTTGGCCTGTCCGCGGAAGCGAGCCCACATATAGGCGTCGCCGATGGTCATTCCGTTGAAGGGCAGGATGCGGCGTCCGCCATTTTCGTTCATCGGTTCGAGCCAGGCGAAGTCGTCGGCGTTGGCGGTCATTTCGTCTATATTGAAAAGCAGGCAGTTGCTGCCAGTAGTATAGCCCGAAAGATATTTTACATTATGGATGGCGCAGTGGTCGCCAATGCAGCAGTCGCGCAGCGTGCTGGCGCTGATGCCTTCGGGCAGGACGAGGTCGCAATCTTTGACGGTGCCGTCAGCGATGGCACCGAGATATACTTTTCCGCAGAAGAGATTGCCGCTGAGGTTGTCGGCTTTGAAGTCGGGGCTGACGAGGATGTTGTTCCAGTCGGCAGCGCGGTTGCCTTGTGCCTTGAGGGTGGCGATTTCTTCGGTGGTGAGGTTCCTGTAATTCATTGTATAAAAATGATAAATATATATAAAAAAGAATAGCGGGCGGCTTGCGCGAGCCCGCTATTCGGGATGATGTTTTTTGTTTATTTGCAGTCGTAGTAGGCGCAGAAGCGTTCGAGGGTTTTCTCGATGGTCTGTTTGTCCTTGAAGTACTCGTAGGTGCTCATTTTCAGCTCGACGGTGGCTTCTTCGTCGCAGAAGACGGTGCCGTGCTGGTGCATCTGCAGCATCGACGAGGTCCACATATGGTTGACTCCGTTCTCGATCATATGGTGCAGGGCGCGGGCCTTCTTGGGACCGTTGCAGAGGATGAGCACTTCGCGGGCATCCATCACTGTGCCGACGCCTACGGTGAGGGCCTGCTTGGGCACCTTGGTGACGTCGTTGTCGAAGAAGCGGCAGTTGGCCTGGATGGTGTCGGTGGTGAGGGTTTTGACGCGGGTGCGGCTGGCGAGGCTGCTGCCGGGCTCGTTGAATGCGATGTGACCGTCGGGGCCCACGCCGCCCATAAAGAGGTCGATGCCGCCGGCTTGGGCAATCATTTCCTCATAGTGGTTGCACTCGGTCATCAGGTCGGGGGCGTTGCCGTCGAGGATGTGGACATTCTCTTTCTTGATGTCGATGTGGTTGAAGAAGTTGTTCCACATAAAGCTGTGGTAGCTTTCAGGATGCTCAACGGGCAGTCCCACATATTCGTCCATATTGAATGTCACCACATTCTGGAAGCTGATGAGGCCTTTCTTGTTCAGCTTGATAAGGTGCTGATAGAGGCCCAGGGGCGAGCTTCCGGTGGGGCAGCCCAGCACGAAAGGACGGTCGGCGGTGGGCTTGAAATCGTTGATTTTCTTGGCAACATAGTTTGCTGCCGCTACTGACATCTCGTCGTAGTTTTTTGCAATAAGTACGCGCATAAAAATGATTTTGTTTATTGTTAAAAATTAATTTTGTTGAATTGTTTTGTGTACGTAAGCGGCTGTGAATGAAGTCAAGGCGGTAACGATGACTTCGGTCCTTCATTGTCAAAGGACTTTAGCCGGGGGGGGTAATTGATTGAAATACAACATAATATATTAATTATAAATAAATATTTAGAATCCTTCGGTGGTTAGGAACTTGATACGCATCAGGCGGATTTCCTCTTCGGTGTAGTCGGGGTCGTCCTCGAATTCGCTGTAGGCATCCTCGAGCGAGTCGCTTTCAGCGTCGTGCCAGTAGTCCATCAGCACGTCCTGATGTTCCTGTTCAATGTTGGCGTCGATGTAGTAGTCTATGTTCAGTTTGGTTCCCGACGAGAGGATGTGCTCCATTTCGGTGATGAGTTCGCTCATCGTGATGCCTTTGCCGCGGGCTATGTCCTCGAGGGGCATCTGGCGGTCGATAGACTTGATAATGTATACTTTGAGTCCTGACTTGTTAACAGCCGAACGGACCACGATGTCCTGCGGACGCTCGATTTCGTTGTCTTCGACATATTGCTTGATGAGGTCGACAAACGGTTGGCCGTTGCGCTGGGCCTTGGCGATGCCGACGCCGGTGCAGCGGCTCAATTCCTCGATGGTGCAGGGGTACTGGATGGTCATATCCTTCAGCGAGCGGTCTTCAAAGATGACGTATGGCGCCAAGTTCTCTTTTTGTGCTATGGATCGCAGCAGGGCTTTGAGCTGTGTGTAAAGTGCTTCGTCGCCGGCCGCCGAGCCGCCACCGCCAACCGTCAGTTCGTCGTCGTCGTCGCCGTCGTTGCCGGTGTTGGCATAGTCGTGGTCGCAGGGCACCATAATGGGATACGGGTTCTTTATGTATTTGTATCCCAGTGGTGTAAGCTTGAGGACGCCGAACATTTCTATTTCTTTGACCAGCAGTTTTTCGATGACGGCGTTGCGGATGACTGCTTTCCAGTAGAGCTCGCTGCGGTCGGTGCCTTTGCCGAACTGCTCGAGGAGATGGTGTTTGTATATGCGCGTGTGGGCGTTGGAGCGGCCCATTATTACGTCGACGATTTCCTGCGACTTGAAGGCCTGCTTCATAGCGATGATGGTTTCGAGCACATAGACCATTTCTTCCTTGGTCTCGATGCGCGGTTTGGGGTGCAGGCAGTTGTCGCAGTTGCCGCAGTTGGGCTGGTCGTATTCTTCGCCGAAGTATCGCAGTATGTTCATTCGGCGGCACATCGAGCTTTCGGCATAGGATACGATTTCCTGCACCAGCTGGCGCGCCATCTCTTGTTCGGTTATGTTCTTGTCGGTGAAGAACTTGTAGAGGCGCTCGATGTCGTGCTCGGAGTAGAATGCGATGCACTTGCCTTCGCCGCCGTCGCGACCGGCGCGACCGGTTTCCTGATAGTAGCCTTCAAGGCTTTTGGGTATGTCGTAGTGTATGACGAAGCGCACGTCGGGCTTGTCGATGCCCATACCGAAGGCGATGGTGGCGACGATGACGTCGACCTCTTCCATCAGGAACTTGTCCTGGTTCTCGGCGCGCGTTTTGGCATCCAGTCCGGCGTGGTAGGGTAGGGCTTTGATGCCGTTGATTACCAGCAGTTCGGCCAGCGATTCCACCCTTTTGCGGGTGAGGCAGTAGATGATGCCGCTTTTGCCCGAGTTTTCTTTTATGAATTTAATGATTTCCTTGTGCAGTGCCAGTGTTTCGGCCGGTTTGGGCCGCACTTCGTAGTAGAGGTTGGGACGGTTGAAGCTCGAAATGAAGATTTGGGCGTTCTCCATCTGCAGGTTCTTGATGATGTCCTGCTGAACCTTGGGAGTGGCCGAAGCTGTAAGTGTCAGCAGCGGCACGTGGCTGTTGATTTGGTTGATGGCGTTGCGCAGACGGCGGTATTCGGGACGGAAGTCGTGGCCCCATTCCGAGATGCAATGTGCTTCATCGATGGCGAAGAAGCTGATGTCCAGTTGTTTCAGAAATTCGACGGTCTCTTCTTTCGAAAGTGTTTCAGGAGCCACATAGAGCAGCTTCGTGCCGCCCTTCATAAGGTCTTCCTTTACTTCCGTGACCTGTTGCTTGTTGAGTGAAGAGTTGAGAAAATGCGCCACGGCATCGTGCCCTGAGGTGTAGCGCACGGCATCGACTTGGTTTTTCATCAGGGCGATGAGGGGGGAGACGACGATTGTGGTACCTTTGAGCAGCATAGCCGGAAGCTGGTAGCAAAGCGATTTGCCGCCACCGGTCGGCATTATGACAAAGGTGTCGTTGCCAGCGAGTAGACTCTGGATAATCTTCTCCTGGTCGCCTTTGAAATTATCGAAGCCGAAAATTTCTTTTAGTTTTTGTCGCAAATCAATATTCGTCATCAAATACTTTTTTTGCAATTCGAGCGTTAATAGTCGTTGATAATAGTTTTACAAAGTTACATTTTTTTTTCAAAACCACAAAATATTTTTTGAATTGAGAACCCCTGAAGAGATAAAAAATATTGCATATCAAGTAATTGAAGATGAAAAAAAAGCTATCGAACAGATGGCTTCAAACATAGACGACGCTTTTGTCAAGGCTGTAGAAACGCTTTTTTTGACAAAAGGACGCGTCATTATTACGGGCATCGGAAAGAGTGCAAACATAGCTACAAAAATTGTTTCCACGTTCAACTCGACGGGCACGCCGGCAATCTTTATGCACGCCGCCGACGCCATACACGGCGACCTGGGCATCGTGCAGAAAGAGGATGTGGTGATGTGCATCTCCAAAAGTGGCGACACTCCTGAAATCAAGGTACTTGTCCCTCTGCTCAAGGACTTCAGCAACACGCTGATCGCCCTTGTGGGCAACACTGATTCGTTCCTTGCTTCGCAGGCCGACATCGTGCTCAATGCCACCGTCGATCGCGAGGCCTGCCCCAACAATCTGGCACCCACGTCGTCGACCACAGCCCAGTTGGTGATGGGCGACGCGCTGGCTGTGGCTCTGATGGAATGCCGCAACTTCTCGGCGCGCGACTTTGCTCGTTTCCATCCCGGCGGCGCGCTTGGGAAAAAACTGTATATGCGCGTCGACGACCTCTACCGCGAGAACGAGCGGCCGGTGGTCCATCCCGACACGTCGCTGCGCGAAACGATTCTTGAAATGACCTCCAAGCGGCTGGGCTGCACGGTGGTGACCGACAAGGATGGCGACGGCAACGAGAAGATCTTGGGCATCATCTGCGATGGCGACCTGCGTCGGATGATGGAAGAACACCCGGACCCCGACAAGCTCAGAGCGTCGGACATTATGACGCCCAACCCCAAAACTGTGCCGTCTCACGAATATGCCGTCAAGGCATTGAATATAATGCGCGCCAACTCGATAACGCAGCTCATCGTCTCCGACGAAGGGCGCTATCTGGGCGTGCTCCACATCCACGATATACTTCGCGAAGGCATAATCTGATGGTCAACGACAATTCTCTATATTTATGGAACTTAGAACAGAATTGGTAGTGAAAAAATACCGCCAGCGCACCGTCGTCAAGGGCGTTTCGGTCGGTGTCAAACAGGGACAGATTGTCGGTCTGCTGGGCCCTAACGGCGCCGGCAAAACGACGACTTTCTATATGATTGTCGGCATCATCAAACCCAATGGCGGGCGCGTCTTTATCGACGACCGCGACATCACCGACCTGCCTATGTACCGCCGCGCGCAGATGGGCGTGGGCTATCTGGCCCAGGAGGCCTCGGTGTTCCGCCAGATGACTGTGGCCGAAAACATAATGTCGGTTCTCGAATTCCAGCCCGATATGGACCGTGGGCAGCGTGAAGCCAAGCTCAACAGCCTGCTCGACGAGTTCGGCCTGCGGCGCATCAAGGACAGCAAGGGCATCCAGCTCAGCGGTGGCGAACGCCGTCGCACGGAGATTGCCCGCGCCTTGGCCACCAACCCCAGTTTCCTGCTCCTCGACGAGCCCTTTGCCGGCGTCGACCCCATCGCTGTCCAGGATATCCAGGACATCGTTGCGCACCTTAAATACAAGAATATAGGCATCCTTATCACCGACCACAACGTCAACGAGACGCTGCGCATCACGGACTATGCCTACCTGCTCTACGAAGGCAGCGTGCTGCACGAAGGCGAACCCGAGGTTATGGCCAACGACCCCGATGTGAGGGAAAAATACCTTGGACGCGATTTCTTGTGGACTGGCAAAAAGCAGGTTAAGGCGATTTAGCCTTCCACCTCTGCTCTCCGTTCGACGCGGCTCACAACCACGCGCGAAAACTCATAAAGCAGATAGAGCGGCAACGCCACAATGCCCATCGTGAACACATCGGTCGAGGGCGTGATGAACGCCGCCAAGACCAGCACGGCCACAAAAGCCACCTTGCGGTAGCGTTTCAGGAACGACGATTGCAGAATGCCGATTTTGGCAAAGAAATATGCCACAATCGGCATTTCAAACACTATGCCCATTGTCAGCATCAGCCCAAGGAAGGTGCCGATGTACGAGCTCATCGATATCTGGTTTGCAATGCTTTCGCTGACCTGGTAGTTCGCCAGGAAATTGAACGTCACCGGAAAGATAATATAGTATGCCAGCGCCAGGCCGAGGAAAAACTGAAAGAAAAAGGCCACAATCGCGAAGCGTGCGGGACGCTGCTCGCGGCGATACAGCGCAGGCTTCACGAAGAGCCACATCTCCATAATGATGTATGGCATCGCCACGATGGCGGCCAGATAGAACGAAACGCGCAGGTGGGTCATCAGCTGTGCGGCAAGGTTGATGTTTATCATATCGATGCCGCCAAGTTGGGGGCTCAGCCCCTCAATGCCGGTCAGCTCGCCCAGGCGCGCCATCAGCCGGTAGGTGACAAAGTCGGCCCTCGATGGCGCAAAGATGATGCCGTCAAAGACAAAATCCTTGAAGCAGAACACGGCGACGGCCAGGCCAAAAACCACGACCAGGCACCGTATCAGCACCCATCGCAGAACCTCGACGTGTCCCCAAAAGTTCATCGGCTGAGATTATGCTTTGTCGTCCTTTTTTGCCTCGTCGTTGCTTGTGGCCGACTTTATTTCGTCCTCTACACTGTTTACGGCGTTCTTGTATTCCTTGACGCCCTTGCCAAGTCCCTTCATCAGTTCGGGAATCTTCTTGCCGCCAAACAATATGAGGACAACAAGGACGATGAGTCCTATCTCGGTTGCGCCTAAGTTTAACAGTATCATAATATTGTTGTTATTGGTTTAGCAAATTGTCTTCGGGTGCGCAAATCCACACAATGATGTAGGCCCAGAAACCCAGGGTGCCGCAAATCAGCGCAAGCAGGAAAATGATGCGCACCACCGTGGGGTCGATATTCAAATACTCCGCCAGACCGCCACAGACACCAGCGATCCTGCGGTCGCTGGTGCTGCGGGTCAGCTTTTTATATCCGTTGTTGTCCATAATTCAATGCAATAGGCAAGTCTTACATTTCAACCGAATGTGCGTTGGCGTTGGCGTCGACGCGCTTGATCATTCCCTGCAGGGCCGTGCCTGGACCTACCTCGATGAACTCTTCGGCGCCGTCTTTCAGCATATTCTGCACCGTGGCCGTCCAGCGCACCGGCGAGGTCAGCTGCTTGTTCAGGTTGGCCTTGATCTGCTCGGGGTCGCTGACGGGCAGCGCGTTGACGTTCTGGTAGCAGGGGCAGATGGGCTCGCTGAACCTGGTCTTCTCGATGGCGGCGCTCAGCTCGATGCGGGCCGGCTCCATCAGTGGCGAATGGAATGCTCCGCCCACCGCCAGCGGCAGGGCGCGGCCTTTGGCTTCCTTCACCTTCTCGCAGGCCTGGTTTACGCCTTCCACCGTGCCGCTGATCACCAGCTGGCCCGGGCAGTTGTAGTTGGCGGCAACCACCACCTCGCCTTCTATCGAGGCGCAGATGTCCTCCACCGTCTTGTCGTCAAGCTTCAGCACGGCAGCCATCGTCGACGGATGGGCCTCGCAGCATTTCTGCATAGCGTTGGCGCGGGCAACGACCAGGCGCAGACCGTCCTCAAAGCTCATAGCCTTGGCGGCCACCAGGGCCGAAAACTCGCCCAGCGAGTGGCCACCGACCATCGAGGGCTGGAACTGCTCGCCCATAAAGGCTGCCAAGATGGTGGAATGCAGGAAGATGGCGGGCTGCGTCACCTTGGTCTGCTTCAGGTCCTCGGGGGTGCCGGCAAACATCAGGTCGGTGATGCGGAATCCGATGATGTCGTTGGCCGTCTCGAACATATCGCGGCACTGCTTGTTGTTGTCATAGAGGTCTTTGCCCATTCCTACGAACTGGGCTCCCTGACCGGGGAATACGTATGCTTTTTTCATCTTTTTTTCTGATTTTTTATGTTCTAATCGGTTATTGCTTTTATTATTTCTTTCAAATTCAACAGTTTCAATATTAGGGCTGTGGCTATTGCCACGGCGGTTGTGGCGGCAAGCTTTGCCCACCACAGCAGGTGCGGCGTGCACATAGTGCATCCGATAATGATTAACGTAAACAGTACCAGTTTTAGTATGTACGACGGCGAAGGTTTTAGCCTAAAAATCTTTATCGCCGCCGCAATCTCGGCAACGGCCATAAAACTCTGGGCCGCTATGGCTGCCCAGGCGCTGCCCACGGCACCCCATCGCGGTATGCACAACGCGTTGACACCCAGGTTCAGCGCCAGCGACAGGGCGGCAAACAGATTCAGCTGGCGCAGCCGTCCGGCGGCGGTCAGCAGGGTGCCGAAGACGTAGGTGGCCGAGATGGGTATGATGCAGAAAATCAGCATTCGGAACACGGCGGCATACTCGGCCGTGTTGTCGTCGTAGAAAAGTTCCATCAGCTCTCCGCCGCAGGCCGACAGCGCGCAGGCGGCGGCGATGGCAAAGACCATCACCAGCGAGAACATCATCTGCGCAATCGACCCCACCTCCCGCGTCGCATCGCTCTTGGTGCCAGCCTCTTTGGTCAGCTTCGAGAAAATAGGCAGCAGCGGCACCGAGACGAGGTAGACAATCATCGTCAGCGCATCCAGCAGGCGGAAGGCGCCGGCATAGATGCCGGCGTTGAAGTCGCCCATCCCGTCAGCCGAAAGGCGCTTCAGCATCACGGGGTCCAGCCGGTTGTAGCTGGCCATCAGCAGCACCAGCAGGGCGAAGGGCAGGCTCTGCTTCAGGATGGCCACGGTGAAGGGCCTGTCCCAGCGCAGGCGGCGCAGCCCCGTCCGGCGCACCAGCACGGCCAGCGCCGTGAGTGCCGTTGCGGCATAGGCCGCCGTCTGGGCGTAGACGAAATGAAATATTGTGAACTGGCGGCCCCCCAGCGTCAGCTGCGGTGCCCACAGCATCAGGCCGCAAATCGCAATCATCAGCAGGCGGTCCAGGATGCTCAGCAGGCTGTCCCACTTGAAAAGCAGCAGCCCCTCGAAGTTGCTGCGCAGATAGAGTATCAGCGAACTGAGGAACTGGTTCAGCGTCAGCCACCCCAACAGGCGGAACTGGCTGCTGTCGTAGCCCAGCAGGGCGCCGGTGCTGAAGGTCACCACGGCATACAGCGCCAGCAGCATCACCTTGATGCTCAGCATACCCGACAGGTGCTTGCTTATCAGCGCCGGGTGCTGCGCTATGTTGCGCGTGTTGAAGTTGGTGATGCCCAGGTCGAGCAGTATGTTGAAAATGTACGATATGCTGAAGATGTCGAAATAGAAGCCGTACATCTCGGCCCCCACGCGGTTCTGCACGCCCATCTCGACGACGAGAAGCCAGAAAGGCTTCACTATCAGGTTGGCCAGCAGCACCCAGAACAGGCCCGACAGCAGCGATTTCCTTATATTTCCGTCAGCATTCTCCACGCGGCGTCATTTTCCGATTTTGAAAGTCTCGTCAAAGTCCCAGTTGGCCCTGACGTCCAGCGTCTTGGGGTAGTAGGTCACCGCTTCGGGCTGCCGCAGCGCCTGCAGGTCGCCAGGGTCCCACTTGCCGTTGCCGTTGCTGTCGGCAATGGCGCGCAGGCGGTACTTGGCGGGCTTGAGGTTCAGGAATTCGAGCCGCTCGCCTGCCGCTGCCTGGCGGCTGTCGAGCACCTTGCCCTTCTCGTCCAGCAGCTGCACTATCAGGCCGCCGCCCTCGCCTGCCGCGGGGTCGCCACCCAGCGTCAGCCGCAGGTTGCCATAGTCCTCGGCCTTCGTCACCTCGATGCTGCTGCTCAGCGAGTCGTTGTCCTGATTGTAGATCGTTCGGAGATGCCCTTTCAGGATGGCGACGCCGTATTTTTCGCCCTGCTGGAAAGCGTAGTCGACCGTTGCGCGCATCCTGGCGCTGTCGGGCACCAGCGAACAGTAGGCTATGCTGCTGTCCTTCAGCCGGATGACCCTCACTGCCGAGTCGGCGCGCTGCCAGCTGGCCAGCGGTGTCGGCAGCATCAGCGCCAGCGTGTCGTAGTAGGGCAGCTTGCTGTAGTTCAGCTTCTGGTCGCTCTTCAGTCCCTTCGCTCCAAGCCCTTTTTTGGGGCGCCAGCGCAGCCGCAGGGTGTCCTGCAGGCCCGTGGCGTCGTGCAGCGTCAGCTGCAGCGAGTCGCATTCCTTGCGCAGGGTCCACAGCGTCAGGGTGTCGCGTGTGGCGTTGAGGCGGTAGGTGGTTTTTTCGCCGCCGCTTTCCAGGGTCGGCGCCAGCATCGGCAGCATCGTCGTTATGACGGCTTTGCCCTCGGCGGTGAAGTTGCTGCCGGTTACGCGCTGCTTGTCGTTTTTGGGCTCGAAGATTTTTATTTGTGTCTGTGGCGTGGCTTGCTGCCGTGGCTGCGTCGTGTCGGCGGCGCTGCTGTCGGCCATCGGGCGGCTCGGGACGGGTGCGTCCAGAAAGCCCACAGCCTCGCCGGGGCCTATGGTCATATTCTTGTCCTCGTCGGCGACGGCCAGGATGTAGTATTCGCCGGGGCGTATGTAGTTGAAACTGAAGTTGCCCTGCTTGTCGCAGCGGGTGGCGTAGGTGGGTGACGGGGCCTGGACGGCGGTGTCGGCCAGCGAGCGCAGCAGGGCCTCGCGCTGCCCGGCGCTGAGCAGCCATACGCTGGTCGCTTCCTCGCGCGGCTCGCCGCTCAGGGCGTCGGTGGCGCGGCCGCCGATGGTCATACTGTCGATGTAGCTGCCCGTCGAGAAGACATATTCCAGCGACGGCAGCAGGTTGCCCTCGTTGAAGTCGGCAATGGCCTCCTTGAACTGGAAGACGTAGGTCGTGTTGGGCTGCAGCGTGTCCTTGATGCGCACCTGTATGCCGCGCCCTTTGGTCTTGTATTCAGGCTTTTGCTTCATCGGTGGCGACACCAGTACGTTGTTTTCGGCATCCTTCAGCACCACATATTCGTCGAACTCGATGTAGAACTGGTTGCCCTCGAAGCCGAGCGTGCGGCTTTCGGGCGTAACGCGCTGCTGCACAGGCGGTGCAACGTCCTTGGGGCCGCCGCCGGGCATCCCCTGTTTGGCGCAGCCCACAAGCAGCGCAAAGAGCGTTAAAGCAATGATTCCAAAGTGTCGCTGTCGCATCATCGTCGTTTTCGTTGTAAAAAGGTATAACGCCGCAAAGCCCCACTTATTGCCCGAAATCATAAAAAGTCAAAAAAATGCATTTTCGCAAAATAAATTTTCCCTGCTGCCGTTATGATGGCGTGCTTAATCAAATTTCAAGATGTATTTGAGGGCTTTGACCTGCCGGTCGAAGCCCTTTTTTGTTTTCCCTTTGCGTTGTGAACTGCACCGCCACGCGGTGCGCCGTCCTGATACAGTGTGACACACTGTGGAAATCACGGTCTTCGAAACAGTTCAAAACCAACGCTTTAGGGTACCTTCTCCGTCATATGTACAGTATATGTACAGTATATGTACAGTA
>DFHL01000121.1:0-314 GCA_002371315.1 Bacteroidales bacterium UBA3724 | reverse complement strand
CTGTACAACGGGCATAGAAAGTGGTCATTCAGTGATAGGTGAACTGTGACCAGTGACACGAACGCGCCCGTTTCACAGGTCACTTGTCACAGGTCACACTTCACTCACATTCAAAATAATTGCTGAAAATTGCTGTTCAATTGCTGGTAATTGCTGTTAAGTAAATGGTCAAAAATAACTTTCATTTTTTAACAGGAATTACCATAAATTGGCCAGGAATTAACCAGAAATTTTTTTTTAGTGAATTGTGATTAGTGAATTGTGAATTGAGCGCGTTCGTTTCACTGGTCACTATTCACTTGTCACTGGTTTTG
>DFHL01000047.1:6827-6996 GCA_002371315.1 Bacteroidales bacterium UBA3724 | reverse complement strand
CTGTATTTTCGCCCATTCGCCACATCGGCGAATGGAAATGCAAAGTTACGAATATTTTGCCAAAGTCTGGGAAAATTGAAAGTTTTTTCAACCGGCATCTCCCGAAAAGGTGGCCAAAAGGTGGCCAAAACTGGGATATAAAAGAAAAAAAGATTTTGCATTTTCGCTC
>DFHL01000047.1:0-6678 GCA_002371315.1 Bacteroidales bacterium UBA3724 | reverse complement strand
CGCGTCTACCAATTCCGCCATCCGGGCAGTAGTGTTTCTAAACTCTTGAAACAATTTGCTTTCTTGAAGAAATCTTTTCAGGTGCTAGTGCCCAGGACAAGACTTGAACTTGCACGCCTGAATCGGCACTACCCCCTCAAAGTAGCGTGTCTACCAATTCCACCACCTGGGCATTCTTTCCTCTCGAAAGCGGTTGCAAAAGTACTACAATTTCCGAAATACACAAAATTATTTTTGCATTTTATTCACCAACAGATACTGAACAGTCTAAAAAATAACACTATACGGTAGCAAAAAATTTTGCAGGACACCCTTGGGGGCATCCTGCAAAATGAGATTTCGGAATGATATTTTGCAAAAATCGAGGTCAAAAAAAATCAGTCGTCGCCCTCGATGACATCCTCTTCGTCGACATCCCAGTCGCCAGGATCGTCGGCCGACTTGGCGTTGCCACCCATACGCAGGATGAAGTTGGGCACTTCGCTGCGGCTGGGCGAGATGCGGTAGCGGTAGTCGCCCTGGTCGCTCTTGCCGCTGACGTGGCGCTTGTCGGCAGGCAGGGCTTTGATCATATCGACCCATTCGCCCACCGAGCTCTGGATGAGCATCTGCTGGCTGTTGAACTCGTAGTTGAAGTAGTACCAGTGGTCGGAGGCCACCTGGATGTAGAGCACCAGGAAGTTGCCGTTGCCTTTGTGGTACATCTGGGCCTTGACGCGCGTCGAAAGGTGCAGCTGCTTCTTGCCGACCATAGCCAGCGAGGCAACGCCATCGTAGCGGTAGCCAAGGGCCGGGTCGTAGGTCCACTCAATGCCTTCGATAAGCAGCGTGCTCTCGAACTCCTTGGGCATTTTGTCGTAGAAGCCCGTGCTGACATAGTTGGCGTAGGCTTCGGCGCCAGCCTCGGGACCCATATAATAGATCATCGCGCGGCGCGTAGCCTCGTTGGCAGGCTGCGAGGGCGACAGGCGCAAGTCGTCGGCAATGGTCTGAGCCATAGTGCCGAGCACCTTTTCATCGATGGGGAAGGTAAAACCGAGAATACTGCTGATTTCGATGTCGCCCTCCTTGCTGCCGCCAAGGGTAGCTGTGCCATACGAGAAGAGGCTGACAAGGTTCTGCTTGACATTGAAATTGATCGGGCCCTCGCCCTTCATCTCGCAGGTCTGCGTGTTGAGGGTGAGGTAGCGGCCGACGACATTGTCGGGATCCTGAATCTTTTCGGCCGAAGCAATCATATATTCCTTTGTGTCATTGTTATACGTCACATAGCCGTAGGCACCCATCAGCTCGTTGTCGGCAGCGCGCTCGGCGGTGAGGAAGGCCGGATAGGGCATCATATTGGCCTTTTCGAAAAGGATCGAAGCCGTGATGCGGTTGCCCTTCCAGTCGGTCGGTATTTCGGGCACGGCGACAAGTATCTGCTTGGGGTCGAGGTAGCTGGAATAGGCCAGCAAGCCCAGTTGCGCAGCCGTGTTGCACTTGTGCAGCAGGCGGACGCCGCCGTCGAAGTAGTAGTGTTCCTTGTCGGCCTCCACCCTCACGTTGCCGGCAAAGCCAAAGGCGCTGTTGAGCGTGAAGTTGGCGCTGTCGGGCACAAAGCCGTTGCCCACCGAGACACCGCGGTTGTCGGGCGCGATGGACGACAGGTAGATCTTCTGCTTCTTGTTGTCGACGTCGACATAGTCGATATAGCCCTTGCCGCTGTACTTCTTGGCGCCGTCAAGGATGACATCGGCATCGTAAATCAGATGGTATTTGTTTTCGCGGTTGGCCAGTATCTGCGAATGCTTCATCAGGTCGATGACACCGCCGCGGCTGATGTGCAGCGTGTCGCCGCCCGGGGCGATGACGGCATCGGCGCTGTTGACGGTAAACACCTGGCGACAAGTCAGCTGACCGGCATTGTAGAGATAGGTCGAACGCACGGCGTGGAAGTTGAGGCTGTCCTTGGTGGGGTCGGTCGAGACAAAGAGCGCGCCCGGCTGTTCCGTATGGCGGAAACGCTCGCGCAGCGTCAGGCCTTCCAGACCCTGGCTGCTCTCGCTCTTGCTGTTGATGAGGTCCAGTTCCTTCTTGTCCATCTCCCACGAGAACTTGTCGACGTAGGCGGCATACTGCAGCAGCGGCAGCTGCGTGCGGCCCAGGTCGGCGTTGGCCACAAAGTCGGCGCGCCGCTTGGTGAAGTCGGTGTGCGACTTCATATCGGTGGCATAGAAGGCGATGTTGTTATACACCTCCGAGCGCAGCGTGAAGGCCGTCACGTTGCTGTACATATCCTTGGGCTGCAGCGCGAAGCGCAGCGACTCGAGCGTACCCTCCTTGATGGTCACCGAGCCAGAAGCGTAGGCACCTTCCGGCTTCAGAACCGTGTGGCCGGCCAGCAGGGCGTCGTCGTGGTACATCTTGAACTGGGGCCCGTTGAGGAGCTGCGACACGCGCATCGAGTCGGCATAGGGGTACCAGCGCTGCATAGCGCGGTTGATGCGGATGTCGGGGAACACGCCCTGCTCCTTGACATAGAAGGTGTCGCTGACGGCCACCATCGAGTCTGGCATAAAATATATGGTCTTCGACTGCAGCACCGAGGTCAGGTAGTCCACCTGGCCCTGGGCCCTGAAGCCGCGATAGCTCAGGTCGAGCGTATTGGTGAAGTGGCCCTTGCCGCCGTATGCATCGTATCCGCCACGCGGCGTCTTGCGGACGAAGCCAAGCGAATAGTCGGGCTGCACCTTGAGGGGCTCGACGATGTCGGGGAAGATGCCCGCCGAGGTCAGCACGCCGTTGAAACTCAGGCTGTCGGTGACAAAGTCGACCATATTCTTGACCACAAAGGGATGGATGGTATAGTAGAAGCGGTCGCGCACATAGGCGCCGTTGTGGATATCCTTGCGGTCGTAGTAGACATAGCTGTCTTTCAGGCTGGTGAATACAGGATACTGCTCCTTCACCTCCTTCAGGCCGCTGTGGTTGTCGGCCTGGTCTATCTGCAGGTGGCCCACCAGATTGTGCAGCGGCGTGTAGACGATATGCTCTTCCTGCGGATTGTTGAACTGCGTGACGTAGAAAATCATCGAGTCCACCTGCGGCAGGTCGAGCTTGAAGGCCTCGTAGAGGAACGTGGCGTTGGTGGCATAGAAGATGAAGCGGCCGGCGTTGATGCGCCCGTTGAAGTTGATGTCGCGGTTCTTACGCACCTCTAACTCGCCCTTGTTGGGATAGATGACCACCTGCTGGCTGTCGCTGAGCACGAACTTCTCGACGCCGTGCACGCTCAGCGCATTGCTCGACAGGTCGAGTTCGGCGTTGTTGTTCTTGGCCGACGACTCGAGGATAAGTGCGTCGTAGTCATAGTCCTTGCTCTTGGCGCTGGCTTTGGCGTAGTCCACCAGCTTGTCGTTGACGTAGATCTTGCCCTGCGCCTCGTTGTAGGAGACAAGGCCCGACTTGGCCAGCGTGTGGATCATCGACTTGGCCTGCATTATGTCCATCTTGATGGCCTGGGCAAACTCGTCCATATAGAAGTCGTAGGTCATATCGCGCATCTGCATATAACGATACACGCGCAACACGGGGTTGACCTGGTCGATGCCCTGAATCTCGCGGAACTTGCGCTCCGAGTAGTAGCTGTTCGACTCGAAGGTCGAGTAGCTCTGGTCGCCCGAAGCACCCAGCATCGCGAAGTCCAGCTTGTCCTCGTTCATCTTCCAAACGATTGATTCGCAATACATATCCAGGTTGTGGTACGAATTGGAATAGGGGCTGTAGTAGTTGCGCTTCGAGTCGTTGATTAGGCTCACCTGCTTCTCCTGGGCCAGGTAGCGCACCGTGATGCCGTTGTTGCAAATTGAGTCGCCGTCGATGAAAATCTTCACCGCCGCGTTCTCCGACACGATGCGGCTGGCGGTGATGGTGAACTTGACCGAATTGACGGTGATGAACGGCTGTCCGTTGCGATAGAAAATCAGCGTGGCGGGGTTCTTGGTGTCGCTGGTGATGAACTTCGAGCCGTTCATCATAAAACTGCCGCTATAGTCCACGCCGGGCAGTATGTCCTTCATCTTGAAGTCCTTCTGATACGAGCGGAACTTGGGGAAAGAGTACTTCTCGGGCTCCATCTTGGCGCTCAGCGCCTCCTCGACGCGGCCGTAGATGGGCTGGCTGAAATAGTTGGTGTTGGTGAACTGCACCGAGTCGGCAATGAACTTGGGGAACTTGGTCACAGCCTCATACCGCCTCAGGTTGGCCCAGCAGACGGTGCTCGAAATGCCCGTGCGGTCCCAGTTCAGGCGGCCGCCGTCGCCAACCCACTTGTTGTCAAGGTAGTGGTACACGCCCTTGGTGCCATAGATGGTGCCGTTGTCGCGGTCCGAACTGTAGTAGAGCTCCACCGGACTGTCGACAACAACCTTTATCTCATTACCCTCAAACACAATGCTGTACGAGCAGTCCTTCTGCAGCTGCCACGTGCACGAGCGCGACGCATAGAGCGTGCGCGACGACACCAGGCCGCCGGTAAACTCCACAAAGTCGGTGAAATCCTTCACCTTCTTGTTGCGCGCCTGCAGAAACTCGATACAGCTCAGCCACTGGTCGAAATTGGCTGCCGACGAGGCCGTCATCTGGTTGAACACCGAGATGAAGTTCATCACGTCGGGATGCTGGCGCACCTTCAGTTTCAGCACCGTGTTGCAGATGCCCACCACGCGACCCTGCAGCGCGCCCTGCAGCGAACCGTACCGCGTGCCGAAATCGCGCATCAGGCGCCCCACCTCGGCCTTCTTGTCTTTGTCGCTCGTGGCCTGCTCCAGGTATTCCTGCATCTCGGCAGGCAGGCCAGCCTGCGTAAACTCAGTAATGCGGCTCTTCTGGGCCATCGCCGTCGGCAGGATGCACATCAGCACCGCCAGCACTATCAAATGTCTAATTCTCATATAGCGTATTTTGTTTTTGCATAAAAAAAATCATCTCCTTTAACGGCAAAAGTCCAAAAAAAGTATGAATCCGAATTTTTTCGTACTTTTGCAGCCGGAAAACACAAACAGACCTTATGCAACTGTTCTTTTCAGAAGACATAGAATCAGACATTTGCACCCTCAGCGAAGAGGAGTCGCGCCACTGCGTGAAGGTGCTGCGGATGTCTGTCGGCGACGAGCTTTCCCTGACCGACGGTCGGGGCACGATGTGCCGCTGCCGCATCCTCGACGCGCACCCCAAGGCCTGCACCGTCGAGGTCGTCGAGCGCACCGAAGGCTACGGCCGGCGGCCCTACAGCCTCCACCTCGCCGTGGCACCCACCAAGAACACCGCCCGCATCGAATGGCTGGTCGAAAAGGCCGTCGAAATGGGCATCGACCGCATCACCCCCATCGTCTGCGACCATTCCGAGCGCTGCATCCTGAAGAAGGAGCGCCTCGACAAGATTGCCGTCAGCGCCGCCAAGCAGTCGCTCAAAGCCTACCTGCCCGCAATCGACGAGCCGACACCCGTCGCCGAGCTGATAGCGGCACCCTTCGACGGACAGAAATTCATCGCCTACTGCGACGGCGACCACCGCACGCCACTGCGCGACGCCTACCGCCCCGGCAGCAACGCCCTGATACTCATCGGCCCCGAAGGCGACTTCAGCCCCGACGAGATCCGCTCCGCACTCGACTCGGGCTTCATCCCCGTAACCCTCGGCAACTGCCGCCTCCGCACCGAAACCGCCGCCCTCGCCGCAACAGCCTTTTTCAACCTGAGCAACTGAGAGAGGGAGTTAAAGAAGTTAAAGGAAGTTAAAGGAAGTTAAGAGACAATACACCCGCCTAATCTGCCTAATCTGCCTAACCTGCCTAATCCGCCTAACCCGCCTAACCCACAAAAAACCGCAACTAAAAAATGAAACGTATATCCCTGATTATCTTACTGCTGTCAGCACTCGGCCTTCAGCCGTCATTCGCCCAGACCCAGCTGGCCCTGCTCAAATACGGCGGCGGTGGCGACTGGTACGCCAACCCCACCTCGCTGACCAACCTGACCGCCTTCTGCAACGCCGACGCCAATATGAACCTCGACCCCAAGTACGCCACCGTCGACGTCGGCAGCAGCGAAATATTCAACTATCCCTTCCTCCACCTTACCGGCCACGGCAACGTCGTCTTCAGCAGCCAGGAGGCGCAGAACCTGCGCAACTACCTGATTGGCGGCGGCTTCCTGCACATCGACGACAACTACGGCCTGCGCGAATTCATCGTGCCGCAGATGAAGAAAGTCTTCCCCGAGCTGGACTTCGTCGAGCTGCCGTTCAGCCACCCCATCTATCACCAGAAGTACGACTTCCCCAACGGGCTGCCCAAAATCCACGAGCACGACAACAAGCCCCCCAAGGGCTTCGGCCTCATCTGGGAGGGGCGCCTGGTCTGCTTCTTCAGCTGGGAGTGCGACCTCGGCGACGGATGGGAGGACCAGGACGTCCATAACGACAGCCAGGAGACGCGCCTCAAGGCCCTCAAAATGGGCGAAAACATCGTGCGCTACGCCTTCACAAACTGAAAAACCAGCCTCCATCACGATTTTCCGACCCGCTGCGACACATCGCGGCACAATGTGGCACGCGCTGACACACGGTGCAACAAACTATGCACTAACCAGCACATCCTCAGTACATTAAGACACCTTCTCCGTCCGTTGTACAGT
>DFHL01000130.1:19821-23393 GCA_002371315.1 Bacteroidales bacterium UBA3724 | reverse complement strand
GATAGGCCGCAGGTGTAAAGGCAGCGATGTCAAAGCCGAGCGGTACTAATTACCCGAAGACTTTCCGTAAATCTCTTATATGTCTCCAGCCAATAGTCAGCTGTGGAACAGCGATGTGCCACAGGACCAAATTTTGGTGGTTATGGAGCGGGTGTTCACCTCTTCCCATTCCGAACAGAGAAGTTAAGCCCCGCATCGCCGATGATACTGCACTTGTTTGTGGAAAAGTAGGTCGCCGCCAATCTTTTACAAAGGGAATCACTTTTGTGGTTCCCTTTTTTGTTTTGATTCGGCTTCGTTTTATAGTTTGATCTGGCAACTCGTTATACCGTTATTTCGTTATTTCGTTATAACGTTATAACGAGATATCGTAATGTCGTCACACAATATTATTCTCTTTAGGGCGTTTAAGCATATATTTTTGTAAATAATATATTTATGATTTCAAAATCGTTTTATTTTAGATTTGTTGCATTTCTGATTGCGGTGGTTTTTGTTTGTGACGGCTATGCTCAAAAGCCTTGGCTAACGTCTGACGAGATGCCCAATGCTGTCAGATTCCTTCCGCCTCATCCAGATAGTGCCTCTGCTGCTTTTGCTTATGATTCAGCCCAATATGTGTGGGGGAAAGAGCAACGCCTTGATTCTGCAAGGCTTGCCTTAGCCAAGCGTGACGCTGAATGGTCGGTCGACAATATTTGCCGCATTTTTTCGGTTCCCTTCGGAATGACCATCTCTCAGCAGAATACTCCACAGCTGTACAAGCTGTTGCTATATTCACTTATAACCACCGACCAGGTTGGCAAGCGCCCCAAGGATTACTACTCGCGCATTAGGCCTTACGTTCACTTCGGCGAGCCTACAATTGCTCCTGGCGACGAAGATGTGTTGCGGCATAATGGCTCTTATCCGTCAGGCCATACGATTCTTGGATGGAGTGCTGCACTCTTGCTTTCTGAAATCAATCCCGATGCGTCCGATACCATTTTGGCTTGCGGATATGAATATGGACAGAGCCGTGTGAGTGCCGGTTATCATTGGCAGAGCGATGTCGACGCTGGCCGTTTGGCTGCCAGTGCTGCTGTGGCGCGTCTTCACGCCGACAAGCGTTTCCAAAAGCAAATGAAGCGGGCACGGCGCGAGTATGCTCGCAAGGCTACGCCTTCTGCCGCTCGTCTTCTTGAAGCAAAACTCGACAGGCTTCCGATTAAGGCACTATCTATCGCAAGTGCCGAATCGAAAGGCATCGCGCTGCACGATATGGAAGTGATGTATAATGGCTCTATTGCTTTTCAGGGAGAGCAACTCGAGAAACCGATTGCCGATTTCTCCACGCGTTTATGGACTTACCTTCGCAGCAAGGAGTTTTCTTTCGGTAGCGCAACTGTTGTGTGGTGCCGCTTCTACTGTTCGCCAGACGGGTCTCCGCAATACTGCCTGTTCCGATTCTATACGGTCGAACCTCCAACCGAAAAGCAAGAGCAATTTGCTCGCCTGCTCGAACAGTTTATGCGTTCCAATGCCATAGATTTCAAGCGTGATTACAGGTTTGCTTTTTGCGCCACTTTTAGGGTTCAATAGTTTTCAGGTTATAGTGTTCGAAATGGGAAATGGATAAATGGCAGCGGGCTTGATGACTTTTTTCTATCCTAATGGATGTTTCTTCTGGCAATATCACGAAACTCAGCTATGATGTAAGTTGACTTGCTTGTATTTTTTTATCCCATTTTTTTGTGGAATAAGATTAATTGTGTACCTTTGCAG
Source organism: Bacteroidales bacterium UBA3724 (assembly GCA_002371315.1). Lineage (GTDB taxonomy): Bacteria > Bacteroidota > Bacteroidia > Bacteroidales > P3 > Colimorpha. The sequence goes on along the minus strand of DFHL01000130.1, from coordinate 21,629 downwards.
TGGATATAAATAAGGCACAATGGAATGTGATTGTGTCTAATACGGCTGCAAATCAATTTTTTATTCCTTTTGTGATATATAGGCACCTTATGAAGAAACGATATGTAAAGTTAATCCATTTATCAGGACTGATTATGCAATAGAATTAAATAGTTTACAAAATAAAATATTACAATTATGGGACTTATAAAGGCAATCGTTAATTCGCCCCTGTCGACAATCCGCGACACGTGGTTGGATTTGATAAAGTGTGACAATATGGATATGGATACCCTGATGGTCAGGGTGACGACCAAAAAAGGCATCATATCGAAAGGAAGCCGCATCCTGGTGGCCCCGGGTCAAGTGGCTGTGATTGTGGACTCTGGTGCAGTGCTGGACGCTACTGCCGAAGAGGGCGTGTATACATTCGACGAGTCGTCGTCGCCGTCGTTCTTTGCCGGCCAGTTCGGCCCTGTCTTCAAGGAGATGTGGGAACGCTTCACTTACGGAGGCAACCGTAACAAGGAGCAGTATGTTCTTTATTTTAATTCCAAGGAAATTATTGACAACAAGTTTGGTACGCCTGCTCCAATGCCTTATCAGGACTGGTCGCACCCTGTGCCCAACCAGTTCACAGGAACGTTGTCGCCACTCAGTGTCAATGTGAAGTGTTTCGGCAAATACACTTTCCAGATATTTGATATGGGCATCTTTATGCGCAACCACGCCGGTACGGCTAACATATTGAAGAAAGGCGATATCACCGACCAGATGCGCAGCGAAGTTATTGCTGCTTTCCAGAATGTTATGAACGAAATGGGTAACAGCAAGAACAGGATACCTGTTTTGGAACTGCCCAGCAATACCGACGAAATTAAGCAGATAATGGACGAGCGCGTCTTCGACGAGCCTATACGTAACCGTGGTATCAAACTGATCAGTTTCGCTGTCGAATCGGTAACCCTTGACACTGAAAGCCAGGCTAAGATTACTGAATATGAGCACAATTCAAACCAGATGATGCAACAAGGCCGCGTGATGGACGCCATCAACAAAGCTGCCGAGAACCCAGGTGGGGCTGCAGGTGCTTTTATGGGCCTTGGAATGATGAATATGGGTACTGGCGGAATGACGGGCGGTGCGATGCAGAACGTCTTCCAAAACCCTGGTCCACAGGCTCAATACGACCCTTATGCCGCTCAGCAGCAGGGCGCACCGGGTGCGCAGATTCAGCAGCGCGGCGTAAAGTGCCCCAAATGTGGTACAATGATTACAGGCAAATTCTGCCCTGAATGCGGCACTCCAGCTCCTGCTCCGAGCGAAAAGCGCCGTTGCCCCAAGTGCGGAACCGAGTCAGAGGGTAAGTTCTGCCCCGAATGCGGCAGCCCAATGGAGCCGGCAAAGCAGCGCTGCCCTAAATGCGGCACCGAGACTGACAGCAAATTCTGCCCCGAATGCGGTTCTCCGATGAATTAGTCCAATGAAGATCTTCAAATAGCTTTATACATCTATGTAAAAAAGAAAGTTCGCCGAAACGGCGAACTTTCTTTTGTTTTTTCTTGTGGAGCTATCAGCTGCACTTGCTCCAGCCGCAGTTGGTGCAGTGTTTGCAGCCTCCGCTGTACACCACGCTCTTCTGGCCGCAGTCGGGGCATACCTCGTCGGTGGCGGTGCCGTCCTTAATGTAGCGGCGCAGGGCGCGGGCCACACCGTTCTTCCACGTCGTGATGGTGTCCTCGTCGAAGTTCAGCTTGCTGATCAGGTCCACCACGTTGGGTATCGGCATACCGTGGCGCAGAATGCCCGAAATCAGCTTGGCATAGTTC
>DFHL01000130.1:0-19767 GCA_002371315.1 Bacteroidales bacterium UBA3724 | reverse complement strand
ATCAGCTTGGCATAGTTCCAGTATTCCTGCTTGAAGGTGCGCGACAGGCCCTCGATGGTCACCTTGTATCCGTCGGGATCGAGGAACTGGAAGTCGTAGCGGGCGTGTTCGTCGCCCTGCTCCTTGACGCGAATCACCCAGCCTTTCTCGACCGTTGCAGGCAGCAGGAAGTTGGATGCGCGACCCGTGAAAATCTCATACGGGCGTCCCTCGTACATACCGACGACGGCAATCCAGTCCTCCTTATTGTTCTTGAAACGAACAATTTCGGCATCCAGTTTCTTGGGACGCTTCGGGGCCTTTGTTTCGCCAAACTGCGGATGGTTCTGCTCGTCGTTGCTCACCAGCACGCCGTGGCGGCTGCCGTCACGATAGATGGTGCAGCCCTTGCAGCCTGACTTCCAGGCCGTCTCGTATATTTCGCGGACTATTTCCTTCGTTGTCTCTTTGGGAATATTGACGGTGACGCTGATCGAGTGGTCCACCCATTTCTGGATGGCACCCTGCATCTTCACCTTCGCCACCCAGTCGATGTCGGCCGACGTGGCCTTGTGGTAGGGCGATTTCTCGATGATTTTGTTCAGGTCGGCATCCTTCATAGCCATAACCTCGTCAGCATCATAGCCGTTGATTTTCAGCCAATCGATGAACTTGGGATGGAAAACGTTGTATTCCTCGAAATAGTCGCCGCTCTGGTCCTGGACAATCTTGTGCTTCGAGGTGTCCTTGTCGTTGGGGTTGATTTTCTTGCGGCGCTTGTACGACACCAGGAATACTGGTTCGATGCCCGATGTGGTCTGCGTGCAGATGCTCACGGTGCCGGTCGGGGCTATGGTCAGCAGCGCGATGTTGCGGCGTCCGTAGGTCAGCATATCGGTGTACATCTGCGGGTCGGCCTCGGCCAGGCGCTGGATGAAGGGGTTCAGCTTCTCGCGGTTGGCGTCATAGATGGGGAAGCAGCCGCGCTCTTTGGCCATCGTCACCGACGAGCCGTAGGCCGAGCAGGCAAGGGTGCGCTGCACGCTGACGGCAAAGTCGGTGGCCTCGTCGGTGCCGTAGCGCAGGCCCATTGCGGCCAGCATATCGCCCTCGGCGGTGATGCCGAAGCCGGTGCGGCGGCCTTCGAGGCATTTCATTTTGATGTTGAGCCACAGATTCTTCTCCACCGATTTGATTTCGTCGCTTTCGGGGTCGGCCTCGATCTTGGCGATGATTTTCTCCACTTTCTCCAGCTCCAGGTCGATCAGGTCGTCCATCAGGCGCTGGCCCATAGTCACGTGCTTCCTGAACAGGTCGAAATCGAACTCGGCGTTCGGCGTGAACGGATTCTTGACGTAGCTGAAAAGGTTGATTGCCAGCAGGCGGCAGCTGTCGTAGGGGCACAGCGGAATCTCGCCGCAGGGGTTGGTGCTGACCGTGCGGTAGCCGCAGTCGGCATAGCAGTCGGGCACCGACTCGCGTATGATGGTGTCCCAAAACAGCACGCCAGGCTCAGCACTCGACCAGGCATTGGCTATAATCTTGTTCCACAGCGCGGTGGCATCGATTTCCTTGCGCACCATCGGGTTGTCCGAATCGATTGGATACTGCTGCACAAAGGGCTTGCCTTCCATAGCGCAGCGCATAAATTCGTCGGTAATCTTGACCGAAACGTTGGCACCGGTAATCTTTCCCTGCTCCAGCTTGGCATCGATAAACTTCTCCGAATCAGGGTGCTTGATCGAGATCGAGAGCATCAGGGCTCCGCGTCGGCCGCCTTGCGCCACCTCGCGGGTGGTGTTGGAATAGCGCTCCATAAAGGGCACTATGCCGGTCGAGGTCAGGGCGCTGTTCTTGACGGGGCTGCCGCCGGGGCGTATGTGGCTCAGGTCGTGGCCCACGCCGCCGCGGCGCTTCATCAGCTGCACCTGCTCCTGGTCTATCTTCATAATGCCACCATAGGAGTCGCTGTTGCCGCTGTTGCCGATCACGAAGCAGTTCGACAGAGAAACCACCTGAAAATCATTGCCTATGCCCGACATAGGGCTGCCCTGCGGAATGATGTAGCGGAAATCTTTCAGCAGTCCGTAGATGTCCTCCTCGCTTATAGGGTTGGGATATTTGCGCTCGATGCGCGCAAACTCCGACGCCAGGCGATGGTGCATCATATCGGGGTTAAGCTCGAATATCTTGTCTCCATCACGCAGTGCGTACTTGTTCATCCACACGTTGGCTGCCAGCTCGTCGCCGTGGAAATATTCCACCGACGATTTCATAATCTCTTCAGGCGTGTACTGCGTATACTTTTTTTCATCTGTCTTGTTCATAGATCCGATGCTTGGTGTTGTTTTTTTAGATGATGTGTTTTTGGCGGGTTGAGGGGTTACGGCAGCGTCGTCGCCAGTTTGCTTGTCGTGTAACGTTTTGTCAGACTGTGCTTTGTCTGCTTTCGTGGTGCGCTTCTTGTTTTTGCTGGCCACGGGTGCTGGCGGCTGGGCGTCGCCAAAATCCAGAAAAAGGTCATTCCCTTTCATACTGAAAAGATTATTTTGTTACACAAATACAAATTGTTATACGATGTCGTATCCTTGTCAATCAGAGTGCTAAATTACATATAAGATTTCTTAAAACGGCACAGGTCGGTCAGATACTTATCAACATTATTTAAACATCCGGGCCGATGTTGTTGAGTGTCAACCAGTGTCAGCTGAAAGGAACCCCTTCGACGATGTTGCTGTAGTCATACAGCCCCACGCCCATCAGGCGCGCCACCTGCCGCAGCCGGCCGTCGTTGTCGTGTATGAGGCTGAAAATGTAGCTCTTGGATGTTGTTCCGAGCAGTACTTCGCGCAGCGCGCACACCTTGTAGACTATCTCGTTGAACATACGGTTGCTGTCCACACCTGTCTTGCATTCAATGACGTACAGCTGGTTGTTTTTCGCAAAGACCACGTCCAGCTCGTTGTTGTGTGCCGACCCTTCGCGCGCTATGTGGACGCCGATCGATATGTCGTCGGGATGCACGCGGCTTTCAATCAGATGGTAGACGTATTCCTCAAACCAGCCGCCGGTCAGGTAGTCCACCTCGTCGGCCGTAAGCTCGCCCTCGTTCTGCGGCACGAAATGCAGATGCGCCAGCAGGGCTTCCAGATTCTCGACGCGCGGACGGTCGGACAGCCCGGTTGTTGTCAGCGCCTTGATGCTCATTGACTTGCGACGACTGCGATAGTGCAGCCGCAGCGTTGCCAGCGTCGCCTGGTCGGTCGCCGTGAGGGGCCGGGACGTGAACTTGCGGAACATCGATTCGGTATACTCCACGCTGCGTATCGGCGCACGCTTACCGCTGTCGGCATCGTTCTTCAACCCGTTGACGGTCAGCAGCTCGCCGACAGTCATACGGTGACGTATCGGCGTGATGACATCGTCGTTGTCGTAGATGCTGTCGTCGTATATCGTGTTGACAATCACGTTTTCGCGCGTCTTGGTGTAGTAGAAGTCGGCATCGAAGCGCGCAAACGACCGCTGCACCGCCAGGGTCATATAGCGGCTGCCGCCGGCCAGATTGACCAGGTAGTGGCGCCCCTGCTCGAGGTGGCCAATTATGGTGCGGCATATCATTTCGTACGACAGCTCGTCCGACTGGTGCTGCATCACGATGCTGTCCACCTCGCCGTCGTCAAGCCCGAGCAGTTTGACGAAAAACGGTATGCGGTCGGCGTCGCCTTTGGCCGAGACGAACATCACGCGGTCGCCCTCGCGCCGCATCTCGTGAACAAACAGGTAGAGCGGCAACGGGTTCTCGCGGTCTATGATATTTACTATTGTATTGTTCATTATTATAATATGTTTTTTCTTGTGTTTTGGACGTGCAAAATTACACATAAATATCCAAACCGACAGCCCCCTTGCGCCCCAACCGCTGGGCAAAGGTTGTTCGAAACAATCTTTCTGTATTGAACAACAGTCTGTTATGCGGTTGATTGATTGTTGTCTTAATTTAACTGTGCGACATACGCCTGTTTGTTTGACAGAGCGATGCACGCCTGTCTGTTCGACGGTGCGACACACCATAAAGACATTCTTTGTCGCCGAATCAGGACATTTTCTGAGCCGCAGCCGCAATATTCAATTTCCTGCACAACTGCTTGTAAATTTGAATTATATGTCTATCTTTAACTATAATTAACAAAAACTGTTAAATTTTAACATTTCAGCACCCATTTTCCCCTCCAAATCCGAGCCCTTAACCCCCTGTTTTCGAGGTACCATCTTCTTATCAAATTCTACTCAAGTTCTTATCAAGTTCTAACCAACTTCTACTTCAGTAGAAGATAATAAGTTTTTAATAAGGCTTTTATCTAACGAAAATATAGGGCCGAATTAGGCAAAATCCTGAGTGTCTTCGAAGATACCCCTGATAATCAATATATTACAAATGTTAAAATTTTCTTAATTTATCCGTTAATATTTTAACATTTCGTTCGCAGGTTTTGCTTCGGCTGATTGCCATATTTGCAAAAAAAAGTTGCCTGCTTTTGGGCAGGCAACTTTGTGTGGTTGTATGCTTCGAGGCCTTAGCCTCTTGAGTTTCAGGCGGTCAGAGTCCGAGGACTGCGGCACCCTGTTTGTAGACGATGTCGCGCGGAATCTTGGCGTCGCGGATGGCGTCGAGGTCGCGCTGCAGGTCGGCGCTGATTTTGCCGTTCTTGTCGCTGTAGGCCTTGGCGGCGGCCATATCGCCCTCGCCTTCCATAGCGATGATGATGGCTGCCCAGCCGCGTGCGGCCTCGCGAGCCTTGTCGACATCGATGACGTACTTGCCCTGAGCGTTGCGGCTAAAGGCGCCGTGCTCGAGGAAGTAGTTGTAGCACATAATGTTGGCCACGCCGTGGGCCTCGGTGGCACCGAAGCGGACGCTGCGCAGTATGCCGGCTATGAAGGTGATGTAGTTCTGGGCCACGGTGGTGTTGGTGATTTCACCGCGCTCGATGAGTTGCTCGGTGAGGAACAGGCCGCACACGTCGGCTTTAGCCTCTTCCCAGGCGCTGTACTGTGCGCCGAGGGCCTGGCGGCAGGGACCGCGGCCGGTGACGGTGTTCTTGATGCCCAGGCCGTGGGCCACCTCGTGATAGCAGGTGTTGCCGAAGAAGGCGTTGAAGGTGACGCTGTCCACCTGCTCATCGCAGACCATCAGCTTGGCGATGGGAATCATAATGTTGTCGAACTTGGCCTTCATTGCGTTCTTGAGCTGCAGGCGGCGGCTGCCTTTGGCCAGCTGCACGCGCTCGTCGTTGGGCAGGTTGATGGCGATGGTCTTCGAGCCGGCGTTGCAGTCGCCGCCGTAGTAGACCACGTCGTAGACGTTGATGTCGCAGTCGGTGCCGGGCACCTCTTTCTTATACTTCTCGTCGCAGGGCAGCAGTTTCTGCATTTCGGGCAGCATAGCCGCGAACTTGCTGAGGTCGTTGCTCCACTCCTCGTCCTTGATGAGGACGTAGGCCTCCTGCGAGCATTTCAGGCCGTGCAGGGCGTCGTCGTAGTTCTCGATGGGACCGACGACGAAGTCCAGTTTGCTGTCTTTCATATCCATCCACACCATATCGCTCTCGAAATAGTCGTCGGTGCGGAAGGCCTCGCGGCGAGCCTCGAGGTATTTCTTCAGACCCTCGTTCTCGGCCAGGCCGATGGCTTTCTCGAGCAGGGCGTCGACTTTGGCCAGCTGCTCCTTGTATGCCTCGTGGTAGGGCAGGACGTAGAGCTTGCCTTCGGCGTTGCGGCGAATGACGCTGTACTGGCTGTTTTTCAGCGTGTCGTCAAGTGCGTCGAACTCCTCGGCGGTCATATCCGTGGGATAGAAGTTGGCACCCAGCGGGCGTTCGCCGTAGCCGGGCACGAAGGGCTTCTCGCTGTCGAGGCGGTCCCAGGCGCCGTACTGGATGTTGGCAAAGGCGCGGACGGCAGGGTCGCAGACCGTGTCGAGGGCGGCGCGGTTCTCGTTGCCGAAGTACTGGTCCCAGTAGATTTCGTCCATTACCTGGCTGATTTCGATGAAGATTTTCACCAGTTCCTTCTCGTTGGGCGAGAGGTTGGCGACGAGGTCGGACGTGAGCTCAAACTCGGCATATTCGTCCACTTTTTGTTGGATTTCAGGGTCGGCGGTGCACTCTTTTTTGCCTTTGCACCCCACGGCCACAAGCATTGTTGCTGCCATAGCAAATACTATTAATTTTTTCATTATCTGTAAGTTTTGGTTAAAAATATACCTTTTTAGCGTTTGCAAAGATAAGCAAAAAATATGCAACAGAGGCTTTTGTGCTGAAAAAAAAGGCTTTCGCTGCGGCGCGGATGTCCTGGCGGACCCGAAAATATGTTCTCCTTGCCTCGTGCCGGAATCGAAAAGTTTTGTGTATATTTGCATTGTGAAATGTTTTTGCAGGCGGTTTGCATTGCGTTGATATATAATGGATAATAGGGTCGTTTGACAATTTTGCACACATATATAAGATGAACCGTATAGAATATAAAGGGAAACCGGTGTCGGTTTGCACGCTTTCTAATTCGGAGGGTGTGACGGTGGAAATCACCAACTTCGGTGCCCGCATCATCTCGCTTGTTGTGCCCGACGGCGACGGCAGGCGATGCGATGTGGTGCAGGGATTTGACCGTATTGAGGATTATTTTCCTGAAAATCATCTGTCTGACTTTGGTGCCGTCATAGGGCGCTATGCCAACCGTCTGGCAGGTGGGCGCATCGTGGTCGACGGTGTCGGATATCAGCTGCCGCAAAACAACGGGCCGAACTGTCTGCACGGCGGTCCTGACGGATGGCAATATGCTGTTTTCGATGTTGCTGAGTGCGACGGACGAAAGCTGCAGCTGTCGCTGGTCAGCCCCGATGGCGACAACGGCTTTCCGGGTCGCGTCGAACTCCGTGTGACCTACACTCTGGGCGACGACAACTGCTTGCGCATTGACTATTATGCTGTTGCCGACCGTCCTACGGTGCTGAACCTGACCAACCACAGCTATTGGAACCTCAACGGCGATCAGGGAAGTTCGATTCTGAACCATTCCCTGTGGATTGATGCCGATAGGTATCTGCCTGTCGACGAAACGCTTATCCCACTTGGACGCTATGACTCGGTGGCTGGCACACCCCTGGATTTCCGCACGGCCAAACCCATCGGGCGTGATATCGATGCTGATTTTGAGCAGCTGCGCATAGGCTGCGGATACGACCATTGCTGGGTGCTGAACGCGCCGCGTGATTTGTCGCGTCCGGCGGCGGTTCTGCGCAGCCCGACGACAAATATTGGCCTTGAGGTTTATACCGATATGCCTGGTATGCAAGTCTATACAGGCAATTTCCTTGACGGCGTGGTCGGCAAGGGCGGCATCGGCTACGGCCGTCGCAGCGCTGTGTGTCTCGAAACGCAGCAGTACCCTGACTCGCCTAACCACAGCTGGCCAGAGTCGTCAGGCCGCCTTGTGCCGGAGTATCCTTTCGAAAGTACAACCATATTTAAAATGTTGACAAAATGATAGATACAGTTCTGTTGCATTCTGAATTCCAAAAACGTTTCGGCCGCGAGGGTGTCGCCTTTGCCGCCCCTGGCCGCATCAACCTCATTGGCGAGCATACCGACTACAATGGCGGTTTTGTCTTTCCGGGTGCTGTGGAACAGTCGATTACAGCCGTGGTCAGCCCCAACGGCAGCGACAAGGTCAATGTCTATGCCGTCGACCTTGGTCAGGAATGCTCGTTTCGCATCGGCGACCAGCAAGGGCCAGAGTCGGTTCATTTCCGTTATGTCTATGGCGTTGTGCGCGAATTGATTGCCGCTGGTGTTGAAGTTCGGGGCTTTGATGCTGTCTATGGTGGCGACATTCCGTTGGGTGCCGGTATGAGCTCGTCGGCGGCGTTGGAATGCTGCTTCGCATACGCTCTGAACGACCTGTTCGGCGGTGGTCGACTGGACCGTATGACGCTGGCCCGCATCGGGCAGGCAACTGAGCACAAGTATGTCGGCGTGATGTGCGGCATTATGGACCAGTTTGCCTCGATGCACGGTCGGCGGGGTTCGCTGATGCGGCTGGACTGCCGTAGTGGTGAATATGAGTATTATCCTTGGAATCCAGAAGGTTACAAGCTTGTTTTGGTCAATAGCCGCGTGAAGCACGAGCTGGTCGGGTCGCCCTACAACGACCGTCGCCGCAGCTGCGAGCGCGTTGCCCAGTTGGTTGGCGTCGAGACGCTTAGGGATTGCAGCTGGCAGCAGCTGGAGTCGGTAAAGGGCAGTTTGAGCGACGAGGACTATCGTCGCGCGCGCTACGTGTTGGGCGAGAAGGACCGCGTGCTGACGGTGTGCGATGCGCTGCAAAAAGGTGACTATGAGACGGTAGGGCAGCAGATGTACCTTACTCACAAAGGTCTGGCCGAGGATTACGAGGTCAGCTGCGAGGAGATTGACTTCCTTGTCGACGAGGCGCGCCGCCTTGGCGTAACCGGCAGCCGCATAATGGGCGGCGGCTTTGGCGGCTGCACCATCAACCTGGTGAAAGAGAGTCTGTTTGACGGTTTTGTCGCATCTGTGCGTCAAAGCTTTAAGTCCCGTTTCGGCATCGATTGCCAGATTGTCCCGGTCGTGATTGGCGACGGGGCCCGACGGGTTTGAATTTTTTTCCAGCTGTCGTGTAAAAAAGACGCCGTTTTTGTTACATATATATGCAGAAGAACCAAAATTTTTGCTTTATGAAGAACCGTTTTGTTTTGTTATTGGCATTGTTTGCATTGGTGTCGTCGGCTTTCGCCAACGGCGACCCGGTGGCCTACCGTTCGGCGCTGACGTTGTCGCGCACCCCGGTGGCGGTACACGTGCCTCAAGTCCAACTGCTTGACGAACAATGTCGTTTCGTGCTCGGCGACGGCTATACCGATGTCGAGGTGCGTTATCTGTTGTACAACAAGTCGGACAGCAATTTCCATCGCCTGCCGTACGGTTTCCCTATTGACTGGTACGGCGAGGGCGAGCAGCGCTGGGAAAGCTATGATTTTTTCACCGAGAGTATTATCGAACGTGGATGGCGCGACAGTTACGTGCGCGATGTGATGTTCAGCCTCAATGGGCAGAGCCTGCAATGGCGCAAGTCGGCCGACACGGTGCTGCAGGCGTCGGAACCGTATATCGACTGGACAGTTTCGGAGATGGTTGACGAAGTTGACGCCGACGATCCTCTGCTTGTCTGCGACAGCGCGGAGTGGTACTACTCGGCCAAACGCACCCGCCAATTGGTGGCAAAGTACGGCGAACGTATTCTGTTCCACACCCCTGCCTTGTGCCGCCGCTGGTACTATGTGGAACTCGATTTGCCGGCAGGCAAGGTGACTGAGCTCGTGGTTCGCTATCGGATTGAGAACAATGTGAAGGCTTCGCTGTATGAATCCAATATGGTGTTTCAGCGCGGTTTACGGCAAGTCAACACTTTTCAGTACGATTTTTCGCCGGCTGCCTATTGGGGCAACGGCAAGGTCGACAGGTTCAATGTGGTTATCGACACCAGCAATATCGCCAAAGTTTCGCAATATGGTCGATTTAACATAGAAGGCCTTGATGTCCATCGTGTTGCAGGTGGCTATGGGTTTAGGACGAATGGATTCGATTTGGCGAAAGCCAAGCCGCTAAAGGTTGGATATTATAGCGTATGTCGGCACGAGGACTTGGCCGAACTGCTGAATCGCCGCGTCAGTCCTGACAGATACGTCGTCGCCTTGTCGGGTGGCGTCAAGAACTATCCGGTCGGTAATTTGAGTGATTTTGACTTGTCTACCACGACTGTCGTGAAGCCCGACGAGCACGGATTTTACACCATTACAATCCGATTTAAGGACTCGACATTCGTGACTGGCTTGATGCTGTACAACGGCTACACGAAGGATGCGACCTCGTGGCGCAACAACAGCCGCATCGACAGCATTTCCTGTACGGTTGGCGGGTATGTTATGTATGGTGAATATTATGCAGATAACGGTGTCGGCAACAAAGAGCCGGCCGATTTCACGTGGCAGGGACTGACCGATGCGGCCTTGCATATTCCCATTTCTGAACGCGCTTTGAACTATGATTTTCCGTGGGAGTCTTACTACGAAAAGCCTCTTTTCAAGGAGATTACCATTATGGTCAAAAGTCGGGTCAAAGGCAGGAAATACGACGACCTGTGCGTGTCGGAGATTATTGTTTTGCAGTAATTTGTAATAATTGTTGCCTCCCTTGGCAATAAACACTCCTTTTCTGCGTTATAAAATGTTTAGTTAGAGTTGCCTCAGAGGGGAGGCAGCCTTGCATTTTGTTTCGCAACGATGAAAAAAGAGGAAGACAACTATATCATAATCAAGGGCGCACGCGTCAATAATCTTAAGAATATCGACGTCCGCATACCGCGCAACAAGCTGGTAGTCATTACCGGACTGAGCGGCAGCGGCAAATCGTCGCTGGCGTTCGACACGCTCTATGCCGAAGGGCAGCGCCGCTATGTGGAGAGCCTGAGCAGCTATGCGCGCCAGTTTATGGGCCGAATGAGCAAGCCCGATGTGGACTACATTCTCGGCGTGGCGCCGGCAATTGCTATCGAACAGAAAGTCAACACGTCCAATCTGCGTTCGACCGTCGGCACGTCGACCGAAATCTATGAATATCTCAAACTTCTTTTTGCCCGCATTGGGCGCACTTTTTCGCCCATTTCCGGCGTCGAGGTGAAGCGCCACAGCGTAAGCGATGTAGTCGATTTTGTCTACTCGCTGCCTGAAGGACAGAAGATTATGCTGCTGGCTCCGCTCGAAGTGACGAAGGATCGTCCTTTGAAGGCGCAGCTCGAAATCCTTCATCAGGAGGGTTTTATGCGTGTGCTGATTGCCGGCACGGTGCTTCGCATTGAGGATTTCATCCCGGTCTGCAACGACAAGGAAAACTATGCAGACCCTATGCTGCTCGTCGACCGCATCGCCATACGCCACGGCGACGATGACCAGCTGGCGCGAATCTCTGAGTCGGTGCAGACGGCCTTCTTCGAAGGGCGTGGCAGCTGCCGCATCCAGACGGTGGAGGACGACCCTGCGGCGTCGACAATGCACAGCTTCTCGAATCGCTTCGAGGCCGACGGCATCACTTTCGAAAAGCCTAACCCCAACTTCTTCAGTTTCAACAATCCGTACGGCGCCTGTCCTCGCTGCCAGGGCTACGGCAACGTCATCGGCATCGACGAGGATATTGTCGTCCCGAACAAGCAACTATCGGTGTATGAGGATGCTGTGGTCTGCTGGAAGGGCGAGAAGATGTCGGAATGGAAGCAGCATTTTGTCCGCCTTTCGCCCAAACTGAATTTTCCAATTCATAAGCCTTATTGTGACCTGAGCGACAAGGAGCGCCGCATTCTGTGGAAAGGCGAGGGGAGTTGGGAAGGTATTGATGGTTTCTTTAAATGGGTTGAATCACAGAGCTATAAGATACAATATCGCGTTATGCTGGCCCGCTATCGTGGCAAGACGACCTGCCCCGACTGCCACGGGTCGCGTCTGCGTCCCGATGCGCAGTATGTCAAGGTTTGCGGCAAGTCCATCACCGAGCTGACCGATATGCCCGTCAAGGAGTTGGCGGAGTTTCTGCGCACAATGGAGCTCACCGACTACGAGCGCAAACTGACTGAGCGCATCACCAAGGAACTGCATAACCGCGTGGGCTACCTCTTGGAAGTGGGCCTTGGATATTTGACTCTCAGTCGTTTGTCCAATACTTTGAGTGGTGGCGAAAGCCAGCGCATCAATCTTGCCACTTCGCTTGGAAGTTCACTTGTAGGCTCGATGTATATCCTTGACGAACCGTCGATTGGCCTGCATTCGCGCGACACCGACCAGCTTATTGCTGTGCTGAAAAGCCTGCGCGACCTCGGCAATACGGTCATCGTCGTCGAGCACGACGAGGAGATTATGCGTGCCGCCGACTGCATCATCGACATCGGCCCCGGCGCCGGACGCCTTGGCGGCGAGGTCGTTATGGAGTTGATAAACGACGGACACGGCATCGACAACAACTGTATCCGCAATTCGAAATTCAAGATTGAAAATTCATATACAGCTCAGTACCTGCTGGGAATGCGCAAGATAGATATTCCCAAGACGCGCCGTCCGTGGCGCGACAAGATTGAGCTGAAAGGCGCCTATTGCAACAATTTAAAGAATGTCGATGTCGATATTCCGCTCGGCGTCCTCACCGTTGTGACCGGTGTGTCGGGCTCGGGCAAGACGAGCCTGGTCAAGCACGTGCTCTATGACATTCTTTACAAGCGCTTTGACGGCAATACAGAATATGTCGGCAAGTGCCGTGCCGTAGGTGGCGACATCAACCGTATCAGCGGCGTCGAGCTGGTGGACCAGAATCCAATAGGCCGCTCAACTCGCAGCAATCCTGCTACATATATGAAGGCCTACGATGAGATTCGCCAGCTGTATGCTATGCAGCCGCTGGCCAAGACGCGCGGCTACAAGGCGGGCTATTTTTCGTTCAACGTCGAGGGCGGCCGCTGCGAGACCTGCCAGGGCGAAGGCTATGTCTCTATAGGTATGCAGTTTATGGCCGATGTGCACCTGGAATGCGAGGAGTGCCACGGTACGCGCTTCCAGGCCGAAACGCTTGAAGTCCTCTATCGCGGCAAAAATATCAGCGAGGTGCTCGATATGACTGTCGACCAAGCCGTTGACTTCTTTTCGCCCGACGAGGCAGAACAGCCCTACAAACTGGAATGTCAGCAGATCGTCAACCGTCTGCAGCCGCTTCAGGATGTCGGTCTTGGCTATCTGAAGCTTGGCCAGAGTTCCAGCTCGCTCAGCGGCGGCGAGGCGCAGCGCATCAAATTGGCCTCGTTCCTCGTCCACGGCACCAACGAACGCCCGTTGCTCTTCATCTTCGACGAGCCATCGACGGGTCTGCATTTCCACGACATACAGAAACTGCTTCAGTCGTTCAATACGCTGGTTTCCAATGGTCACAGCATTGTCGTCATCGAGCATCATCCCGACATCATCAAGCAGGCCGATTGGATTATCGATATGGGTCCCGAAGGCGGCAAGGAGGGCGGCAATGTAGTCTTTGCCGGAACGCCGGAGCAACTGCTTGAATGCAAAGAGTCGTATACAGCCAAGTATTTGAAACCCAAATTTGAGGAGACGAAAACGAAGACGAAAACGAGAAGCGAAACTGTGCTGGCGAAGCCTAAAAAGAAGAATAAATAAATCCAGAATATGAACGAAATCAAGAAAATACGTACTGCTGCCAATATAGGTCTCTATGGTTCGCTGCTGCTTTGTCTCGCTACCGTTGCGGAGCATTACCTGGACAAATATGTGTGGGCTAGGGAGATAACCACCAATGAATACACGCGTCGCCTGTTCCTTATGGTGGGTCTGGTGATTGCCGTGGTCGACATAGCGATGGCTCTTTTCGCGATGCGTAAGCAAACGCCGCGGCTGCGCCAGATGGACACCGTTGAAGAAAAGCTGACGGGCTATCGTCGCCTTGTCGGAATGATTTACTATACGTCGCTTGTCGTTGTGCTTATCGTGTCGGCCATCATCGTCATAACGCACGAAAACACAATGATAATGCTGCTTTTGCTGCTGTTTGTCACCCTCGTTCTCAACTACCCCAATATGTACAAGATGAAGGCCGATATGGGGCTGCTCGACGACGAGATGGCCGAACTGTTCGGCAGCGACTACATCCGCGACAAAGGGGAGGGGAGTTCCTCTGAAAACACAAACGCCGGGCAATGAACACAAACGACACTATCTGCGCCATCAGCACGCCTGCCGGAGTCGGCGGCATCGCCGTCATCCGCCTGTCGGGTGGCGAGGCAAAAACGATTGCCGAGGGTGTTCTGAAGCAGGAATCCGGCAAAGGGCTTGTTTTAAAGGATCATAAGGCGCAGCTGGCGCATCTGTATGATGGCACTTCGTTCCTCGACGAGGTTGTGGCCCTCTGGTTTGCCGCGCCGCACTCTTATACTGGCGAGGATGTGGTGGAAATATCCTGTCACGGCTCGCTGTATGTGCAAAGACGTGTCCTGCAGTTGTTTATAGATAATGGTGCCCGCCTTGCCGAACCTGGCGAATTCACTCAGCGTGCTTTTATCAATGGCCGTCTCGACCTGTCGCAGGCCGAGGCCGTCGCTGACCTTATCGACTCGCGTTCACAGATGTCGCACGCGCTGGCAGTCAGCCAGATGCGCGGAGGCTATGCACGCGAGCTGGAGTCTTTGCGGCAAGAACTTATCGACTTTGCCGCCCTGATGGAGCTGGAGCTGGATTTCAGCGACGAAGACCTCGAATTTGCCAACCGCGACCGCCTGAAGGAGACCGTCGCGGCGCTTTCCGACAAGGTCGGACGCCTGGTCGGCTCGTTCCAGACGGGCAACGCGCTGAAAGAAGGCATCCCCGTGGCTATCGTCGGACGTCCCAATGCCGGCAAATCGTCGCTGCTCAACGCCCTGCTGGCCGAGGATCGTGCCATCGTAAGCGACATCCCCGGCACCACGCGCGATACCATTGAGGAGACGATGACCATCGACGGCATCACATTCCGTTTCATCGACACCGCTGGCCTGCGCCAAAGCGACGACCCCGTCGAAAGTCTGGGTTTCGACCGCGCCATCAAGTCGGCTCAACAGGCTCGTATCGTTCTGTATGTCCGCGATATAACGGTTCCGTTCAACCAATGTGCTCTCGACGATATCGCTTTCGTCACCGACCGTTGCGATATGAAGGACAAGCATCTGTTTATCGTTCACAACAAGTGCGACAGGGAACACGCCTCCAATCCGCCGGGACATATCGTGTCGGCCAAGCAAGGCACAGGTATCGAGGAACTTAAAAGGAGTATTGCGAAAGTCTCGAGGAATGACGCCAACAAAAACGACGGCGTCCTGCTGACCAATGCGCGTCACTATGAGGCGATGCAGAAAGTTCTTTCGGCGCTTGGAGAGGTGCGCAAAGGGCTTGATGCCGGCCTCACGCCCGACCTCGTTACCATCGACATCCGCGACGCCCTCTACCATCTGGGCACCATCACTGGCAAGGTGACTTCCGACGAAGTGCTCTCGTCGGTCTTCAGCCGTTTCTGCATCGGAAAGTAATAAACAAATTTAATAATAGATATGAATAAGACTTTAAAAACCATAGTTTTATCGCTCGCTTGCATAGCGATGCTTATGCTTGCTGCCTGCAAGGAAAAACCGGTAGTCACGCCCGAAGAGCTGACGACGGACTTCGTCAACATCACCGATGTGGTGCCCGATGCCATCCTCGAAATCCGCTACTACGGCACCTACAATTTCGTCGGTACCCGCATCGACGGCTACCTGCAACCTACGGCGCTTATGACCCGTCGTGCCGCCGACAGCCTCCGTGCCGTCAGCGACGACGTCAAGGCTCAGGGCTACCGCCTGAAAATCTACGATGCCTACCGCCCGCAAATGGCTGTAGACCACTTCGTCCGTTGGGCTGCCGACCTTGGCGACACCGCAATGCGCCGCTATTTCTACCCCAATGTCGACAAGAGCCGACTGTTTGAACTTGAGTACATTATGGAGAAGAGCGGCCACACGCGCGGCTCGACGGTCGACCTGACCCTCTTCGATATGAACACCGAGAAGGAGCTCGATATGGGCGGCACCTTCGACTNNCTACGTCCGCAAGACGCAGGAGGACTGGAGCCAGGAGTAAATTCCTTATCCTATTCTATATCAAAGGAGCATCCGTTTGGGTGCTCCTTTTTTATTTATACAGACAAACCACGACGGCATCACTGAGATAGTGGGCAGAAAAAAAATGCCAATACATTTGCAACTTTCCAGTTCTTTTCGTATCTTTGCCCTCAGAACTATAAAAAAATATATGAAACAAACCAAACTGTGGGCACTCTGTGCCATCTTTATTGTTTTATGCGGTATTTGTGTAATAACCTGCTGTGATGAGGTGAACAGTCAGGGTTACCGCCTGAAGATCTACGACGCCTATCGTCCGCAGAAAGCCGTTGACCATTTTGTACGCTGGGCAGCCAATCTTACAGACAAGAAAATGGAAGCCTACTTCTATCCCGACCTGGATAAGAGCGTGCTCTTCGAGCAGGAATATATCATGGAAAAGAGCGGCCACACCCGCGGCTCTACCGTTGATCTGACGCTCTTCGATATGACCACGGAAAAAGAACTTGATATGGGCGGCACCTTCGACTGGTTCGGCAGCGAAAGCCACCCCGACTGTGGCGGCAATGCCGAGACGGGCGAATATCGTGAAAACGACACCATTACGGCCCAGCAGTTCCAAAACCGTATGATTCTGCGCAACGCAATGCTGCGCCACGGCTTCAAGCCCCTCGACAGCGAGTGGTGGCACTTCACCCTGCGTGACGAACCCTATCCAGACACCTATTTCACCTTCCCAGTGAAGCAACTGTAATGCATTGCATTGCAGAGATATGAAGCGGCCGGCGTTCGTCACGCCGGCTGTTTTTTTTGCTGCCGTGTTGTGATTCGGTTTCCCAATGCGCCTAATTGGGAAACGGGCAGAACAAGGCAGTCCTGCCGACTAAGAACAAGTGTATTATGGCACCAAATGAACAGTTATTCAAAGAATTGATATACAGGCACCGCGACCTTATCTGGAGCGTGTGCAGCAACTACCGCTTCAGCGCGGCGTGGGAGACCGAAGATCTCTTCCACGAGGTACTCTGCACGCTCTGGCGCGACTTTGGCAGCTTCGACGGGCGCAGTTCGGAGCGTACCTGGGTGTGGCGTGTGGCCAACAACACCATCGTGTCGCTCAAGCGTCGCTATGCCAACCAGCCCGCTCCTGCGTCGCCACCGGTGGCCGAACCGGCATCGCAAGCCGACGACAGCACGGCACTGCTGCAGTTGGTCGATTCTCTTGGCGAACCTGACAGTCAGATAGTTCGTGCCTCGATGTACGGCTTTGGATATGCCGAAATTGCCCGTATGACGGGGCTTACGGTTGCTGCCGTCTCGATGCGGCTCACGCGTGCCAGACGTAAAATCAAAAAAATATATGAAAAACAATAACAATATGAAAAACAAGAAATTTGACAACGAAATAAAGAAATGCAGCGAGATGCTGTGCAGCTGCCACTGTCCGATGGACGATAGCACTTTGGACAAGGAAATACGCCGTGCCATTTGGAATGACAGTCCACACTATATTTCTGAAAACAAGTCCGTTGTCCCCCGTCGTCGCCGTTGGTATATACCGGCCTCTGTGGCTGCTTGCCTTGCCGCCGTACTGGTACCTGCCAAACTGCACAGTGCCCAAAGCGACGCAATCCGGACGGTAAAGTTCGACGGCCAGCGCGTCGTCTTTGCTTGCAACGACGGCTGCACGCTCGAAAACACACTTGGCTCATTCAACGATTTTGTAAAAGAAAAGAATCTGTAAACCATTAAAATAAAAAGCATTATGAAGAAATTTTTCATCCCTCTCCTGTTGTTGCCTCTGGCGGTTGCGTGCCAGTCGATAAAAAGCGAAGCAGCTTCGGCTGCCGAAGAATACTACCTCAAATATGCCGACCGCAAGGACCTGACGGTTGCCCTTGTGTCGGGCTATGAGAAAGAAGGAACGACGCTCAACGTGGTGAAGCTTCAGGCTCACGACAAGCAGACTTTCAAGCAGTTGCTTGCCGACTTCGATGTCAAAACCGAACCTGTTGCCGATAAGCAAAAACCTGTGGCGGACGATGCTTCCAAAACGCGGACCATGACGCTGACAAAGAACGAGACGTTCGTCGTCGTCAATGGCGACACGCTTGCAAATGCGCCCGTTTTGTCCAGCTTTTCCATTTTTGGTTCCTATGTTGATTCTGTTATGGGTGCTATTGCGGACGCTGAAAATGGTCATTTGAAGATGAAAATAGACACTGTCTTTACCAGTGATTCATCGATAACGGTCAGGCATAGAAAAACATACGATCACGGTGTGCTTGTCAGCGAATCGTCCGACACCACGGCTGATGCTGACTTCTTGAACGAACGGCGCGTCGCGCTTATCACTTATGGCAACCGCGGTTTCGGCACACTGTCCGACGACTCGAACCTGACGCTCTGGCTGCTTTTCTACAACTCGATGGAAGAGTTTACCGCCATTCTGGAAAATATCCTCAAGGCCAACAACTGAATGCGGCTTCGGCCGACCCTTTTCGAAAAAAAACTGACATTTTGTCAGTTTTTTTTCGTTTCAAAAAAGTTTAAAACCCCGAAAAAACGCCCAAAAATCGCCATTCATAACTGCCACAAAAACAGGACCATCTTCTTATCAAATTCTACCCAAATTCTTACCAAATTTTTACCAAGTTTTTTGCCAGTAGAAGATGATAGGTCTTTAGTTAGGATTTCATAAACTGACAAAATGGCAGAGGCCCTTTCAAGTAAAGGAAAGCCAAAAAGAAAGGCGGCCGATTGGTTCGGCCGCCTTTTGCGGCGGATCTGTGACCTGTTGCGGCGGATCTGTGATCCGACGCTTATTAATATAAGGATTATCAATCCGCAAAACGATAAAAAACCGTTTATTTCGTTAATGTTGGCGGATTGAAAATCCTGATACTAAGCAGTATCGGATTGCAAATCCGATACAACACGCAAAAAAAGAACATCCGTCGCGTCGGGAGCCCGACTGGAGCAAGTTCCGCGACTTCATTATGGGCGAGGTCCGCTACAACTCCCTGATGAAGACCTTCCCCTCCGAAGCCGAAGAACTCTTCGTCGCCACCGAGCGCAACGCCAAACTGCGCTATGAATGCTACAAGAAACTGAGCGAGATGTAATCCTGCATCGACACACTAAAACGACGAAAGCCGAGGCCAGCAATGGTCTCGGCTTTCTTATTGCAGTTGAGTCACGCCATCATTAGTTGTGCTTCAGATATAGCATATTGTTCTTGTAGTCGAAAATGACGTTGAAGTGGCGGAAGAAGTCTGTGCCGAGAAGAATGTCGGAATTCAAAACGGACAAATCCATCATACTCCCTGGTATTTTCGCCACAACACGGTGGTTATCATCCGTGAGTTCAATTGGGAAATTCATACTGTCGACGGCGGAACCAATCTGTGAAAGAATCAGCCAGGCAAGTGAACTGGTGCCTATTTGGCTAAAATGCTGGTCAACACGATTCAAAAAAGCAGAATCGAAAGCTGTTCCACCCGCATTCCCCAAATCCAGGAATACCCGTGCTGTGCAGGGTGCCCCGTCTTTTAGCCTGAACCCATCGGTCTGGACACACCTGAATCGAGGGACGCCTTGTTGATTAGTGAATTCCATAGGGATTGCCTTATATTGGCCTATCGATGCTGGGAGATGATTGCTCAAGACCATAAAATGCCGCTGGAGGTCAATCTCCACGACATATTTTTCAAAGACATCACGACCTATTGTTGCACCCAAAGAGGGCATACTGTACATCAGTGCGGCCCATTTATTGATGTCTATTGTGTCCAGTCGAAATGATGTATGCCCGATTTTATAACAAAGGCTGTCCGTCACCACGCTATAACGCGCGATGTCCGCTAATTCCTCTGAGCCACGTTTAGCCCGCATTGTGTCGGTTCGATAAACCCTATAAGTGAAATCCAGTTTTGCGGCCAAATCGGGGTCGATGTCAGAGCGGTAGCAACCATTGTCAACAAGAACGGTGTCAACCTTCACCCCATTTATTTCGACCTATAGGTCATTTTGCAGGAT
>DFHL01000052.1 GCA_002371315.1 Bacteroidales bacterium UBA3724 | reverse complement strand
GCAGCCAGTCGTTCATAGCACGCTATGTCGACACGGCCTTTATGCACCCCTACGTGCATCACGGTGACTTGCAGGACATCCAGCTCGTTGTGCGTGGCGGGGAGCCCGCGGCGACGGTCTATCCCAACCCCTGCGCCCAGCGCGTCACCGTCGACTGGGACGGCGACGAGCCGCCAGTGGCGGCAACGGTGACCGACATCACCGGCCGCACCTACAGCGTCGCCCTCGCCGCAGCCGGTGCAGGCCACTCCGACAGCGGTGCGAAGATCACAGGCCGCTACACCGTCGACTTCTCCTCGCTGCCCGCCGCCAACTACCTGCTGACCCTCACCACCCCCTCCGGCCACCGCGTCACGACACGACTGCTAAAAAGGTAGCGGAAAACTGCGTACGAAAACGAAAACCAAAACGAAAACCAAAACGAAAACGAAAAGCGGCTGGCGCGGCAGCATTCCCGCCGCAGGCGGAATAATTTACAAGATTTACAAGATTTCGCGAGCGCAGCGAGCAGGAGCCTTATTCAGACGGTACTATCTACAAGATCCACAAGATCTCGTGAGCGCAGCGAGCAGGAGAACAAACTGCTTCTCCGTTCAGGACGTGAGTGCGTTGAGCTTGTCGATGGCGCTGTGGATGGAGTCGACGTTGTCGCAGACGAGCGACAGCCGGTCGGTGGTTTCGCGCAGGTGGACGCTGCGGGGATGGTCCTGTGCATAGGCTATGAGGCGCGTGAAATTGGGCGACTGGTAGAAGGGGCTGTCCTGGTTGGAGGGGAAATAGAGCACCATTTTGCCCTGCTTGAGGATGAGTTTCTCGATGCCGAAGTTTTTGGCGTTGCGTCGCAGGGTGATGGTTTTGATGAGCTCCTGTGTGGCTGGGGGGATGGGTCCGAAGCGGTCGATGAGGCGTTCGCGGTAGTCGTCGAGCTGTTTGTCGGGCGTACTCGTGGGGTCGCCATTACGGTCGTTGATGCCTATGTCGTTGAGCTCTTTGTAGAGCTGCAGGCGCTCGCTGATGTTGCTCACGTAGTCGTCGGGGATAAGCACTTCGAGGTCGGTCTCGATGGTGCACTCTTTGACGAACGGAAAGCGGAAAGCTGAAAGCGGAAAGCTGGCTGCCGCGTCGACATTCCCGTTTTCGTTTTGGTTTTCGTTTTTCGTTTTGGCGTCTGGCTGGAAGAGCTCGCGGAAGTCGGTCTCTTTGAGTTCTTCGATGGCTTCATTGAGGATTTTGTGGTACATATCGTAGCCTATCTCGCTGATGAATCCGCTCTGTTCGGCACCGAGTATGTTGCCGGCGCCGCGGATGTCGAGGTCGCGCATAGCGATGTTGAATCCGCTGCCCACCGAGGCGAATTCCTCGATGGCGCGTAGCCGCTTCTGGGCCTCGTCGGTGAGGGTGCTGAACGATGGGACGAGCATATAGCAGAAGGCTTTGCGGTTGCTGCGCCCCACGCGTCCGCGCATCTGGTGGAGGTCGCTGAGGCCGAACTGCTGGGCGTTGTTGATAATCATCGTGTTGGCGTTGGATATGTCGAGGCCGTTCTCGATGATGGCTGTGGAGACGAGGACGTCGATTTCGCCTTCGATGAAGCGCATCATCGTGTCCTCGACCTGGCGGCCTTCCATCTGTCCGTGGGCTATGGCCACGCGTGCGTCGGGGACGAGGCGGCTGACGAGGCCGGCCATTTCGGGCAGGTTTTCGACGCGGTTGGAGATGAAGAAGACCTGTCCGTCGCGCGAGAGCTCGAAGCTGATGGCGTCGCGGATGAGCTCTTCGCTGAAGGGCGACAGCTCGGTCTGGATGGGCTGCCGGTTGGGCGGCGGGGTCTGGATGACGCTGAGGTCGCGGGCACCCATCAGCGAGAACTGCAGCGTGCGCGGTATGGGTGTGGCGGTGAGGGTCAGCACGTCGACGTTGGTGCGCATCTGTTTGAGCTTTTCCTTGATGCTGACGCCGAATTTCTGCTCCTCGTCGATGATGAGGAGCCCGAGGTCTTTGAATTTCAGCTTGCTGTTGGTGATGGCGTGGGTGCCGATGAGTATGTCGAGCTTGCCGCTTTCGAGGTCGTGGGCTATCTGGTTTTTCTCCTTGGTGGTGCGGAAGCGGTTGAGGTAGTCGATGTTGACGGGGAGGCCCTTGAGGCGCTCGGTGAAGGTGTTGAAGTGCTGGAAGGCGAGGATGGTGGAGGGGACGAGGACGGCGACCTGCTTGGAGTCGCACACGGCCTTGAAGGCGGCGCGGATGGCCACTTCGGTCTTGCCGAAGCCCACGTCGCCGCAGACCAGGCGGTCCATCGGGGCGGTGGATTCCATATCGCGCTTGACATCGATGGTGGCCTTGAGCTGGTCGGGGGTGTCCTCGTACATAAAGCTGGCTTCGAGCTCGTTCTGCAGGTAGCTGTCGGCGCTGAAGGCGAAGCCGCGTGTGGCCTTGCGCTTGGCGTAGAGCTGTATGAGGTCGCGGGCGATGTCTTTGACCTGCTTTTTGGTCTTTTGCTTGAGCACCTGCCAGGTGTTGCTGCCCAAGCGGTTGAGGGTGGGGGGTACGCCCTCTTTGCCCACGTAGCGGCTGATTTTGTGCAGGCCGTGGATGCTGATGTAGAGGGTGTCGTTGTTCTTGTAAACCAGTCGAATGACCTCTTGCTGCTTGCCGCCGGTTTCGATTTTCTCGAGTCCCGAGAAGCGTCCCACGCCGTAGTCGATGTGGGTGATGTAGTCGCCGGGCTTGAGTTCGAAGAGTTCCTTGAGGGTCAGCGCCTCGCGGTTCTGGCTGAGGTCGCGGACGGTGTATTTGTGATAGCGCTCGAAGATTTCGTGGTCGGTGTAGCAGAGCAGGCACTGGTCGTGGTCGATGAAGCCCTTGCGCAGCGAGTAGTCGAGGTAGGTGATGGAAGTGGAGAACATTCCGTTCTCGGCAAAGATTTTGTCAAGGCGCTTGCGCTGCTGCTCGCTGCTTGCGCTGATGCAGAGGCTGTAGCCGCGCTCGTTGTAGTCGGACAGCGACTGCTTGAGGAGCTCGAACTGCTTGTTGAACGAGGGCTGCGGGTCGCTGTGGGCTTCGATGGCGGCGGCCTTGGTGAAGAACGACGAGTTGCCGGTTTCGATGACCTTGCAGTTCAGCAGGGCCTTGAGGAATTCGTTGGCCGACGAGTAGAGCTCGTCGGGCTTGGCCTTCTGCAGGCGTATGATGTCCTGCTGCTTGTCGGCGGCAATCTTTTCGTATTCCGTGCGGGCGGTGGCGTAGCATTTCTCGATGGTTTCGCTGATGTACATCAGGCCGTAGGTCCAGATGATGTCCTCGCTGCCGAAGTAATGCAGCAGGTTGACTTTCTCCTCGACGGCAATGCTGCCGCCCTGCCGGCTTTCGAGGTCGGGGATGATGCTGATCTGGTCGAAGTGGCGGATGGAGAGCTGCGTGACGGGATCGAAGCTGCGCAGCGAGTCGACGCAGTCGTCGAAGAACTCGATGCGGAAGGGTTTCTCGTTGGCGTAGGAGAAGACATCGATGATGCCGCCTCGGACGGCGTATTGGCCGGGCTGGACGACGAAGTCGACGCGGTCGAAGGCATACTCTTGCAGCACGTCGATGACGAAGTCCATATCGAGCTTGCCGCCTTTGAAGATTTGCAGCGTGTTCTTGGTCAGCGTTTTGGACGAGATGACTTTTTCGGCCAGGGCCTCGGGGTACGACACCACCACCATACGGCGGCCGGCGCCAAGCTGCTTGACCACCTCGGAGCGCATCAGCACGTTGGCGTTGTCGGTCTCTTCGGTCTGGTAGGGTCGGCGGTAGGTGGTGGGGAATATCATCACCGGGCATTCCGCGGCATCGATGTCGTCGTCGGCCTTGCGATGAGGGCAGAGCAGCGTTTCGAGGTCGTTTTGCAGATAGTAGGCGTCCTCTTTCGAACCTACGATGAAGACAAGGTTGCTTTGCGGCAGGCTCTGTGCCAGGGTGGCGCCTACCACGGCAGGCAGGCTTCCCGTGAGGCCGTTGATGTGGATGCGTGCCTGGTTTACGGCCAATTTGGCACACACTTCGGAGAGCAATTTGGAGTTTTTGTATAATTCAGTCAGCAACATTTATACGTCTATCCTTTTTACTGTCAGGACTGTAGATGAAAACTTAAGTCCTTTTAACAAAATCCAAATATACGAAAAAAAAATAAAATGCGTTATTGTGAATAGTGATACGAGCGCGTTCGTGTCACAATTCATACTAACGCAATAACACACTAACGCAATAACGCAATAATAATACTGTGGACCAGATAAGAATTCTTTGGGCCGACGACGAGATCGACCTCCTCAAGCCCCATATCCTTTTTCTTGAAGACAAAGGCTATAAAGTGATACCTGTAACCTCGGGCAGCGAAGCCCTCGACGAACTGGCCGACGGCGACATCGACCTGGTTTTCCTCGACGAGAATATGCCCGGCATCAGCGGCCTCGACACGCTGGCCGAAATCAAACGGCTCTATCCGCGCGTGCCAGTCATTATGATTACCAAGAGCGAAGAGGAACATATTATGAACGAGGCCCTTGGCGGCAAGATTTCGGACTACCTCATCAAGCCTGTCAATCCCAACCAGATACTGCTTTCGGTCAAGAAGCACACCGAGGCGCGCCGCCTGGTGAGCGAGAAGTCGACCTTCAGCTACCAGCAGCAGTTCCGCGACATCAGTATGCAGCTGTCCGACCGGCTCGATGCCAATGAATGGATTGAGCTGTACAAAAAGCTGGTGTACTGGGATTTGGAGCTTGCCAACACCGAGGATGAGAACATCCACGACATCTTCCGCTCGCAGAAGGCCGAAGCCAACCAGCTCTTCAGCCGCTTCTATGAGCGCAACTATATCGACTGGGTCAACGGCAACAGCGAGAAGCCGCTGATGTCGCCCACCGTGGTGCGCGACCGTCTGTTCCCGCTGCTTCAGGACGACCGGCCGACCTTTATGATCGTCATCGACAATTTCCGCTACGACCAGTGGAAATACATCCAGCCCCTCGTCGAGCAATACCTGCGTTCCGAGCGCGACGAGATCTACTACAGCATCATACCCACTACTACGCAGTTTGCCCGCAACAGTATGTTTTCTGGCCTGATGCCGGCCGAAATCGAAAGCAAGTATCCAAAATACTGGGTCAACGAGGACGAGGAAGGGTTCAAAAACCAGTTCGAAAGCGAGCTGATGGGCGAGAACCTGAAGCGGCACGGCCTCAATATCAAGCACAGCTACAATAAGGTTCTCAACATCCAGCACGGCAAGAAACTCGTAGACAGTCTGCCCAACCTGATGCGCAACAAGCTGAACATCATTATATACAATTTTATAGATATGCTCTCGCACGCCCGCACCGACAGCAACATCGTCCGCGAGTTGGCCAGCGACGAGCGTGCCTACCGTTCGGTGACCCTCTCTTGGATGGAACACTCGCCGCTGCTCGAAGTCATCAAGTATCTGGCCGAACAGCAAGCCAACGTCGTCATCACCACCGACCACGGCTCGGTGCGCATCGACAACCCCGTGCGCGTAAAGGGCGACCGCGACATCTCCGTCAACCTGCGCTACAAGCAAGGGCGCCTGCTCGACTACAACCCCAAGCAGGTCTTCGAAGTCAAGGAACCGCGCCGCATCTTCCTGCCCAAGCGCTACATCACCTCGCCCTACATCTTTGCCCACTGCGGCGACTTCTTCGCCTACCCCAACAACTACAACCAGTACGTGCAGTACTATATGAACACCTTCCAGCACGGCGGCATCTCGATGGAAGAAATCCTGATACCCTTCATTACGCTGAGGAACAAATGAATGTGCTAATGCGTTAGTGTGTTAATGCGTTAGTGGCTGACGCGTTCGTGTCACTGGTCACTGGTCACTTGTCACTAACAAATTAACGAATTAACACATTAACAAATTGTAATTGTCGTGAATATAGAAGAATATCGCAGTTATTGCTTGTCGCTGGGCGACGACGTTGAGGAGCGGATGCCCTTCGGCGCATTCAAGGCCGCACGTGGAGTCCTGGTGTTCTACGTCGCGGGGCATATGTTCTCCTATTTCGACGCCGACAACTTCACCGTTGTCAACCTCAAGTGCCAGCCCGAGCGCATCGCAGAACTCAAGGAACGTTGCGCCGCCGTCGGCAAGCCCTACAACGGCTCGGAACGCCACTGGATAGGCGTCAATCCCGAGTTGGCCGACAACCGTCTGATGCGCATATTGACGCTGAATTCATACCTCATTGTCAAGCAGAAATATAAGAAGTGAGAGAATGCGTTAATGCGTTAATGTGTTAGTGCGTTAGTGGCTGACGCGGCAAATTAAGCGGAAAACGGAAAACGAAGAGCGGAAAACGGAAAACGGAAAGCGAGCTGACGCGGTCATTGCAACATATTGATATGTCAACAACGGATTAACAAATTAACAAATTGGCAAATTAACGAATTAACATTATGGAAAACGATAACGAAAACAAATATGTCGGCAGCGATGCTGTCTATGCCGAAGTGCAGCGCACGATGCGTCTGGTGGCCGAGATGAACAGCGGCTATCGCACCGAGGAAGAAGTGCGTGCCTGCCTGAGCGACATCACGCGCCGCACCGTACCGGCCGATATGCGCGTCTTCACACCCATACATATCAACTACGGCCCTGGCGTCAGCTTCGGCAGCGACTGCTTCCTCAATTTCGGATGCACCCTGCTCGCCCTCGGCGGCATCACCATCGAGGACGACGTCTTCATCGGCCCCCATTGTGTCCTCGCCACAGAGTACCATCCCGAGGAGCCTTCCCTGCGCCACACACTGCTCACCAAACCCATCGTCATCAGACAAAACGCCTGGCTCGGTGCCAACGTCACCGTGCTCGCCGGCGTCACCATAGGCCGCAACGCCATCGTCGCCGCCGGCTCCGTAGTGACCAAAGATGTGCCGGACAATAGCGTCGTCGCCGGCACCCCCGCACGTGTAATCAGAGAAATACACCAATAGAACGGAAAGCGGAGAACGGAAAACGGAAAGCAGGCTGCCGCGTTAGGGCTCTCTTCTTTCCGTTTTTTGCTCATTTGATGCGGCAGCCACTAACACATTAACGAATTCACGAATTAACACGTTATCTTTACACTTGTGTAAATAAATTTTACACTTTTGTCTGAGTGCGTTTTCTTAAAATTGCTTGTAATCAAATTGGTATAGTTTTTGGTACGGTTCTTGTTATGGTTAAAATGTAATCAATTTTTTAACCAAAGCATTCCTTAAACAACAAATGATCCGTCGTAAAACAATACCCCTCCTTCTGCTTAGCCTCACCCTCGGCGGCAGCGCGATCCACGGGCAGCCGATGAGCCTCTCCGCCTGTATGGACTTCGCCGTCAGCCACTCCACCGAGATGCGCCTCTCCGCCGCCGACCGCAGCGACGAGCGTGCGGAAAAGGTGCAGGCCATCCTCGGCGCTTTCACGCCCAGCGTCAGCGCGCAAAGCTACGCCTACAACCAATACGGCCGCAACCTCGACCCCGAAACCAACACCTACACCGACTTCACCACCTTCCACAACGGTTATTCCATCTCGGCGGGCATCACCCTGTTCGACGGTTTCCAAGCCATCAACAAGCTGCGCATCGCCAAAGTGCAGCAGCAGATGGGACTCACCCAGGAACGGCAGACCGCCGACAAGGTGCGCCTGGCCACGATGGAGGCCTACTACCAGGTGGTCTACTACGACCGACTCGTCGAGGTGCTGCGCCTGCAGGCCACCACTGCCGACAGTGCCCTCCTTAAGGCCCAACGCGAAGAGGAACTGGGACGCAAGGGACACGCCGACGTGGTGCAAATGGAGTCCGAACAGGCCCAGCGCCAGTTCCAGCTGACGCAGGCCGAGGGCCAGTTGCAGCAGGCACTGCTCACCCTCAAAGAAACAATGTGCTGGCCCCTCGACAGCAGCCTGTCGGTATCGAAAACGATAACGAAAAACGAAAACAATAATGGAAACGATAACGGAAACGATAACGGAAACGCCTTCGTTCTTCCTTCCGTGCAGATTGCTGAGGCCCATCTCCGTCAGGCCCAGCTGCAGTTGCAGCAGGCTCGCGGCGCCTGGTCGCCGTCGCTGTCGCTCAATGCCGGCTGGTCCACCACTTATTACACCTATCCCGATATGGCTGGCTATCAGCCTCTGCCTTTCCGCGAGCAATGGAAAAACAACGGCGGCGAGTATGTGCAGCTCACGCTGAGCATCCCCATCTACAGCAAAGGGCAGCACAGCCTCGCCCTCAGCAAGAGCAAGAACGAAGTGTCAAGGGCGCAAGCGCGTCTCGAACAAGCACAGCGCGAACGCGACAACGCCCTCTGTCGAGCCCGCGACGAGGTGGCGACAGCCCAAGCCGCCGCACGTCAGGCCGAGCGGATGGCCGAAGTAAAGCAGCAGGCTTTCCTCCTCGCTCAGCGTCAGTACGCCCTGGGCATCATCACCGCAATCGAATACCAAACCGCCTCGCAGTCGTTCCTCACCGCCGAAGCCGACAGCATCAACGCCCAGCTCCAACTGCAACTGAAACAGCACCAACTCAACTATTATCGAACAGGAAAACTTTTGTAAAAGGAACAAGTGACCAGTGACGTGTGACCAGTGACACGAACGCACTCGTATCACAGGTCACAGGTCACAGGTCACGGGTCACTAATCACCATTCACTAATCACTAATCACCATGGACATACAAATAGAAAAGAAAAAAGGCCTGCGCAGGGCCTTCACTCGAAAAGCCATCCCCTACTGGGGAGCGGCAGTGTTGGCAGCATTTGTTCTCTTCCTCATCGTGCGGCCTCACAGCAGCACGCAGCGCATCAGCGGCGACACCCTCACTGTCAGCCAAGTCCTCCGCGCCGACTTCGACGACTACATCCGCGTCAGCGGCACCGTGATGCCGATGACATCTGTGCAGCTGAGCCCCACCGAAGGCGGCATCGTGCAGCAGATAGTCGCCGAGGAAGGCACTAAAGTCAAGGCTGGCGACGTTATAATCATACTGAGTAACGAAAACCTCGACCTGCAAATACTCAACGCCGAAGCCGAGCTGGCCGAGAAAGAGAACATCCTACGCAACACCCTCATCAGTATGCAGCAGCAGAAACTCTCCGTCCGTCAAGAACGCCTCTCTCTGCAGGTCGAAGTGCGCCGCGCCAAACGGGCCTACGAGAGCAGCCAGCAGCTCTGGGACGAGCGCCTCATCGCCCGCGAGGAATACCTCAAGGCCAAAGAGGACTATCAGCTGGCCTGCGACAAGCTGGAGGTGGTCAGCGAACGCGAGCGGCAGGACAGCCTCTACCGCAGCGAAGAGCTGCAGCAGCTGCGCGACAACCTGAGCAATATGCGCCTTAATATGGCAATGATACGCCGCCGCAAGGAGAACCTCAGCGTCAAGGCTCCCATCGACGGACAGATAGGCCTCCTCGACGTCGTGCTGGGCCAGAACATCAACCCCGGAGCCGCCATCGGCCAGATCAACAACCTCGACAGCTACAAGATTCAAGCCCAGATCGACGAGCACTACATCGACCGCGTCACCGCAGGCCTCCGTGCCACCTTCGACCGGCAGGAACAGCACTACAGCGCCCGCCTTCGCAAGGTCTATCCCGACGTGCGCGACGGCAAGTTCAAGGCCGACTTCCTCTTCGGCGACACCATCCCCGACAACATCCGCGCTGGACAGACCTACTACCTCAACCTGCAGCTGGGCCAGAGCGAAGAGGCCGTCCTCATCCCCCGCGGCAGCTTCTACCAGCACACCGGTGGCAAGTGGATATACGTCCTCACCGACCCCCACCGCGCCGAGAAGCGCACCATCAGCATCGGTCGCCAGAACCCGCAGTACTACGAAGTCCTCGAAGGCCTCCGCCCCGGCGAACGTGTCCTCACCGGCAGCTACGACCACTACGGCGAAAACGAGGTACTGATAATAGATTAACGAACAACGAATAACATACCAACAATATGAATAGTTACATTAAATTCCTCTCACGCAACAAACTCTATGCTGCCATCAACCTGATTGGCCTCACCCTCTCTATGGCCTTCGTGCTGTTGCTGGCCGTCTACGTGCAGCGGCAGCGTAGCACCGACCGCTTCCAGCAGAACGCCGACCGCATCTACCTCGTGGGCAACGACGAGAACCTTGCCTCCGGCTACTGGCTCCATAACCACCTCAAAAACCGCTACCCCGAAATAGAGGCCGCCACCTGTTGGGCCTACTTCGAAAAGTCTCCCTTCTATATAGGCACAAGCGAGCAGGCCATCAACACCAATATGGCCTATGCCGACATCGACTTTTTCGACATCTTCTCCTTCCCCTTGGTCGAGGGCAGCGCGGCCGAATGGAAAGCCTCAGACCACCGCTGCGCCATCAGCCGCCAGTTTGCCAACGCCCATTTCCCCGGCGAGAGCCCCATAGGCAAAACCCTCCGTTACGGCAACGAGGGCGACCTCACAGAGCTGACCATTGCCGCCGTCTTCGACGACTTCGGCAACAGCACCCTCAAGCAACCCGACGTCATCGTCCGCGGCGAAAACTGCGTCCACTACAATCCCTATAACGACGAGCAGCTGCGCAATAGCGGCTTCTGCCTCACCTTTGTTATGACCCGCCCTGGTACTGACCTCGCCCCCAAGCAAGACGATCTTCTCAGCTTTATGAAAGAAATCAACTGGACGTACAAAAACGGTATGCTGCAAGAGGTCAACCTCATCCCCCTGCTCGACATCTACTTCCTCGACAACTACAACAGCAACCACACCCCGAGTATCAACACCGGCAGCCGCACCTTCGTGGGGCTGGCCACCGCTATGTGTCTGGTGCTGCTGGCCTTCGCGCTGCTCAACTATGTCAACCTCACCACCGCCCTCTGCGGCCGCCGTGCCAAAGAGATGGCCACCCGTCGCCTGCTGGGAGCCGGACGTTGGCGTGTGTCACTCCAGATGATAGTCGAAAGCACCCTGATGTGTGCCGTGGCTATGCTCCTGGCCGTGCTGCTGGCCGAAGTCCTATCGCCAGCCGCCAGCCGTATGCTCGACTATCCATTCTCCATCTTCCAGAGCATCACCCTGCCGCGCATCTTGCTGGTCGCCGTCTTCGTGCTGCTCACCGGCCTCGTGGCAGGCATCGTCCCCGCCCTCCTCATCCAGCGGGCGCAACCCATCGAGGTGGTCCGAGGCAGCCTCCGCCTGCGCACCAAGCAGGTCTACAGCAAAATATTCATCGTACTGCAAATCATCGTGGCCGTCGTTATGCTTGTCACGGCCATTACTATGATGCTGCAAGTGCGCCACATCGTGGGTGCCCCCCTTGGCTACAACACCCACCACATCCTCCGTTTCGACAACCACTACGGCAATGCCGAAGCCCTCCAACCCCTGCGCGACCGTCTACTGCAGGAGCCCTGCGTCAAGAACGTGGCTTTCGGCCAAGGCACCCCCTTCCGCGGCACCAACAACAACACTATGAACACTGCCGACGGGCAGGTGGCCTCGTTCCAGATTATCCAAGGCGACAGCAACTACTTCAATATGCTCGGTTTCCAACCCCTGCACGACAACCACAATCCGGGGCACTGGTGGCTGAACGAATTCGCAATGAAAAAGTTCGGCCTCACCCTCGATTCCGAAGTCCTGCGATTTGAACAAGAGTCTATGCCCATCGGTGGATACTACAAGGACTTCAAATTCTATGACATCCTCTCCGACAACAAAGAGGCTCTCATCTATAACCACGGCGAATTCACCGCGCAAAGTTTTCCCTGGACCATCTTAGTGGAGAACACCGGCAACGACCGCGAGGCCTACGACCGAGTCAAAGCCATCGTCGCCGAACTATACCCCAACGACATTTTCGACGCCGTCTACCTCGACGACGAGATTGCAGAGTTCTTCGCCCCTCAAACCCGCCTCAGCCGCCTTGTGGCACTCTTTACACTGCTCATTCTGCTGGTCAGTGCCCTT
>DFHL01000002.1:48479-48690 GCA_002371315.1 Bacteroidales bacterium UBA3724 | reverse complement strand
ATATTAATTTACTTTTGTTTTCGGGGCTACAGAAAGGCATATTTTGCAACTAACACGCTGGCTTGCAGCGACATCACAAAATACACGAAAGTACAAAATTACAACATTAATTTGGATTGGCAAAATTTTTTTTCAACAATGCACCCGAAAACCGCTTTTCCCAACCCCGCGAAAACCCCGTTTCCGAGCCACCAGCACTGCCCGTTGTACA
>DFHL01000002.1:40902-48353 GCA_002371315.1 Bacteroidales bacterium UBA3724 | reverse complement strand
TACTGTACATATACTGTACATATGACGGAGCGGGTGCTGTAAATCAGCCGTTTGCAAAGGCCGATTTTGGGGCTTCCGGCGGTGCCGGCCCCAGTTTGGAAGGAAAAAAAATTTTAGGGAATAGCGGCTATCTGACCTCCTGCCTCTCGACGTCGACCACGTGCGGCGCGCCCATATCGAAGCGCAGGAAATAGCGCTGCTTCTTGGGCAGCTTGATGTAGTAGTTGTCGACGGGCTGGTTGTGTGGAATCTGCTCGTCCACAACCAGATGGCCCTTCTCGTCGAAGACCCTCACCCCCACCCCGCGCATCGTGGTGGCCCGCGCAATGCGCAGTATCTTGCCATCGATGAAAATCCAAGGCTTCTCCTCCACCTCACCGTCGTCGTCGCCGGCCTGCGGCTCCGCATCGTCGGCCATATCGGCATCGGCTCCAATCGGCTGCCCGTCCTCGATATAGACGGTATCGTGGACAACGATGGTGTCGTGTATATAGATGATTCTCAGTCGGTCTATGGTGTCGTCGCAAATGCCGTCATAGTCAAGGTTTTCGAAATGGCGACCCACCGCCGTGGCGGCATAGCGGTCGGCCGAAGCGCAGGGCACAACCACGCGCACCCCCTTGTCGACGCCGAGAAAGGCGCTGGCCGGCACCGTGGGCGGAACGACCGGCAGGAAGGTCAGCGACAGCGGACTGCAGTGGGCAAAGGCGCCGGCGCCCACCTGCTTCAGCCCCTGCGGCAGGACGATGTCCGTCAGACCCGTGCAGTTGACGAAAGCGCTTTCGCCGATGGCCTCGAGCAGTGGCGCACCGTCCTCGAACTCAACGCGTTTCAAGCCCGGGAAGTTGTAGCACAGAAAGTCGGGCACCTTGCCGACGTTGCGGCCTATGTGCAGCACCGCCTCGGCCTGGCATCCGAAGAAGATGCTCTTCATCTGGGCGGGCTGCGCGGCACGAAGGACGATATTGCCTATGCTTGGAAGGTCCGACAGGAGGAAAGCGGCCATTTTGCGCACCGGCTCGGCCAGCACGATGGTGTCGACAGCGTCGCAGCCGCTGAAGGCTCCGTACACCTTGCCCAGGCTGTCGCATTCGAACACCACGGTGCGCAGGGAGGTGCAGTGCCCGAACGAGTTGCCGCCCAACAGGCTGACGCTGACGGGAATAGTCACCGCCACCAGCGCGTCGCATTCGAGGAAGGCGCCGCTTTCGACCGCCACAACCTCATAGCGCTGCCCGTCCAGCTGCACCTGGGCGGGGATGTACAGCCGGCCCGACGGCTTGGCGCGGTCGCCCCAGCCGCCGTCCTTGCCGAAGGGGGCCGTGACCGCGACGGTGCTGTCGCCCGGCAGGATGCTGAAATAAAGCGTGTTGCCCTTCACCGTCTTTCGGAAGTCGTAGCCCCTTGCCACAGGAGCGGCAAGCAGCAGGGCCAGAAACAGCATAAGGGCATTTCTTTTCATTTAAGCTGGGAGTTGGTGATTGATATTATTTGCATTGGTGACCAGTGACCTGTGACCTGTGACAAGAACACGCTCGTGTCACTGCTCACGTGTCACGGGTCACAGTTCACTGGTCACTAATCATAAGCGAACGGACGGCCTCGATGATGCCCGCGGCATCGATATGGCAGTCGCTGTGCAGCTGCGCAACGGGGCCGTGGGTGACGAAACGGTCGGGCAATCCGAGCCTTATCACCTTGGGGCTTGCCGTTCCGCTCCGCGACGCGAGCTGCGACTGGGCATAGTATTCGAGCACCGCGCTGCCGAATCCGCCGGCCAGGCAGCCGTCCTCGACGGTGACAACCGCCTTGTAGCGGCGGGCCACCTCGTCGAGCAGTACGGTGTCGAGCGGCTTGACGAAGCGCATATCATAGTGGCCTACGGCGATGCCCTCGGCGCGCAGCTGTCCGACAGCCTTGGCCGCCTCGTTGCCGATATGGCCTATAGTCAGCACCGCGACGTCGCTGCCTTCGCTGATGCAGCGGCCTTTGCCCACCTCGAGGGCGTGCATTTCGCTGCGCCAGTCGGGATGGACCGATAGGCCTCGCGGATAGCGGATTACGAATGGCCCCTGATTGTCCGTCTGGGCGGTGTACATCATATCGCGCAGCTCGTGCTCGTCCATCGGGGCACAGATGGTCAGGTTGGGCACGATGCGGAAATAGGCCAGGTCGAAAGCGCCGTGGTGCGTCGGGCCGTCGTCGCCAACGATACCGGCACGGTCGAGGCAGAGGACGACGTTGAGCCGCTGAAGGGCCACGTCGTGGATCACCTGGTCGTAGGCACGCTGCATAAACGACGAGTAGATGTTGCAGAACGGCACCATCCCCTGCGCTGCCAGTCCGGCGGCAAAGGTGACGGCGTGCTGCTCGGCGATACCCACATCAAAGACGCGGTCGGGCATTTGCGCCATCATCATATTGAGCGAGCATCCCGTTGGCATAGCCGGAGTTATGCCGACGATGCGGCTGTTCCGCTCGGCCAGCTCGATGATGGTGTGGCCGAACACATCCTGGTATTTCAGCGGCTGCCCGCTGTTGTCGCTGTGCAGCTGCAGGCCCGTCTCGGCGTTGTATTTGCCTGGGGCGTGATAGGTCACCGGGTTGCGCTCGGCTTCCTTCATTCCCTTGCCTTTCTTGGTGACGATGTGCAGCAGCTTGGGGCCCTTGAGGTCCTTGAGGCTGGTGAGCACCTCGACGAGCTGCGCCGCGTCGTGTCCGTCGACGGGACCGAAGTAGCGGAAGCCGAGCGACTCGAAGAAATTGGAATTCTTGAGCAGCGACGACTTGAGACCCGCAAGGGTGCGCGAGACGATGTTCTTGCCTCTTATGTTCTTGCTGTCGCCGCCGGCTGTGCGCCACACGTGTTCCTTGAGACGGTTGTATTCGGGCGACGATGTGATTTTGACCAGATAGCGGCTCAGGCCGCCGACGGCCTTGTCAATGGATATGCCGTTGTCGTTGAGGATGACGAGAATGTTGGCCTTCGACACGCCGGCATTGTTGAGGGCCTCGAAGGCCTCGCCGCCGGTCATCGACCCGTCGCCGATGACGGCAATGTGCTGCCGCGTCGTGTTGCCTTGCAGCTTGGAGGCCGTGGCCATACCGAGCGCGGCGGAGATGGAGGTCGAGCTGTGGCCCGTGCCAAAGGCGTCGTAGGGGCTTTCGTCCATACGCGGAAAGCCGCTGATGCCGCCATAGGTGCGGATGGTGGGGAACTGGTCGCGCCGGCCGGTCAGTATCTTGTGGGCGTAGGCCTGGTGGCCAACGTCCCACACCACCTTGTCGTCGGGCGTGTTGAAGACATAGTGCAAGGCTATCGCCAGCTCGACGGTGCCAAGCGACGAGGCCAAGTGACCGGGATGGGTGGCCAGCGTGTCGACAATGTAGTGGCGCAGCTCGCGTGCCAGCTCGGGCAAATCGGAAACGGGAAGCCTGCGAAGCTCCTCGGGAGTGCTAATATTTTCTAAAATAACGCCTTGCAAAACTCTTTGTTGATTATTTTGAATTGCAAAGATAGCAATTTATTTTGAATTGCTCTCATTTCTCCACTTTATAGGCCGGATCGGTCTTGGGCAGGGGTTCAAAATCCTTGTTCAGCTTGGGGTCGTCCAGGCGGCCCTGGGCGTTGTCGCGCAGCTCCCAGCGGCCGTTGTTGAAGACGTATGCCATCTCGACGCCGGTAGGGGCATAATATTGCGGCAGGCCTTCCATTCCGGGCAGCATAGGCGCTATTTCGTCGAAGATGATCATCTTCATCTTCTCCTCTTTCGGCACCTGCATATTGATGGTGCGGCCTTTCTTCTTGATTTTCTTGTTTTCGTAGGTTCTTACCACCTGCTCGTCGAAGCGCACGTTGACCATTGCGCGGCTTGAATATTCGAGCACCACGCGGCGCAGGTTTTTCTCGCGGCGAAACAGGGCCTGGCCGAACTGCGGCTTCGAGCTGCTGCCGCGGAAGCATACGGGTTCTATCACCTTGCGCTGCGTCAGGGCATTGACGCCCGACCAGCCGATCAGGGTATAATACACCTTGCCGTCGTGCTTGGTCTCCACAAGTTCCTGATAGACACAGCCGAGCCAGTTTTCGGGCTCGAGCAGCACCTCTTCGGCCGATATGATTTCGTCCGACTTGTCGTGCAGGGCGTAGGCGTCGTACTGTTCCGTCTTGGGGTTGTACGACTGCACGAAGCCGAAACACTCGTATTCGCCATTGTCGCGCACCACGGGCCAGGTGATGACGCGGAACTGGCGGTCGCTCGAGGTAAGCACGGAGACGTATGTGCCCAAATCCCACTTCCATTGGAACGAATCCTCGACATTCAGCGCCTCGTCAAACATCTGCACCAGCAACTCGTTGGCATTGTAGCGCTCGTTGTCGGTCGCCGCACCCGACACCTTTTCCACCAACGGCTGCATATTGCGCTCGTAGGTACTCATAATTTCGCGGTTCTGGGCGTGCAGGCTTGTGGCCAACGGCAGCAGCATCAGGGCAAAAAGAACTTTCGGACAGGTGTTTATCTTCATTTCAAAAATATTTTTTCTTGTTTGGGAAAAAGTTTGTACTTTTGTAATTACTCAAAAAATGAATTTTTATTGTAAAGGACTGAAAAAAAGTTAAAAATAATGACATCCAATTTACAGGAACTGATAGAACAGGCGTTCGACAACCGCGAAATGCTACAAAACAGCGAAGTGCGCGACGCCATACGACAGACCATCGAACTGCTCGACAAGGGCCAGCTGCGCGCCGCCGAACCCGTATTGCAAGAAGGCGCGGCCTC
The DNA here is from genome assembly GCA_002371315.1 of Bacteroidales bacterium UBA3724. Lineage (GTDB taxonomy): Bacteria > Bacteroidota > Bacteroidia > Bacteroidales > P3 > Colimorpha. The sequence continues at coordinate 43,569 of DFHL01000002.1, read as the reverse complement.
GCACCGCTGGAAGGTCAACGAATGGGTCAAGAAAGCCGTGCTGCTCTACTTCCCCATCTGCGATATGCAGACCATCGAGGCCGGCCCGTTCGAATACCACGACAAGATAGCCCTCAAGCGCAACTATGCCGCCCAGGGCGTGCGCGTGGTGCCGCCAGCCACGGCGCGCTACGGCGCCTATCTGGCGCCCGGCGTGGTGATGATGCCAAGCTATGTCAACATCGGAGCCTATGTCGACAGCGGCACGATGGTCGACACGTGGGCCACCGTGGGCAGCTGCGCCCAGATAGGCCGCAACGTGCACCTGAGCGGCGGCGTGGGCATAGGCGGCGTGCTCGAGCCCGTGCAGGCCGCGCCGGTCATCATCGAGGACAACTGCTTCATCGGCTCGCGCTGCATCGTCGTCGAAGGGGCACACATCGGCACCGAAGCCGTCCTCGGCGCCAACACGGTCATCACCGGCAGCACACGCATCATCGACGTAAGCCACTCGGAACCCGTATACTACAACGGCTACATACCCCCTCGCAGCGTCGTCATCCCCGGCAGCTACACCAAGCAGTTCCCGGCTGGCGAATACAGCGTCAGCTGCGCCCTCATCATCGGCCAGCGCAAGGAAAGCACCGACAAGAAGACTTCGCTCAACGCCGCCCTGCGCGACTTTGGCGTTTCCGTTTAATAATGAATATTATTATTATGAAAAAAGCATTGTTGTTTTCAGCTATCTTGTTGCTCGCAGGATGCAAGAACTATGACGACTTCGAATTTACTGGAACGGTGGTCGACTTTGAAGAATGCACCGGCAGCAGCTTCGGATATGCCGTCAACCTGACAAGCCCCGACACCATCGGCGGCGACTATACGACCCACGACGGCGATATGTACCAGAACGTCGTCGTCATCTATGGCGCCGACCGCCTGCTCAAAGAAGGCGCCAACATCAGCGGCCGCATCTACCTCGACCCCAACTATTCGCGCACCGAATGCACCTGGCGCTACACAGACCGCGACGTACCCGAAGCGGTGTTCACCAAGCTGAAAGTGGAGTAATAAGTTTTTTGTATTCAAAAAAAAAATAACCAAGCATTTTTTTTGCCAGTAAAGTTTTTATTCTTACCTTTGCAGATGCAAACAGTATCTGGAAATGGTACTTTCACACACCTAAACATCACTAAAACACTCATTTTACTTCCACCCGAGTTTTAACCTCGACGACGATAGCAAGCCAACGGCCGCTGACAAAGAATACAAATGATGACCTCAGCTCATAGTACGCTGACTTTTTTCCCCCCACTAAATGTAGTTTTTGGGGACACACATTTATTATCAATAATCCATACGCCTCGGGACGGTACGCACGCACCGCGCCGGGGCTTTTTGTTTGCACCATTTTTTAATTCATCAATTTATTAATCCTTAAAACAATTCAAAGTATGAAGAAAGTTTTTTCAATTCTGATGGTCGCATTCGCGATGACAGCTCTTGTGGGCTGCGAGCCCGAAAACGAAGGCCCCGACAACCACAGCAATGGCAACAATTACAACGTCGAGATGTTTGTCGGCACTTGGCAAGTGGAGAGTATGACCGTGGATGGTCAGGATATGACCCCGCAGAATATGCTCTTCACAATGAATGAAGACGGGACTGGTCTGGCCAACGACAACGGCGTGACCGAAAACAACGGCTTCACTTGGAGCGTGGACGGCGACCAGCTTACCATCACGCCGCGCAGCGGGACCCACTTCGTCTACACTGTCAACAGTCTGACCGAAAACGAGTGTACTTTCAGCGGCAACAATGTGCCAATGACCGACATCCCAGGCAATGTTGTGGTCCATCTTGTCAGAGCAAATTAGATGCTAGGCCAGACCTACACGCTAACAAAAGAGGACTGAAATCCAAGCCTCGCAATTAATCAGTCGCCTGCGGCGAGAAATTGTTCAAATTTATACAAATTATTAAAAATCAATTTGAAAAATTTGAAAACCATTTGTGAAATTTCTGTCACGAAGTGACATTTTTATTTTTCTTTAAATCATTTAAATTATGAAGAAAGTATTATTTGCAGCATCGCTACTGCTGCTCGGAATGGCGGCCGGCGCGCAGGAGACCAACTACTCCAAGAGCGATTTCGTCCCCGGCGACGAGATAATCTTCGACGACCCCGTGGAGAAGGAGAAACTGGGCGAGTTCCCCTCGCACTGGGACATCCTCAGCGGCGAGGAGTGCGAAATCGTCAACCACAAAGGGACGCAGGCCATCAAGCTCTCTGGATGGTACACCGAGATAGTCCCGCTGATGAAACAAGCCGATTACCTGCCCGAGGAATTCACCATAGAGTTCGACGTATGGTCCAACGCCACCTTGGGCGGCAGCAACAACGACTGGGTTCGACTGTCGCTATACTCGGAAGAATATTCCGATGGTGTCGTCAATGTAGATTTGAACCCCGCTTTCAACAATACCCCCGAGGAGGGTGACCACGCCAGTCTCGTTTACAACTTCGTGTCTCCCTCAGGCGACAACCGCGAGGGCAGTGCCAAAGGAGAACTCCTCGACCCGCTCATCAAATCCGACTCTTGGCTCCACGTATCCGTATCGTTCAACAAGCGTGCCTTCAAATACTATGTCAACGGCACCCGTATGGTGAACCTCCCCAACGTGATG
>DFHL01000002.1:17485-40686 GCA_002371315.1 Bacteroidales bacterium UBA3724 | reverse complement strand
GGCCGACCTCAAGCCGGAATCCGAAGTCGAGATCAACCGCGTGGCCAAGCTGATGAAGGAACACGCCGACCTGCAGTTCGAGGTGCAGGGGCACTGCGACAATACGGGCTCCGACGCCGTCAACGACCCACTGAGCCAGCGGCGTGCCGACGCCATCGTGGCGGCCCTCGTGAAACAGGGCATCGACCCCTCGCGCCTCACCGCCGTGGGCAAAGGCTCCCACTCCCCCATCGCCCCCAACACCACCGACGAAGGCCGCGCCAAGAACCGCCGCGTCGAGTTCGTCAAGAAGTGACATTTTTATTAACCCTTAAAACTAATCAAATTATGAAAAAAATCTTTTCAATTCTGATGGTCGCATTCGCGATGACAGCAATGGTCGCCTGCGGCGAAAAGGAGAACAAACCTGAAAGCACAGCGTCCGATCTTGCCGACAATACGCTGGTGTACGATGGCACGACCTACCATATGGATGCCGTACAAAGCTTCTATCACAATGAGTTGACAACGGTGGATGCTTTTTCGCAAGAGACCGATGGCGAAGGAAGGCCGATGGTAGAGTTTGGCCGTCTGCACATCCGTCCCACGATGTGGAACAGGACCGTCGACGTCTTAACCGTAAACAACGACGAGGAGACGTGGGAGTGCGGTTTCCAAGGCGGCCCGTTCGGAGAATATTCAGATGTCACTGAAAGCTTTTCGGCCTGCAAGATTGGCATCAAAGGCAACAACGACGGCACACCCGTTACCGTTACCCTCGACGGCACCTTGAAAAACGGCAAGACGCTACAGATGAAGCTCGTCACCAACAGCCAAAACAAATAATCCACTTGCACCCCGCGTTTGACCCGCGTTCAAACAGCATTTTGAAACAAAGATATGATAAATAAAGCGGGCCCCTCGCGATGAGGAGCCCGCTTTTAAAATTGTATAGATGTCGTTGGGCCGACTTATTTCTCTAAGCGGATGCGGGCGTCGACGGCGGTGACGTAGCGCGGATTGCCCAGCAGCGGGTTGAGGTCCATCTCGGCAATCTCGGGAGCGGCCTGCACCAGGGCGCTCACGCGAGCCACCTGCTCGGCATAGAGGTCGAGGTTGACACCTTCCTGACCACGAACGCCCTGAAGGATCTTGTATCCCTTGAGCTGTTTCAGCATCTCCTTGGCTTCGGCAGCGGTGATGGGTGCCAGTGCCGACTGGACATCCTTCAGCACCTCGATGAAGATGCCGCCCAGACCGAAGAAGATCTGATGGCCGAACTTCGGGTCGCGGATAGCGCCGATATAGACGTCGGTACCGTCCAGCATCGGGTACATTTCGACGGCGTAGGTTTCGGGGATAACAATCAGACGGTCAAACTCTTTGGCCACGGTATCGAGGTCTTTTACGCCAAGGGTGACGCCACCCACGTCGCTCTTGTGGAGCGGTCCGACGACCTTCATCACGAGGGGTACATCCTTCGAGCAGCCCACCTCTTTGGCAAAGGCAAGAGCGTCCTCTTTCTTGCTGACTTCCACGCTCTTCTTGCGGCTGATGCCGGCAGCATCGAGCAGCTCGTTATAGTCGGCAATCTCCATATAGCCGTCCTTGCAGCGCTCGACGGTCTTGCGGATGCGGGCCACGTCGATCTGCGGCACCTCGACATTCTCGGGCTGCGGTTTGGGAGTATGGTAAACCTTGCAAAGGGCGTTGCCAAGCACACACTCCTCGGGGAAGTTGATGTTACCCTTGGCGATGAAGTCCTCGATTTCTTCCTTCACATTGATAATCGAAGGCAGCACAGGGAAGATGGGCTTCTTGCAGGTGCGCATCTTCTGGTCGAGCAGGTCGTAGACCTCCTTGTTCGAGAACAGTCCCGGCGAGCCGAAGATAACGACCGAGAAATCAATCTCGTCAAAGTCGTTCTCGACAGCGTCGAGGATATAGCCAAGCTGTTCGGCCGTACCGGTGGCGAGGAAGTCGATGGGGTTGCCAACGCTCGAACCGGCAAAAAGTTTCGAAAGCAGTTCGGGGGCTTTGGGATGCTCCTTGAGCGAAGGAACCTCCATACCGCCGTTGCTCAGCACGTCGGTCAGCATCACGGCAGGTCCGCCTGCGTGGGTCACCACGGCGCAGCGGTTGCCCTTCAGCTCGGGGTACATAAACACGGCGCAGACCGTGGTCAGCTCCTGACGGTTCTGGCAGCGCACGATGCCGGCCTTGCGGAACAGGGCGTCGACGGCGGCGTCGTTGGTGGCTAGAGCGCCGGTGTGGCTCGAAGCGGCACGGCTGCCGGCTGCCGAGCCGCCGCTCTTGATGGCGGCGATGTGGCAACCCTTGTTGATCAGGCTGCGGCTATGCTTCAGCAGGCGCTGCGGGTCGCCGATTTTTTCCATATAAAGCATAATGACGCGGCTGGAACGCTCGGGGTCGAAGGTCTCGTCCAGGTGCTCCAGAACGTCCTCGATGCCCAGCTGGGCGCTGTTGCCAACAGCCCATACGCTGTTGAACTTGAGGCCGTTGCTTATACCGTACTCCTTGATGAAGACGGCCGTGGCACCGCTGCCGGTGATGAAGTCGACGCCCTTGGGGTCGAGCGGAGGGATGGGGGCGTCGAAGCAGCCGGCATAGTTGGTGTTGAGGAAGCCGGTGCAGTTGGGGCCGATAAGCGAACCGCCGACGCTGTTGATGGTGTCGACAATGTGCTTTTCGATGGCGGCACCCTCGACGTTCTCCTCGCTGAAGCCGGCGCTGATGATGATGAAGCCCTTGGTGCCCTTCTCCTTGGCCAGCACGTCGACCGTTTGGGCACAGAACTTGGCGGCGATGCAGAGGATGGCGCAGTCCACCTGCGGCAGGTCGTCGACCTTGGCGTAGCATTTTACGCCCTGAACTTCAGTCTCTTTGGGATTGACGGCATAGACCTGGCCCTTGAAGGGGCTCTCCAGAAGGTTCTTCAGGGCCTTGCCGCCCGGTTTATGGACATCGGAAGAAGCACCGCAGATTACGATGCTCTTGGGATTGAGTAACTCTTTTGCTATCATATCGTTAGTATTTTTTTGTTGTTTTCTGGAAAATGCAAAGATACTAATAAATGTTAAACCGACAAAATCTTTTTTACAAAAGCTCAAATTATAGCACTCTTTTCGGCACCCGCCAACGGCAGTTTCCGCACACTGAAAAGGGGCTCGAAACGGGGCAAAAAACAAACGCGAGTTTTCACAAAAACCGGTCAAACTCCACTGGGGTGAAATATGGTAAAAACAAGGTAGAGCTTTGGGTGAACTTTGGTAGGTATTTGGTACTTGCAAATCAGTCAGTTGTAAAATGGCAATTTTTGCCCTTTTTGAGGGCTTTCCGAGGCATTTTTCGGGCCATTTTCCGAGCCGTTTTCGGGCGCGCAGGAAAACCAGAGTTTTCATTCTGGTTTACCCCCTTTGGGGGCACCGAACGTGAAGGTTGCCGCCGCGTGGCAGGCTGCGGGAAAAAGAAGCAAAACGACTGGAAGAAGGGACGCCTACTGCGGATCGACGTCGAAAAGAATCTGGACGCGGGCCAAGGCCTTGTCTTTCAGCACCTCGTCGGCAAGGCTCAGCATTATTCGCTTGCCCTCGCCGATGGCCTCGCCCACGGCAAAGCGCACCATTATGCGCTTCAGGTACTGGTTGCGGATGCGCGCCACGTTGGGGTATTCGGGGCCCATCACGCGCGTGCCGAACTGCTCGCGCAGGCGGGCGGCATAGAGCGCGGCAACCTGGTTGACAAGGTCCTCCTTCTGGTGGCGTACCGTAATGACAATCAGCTTGTAATAGGGCGGATACTTGAACACGCGCCGCTCGACGATCTGGCTCTTGTACATCGACTCGTAGTCGTTGGCCATAGCGTCACGAATAGCCTGATGGTAAGGCTGATAGCTCTGTATGATGACCTTGCCCTGCTTGCCGCGGCGGCCGGCGCGTCCGCTGACCTGCGTCATCTGCTGGAAGCTGCGCTCGTAGGCCCTGAAGTCGGGGAACGAGATGAGGTTGTCGGCCGAAAGGATGCCGACGACACTGACATTGTCGAAGTCGAGGCCTTTGGTGACCATCTGGGTGCCGACAAGAATATCTATCTTGTGGTCGTCGAAGTCGTTGAGAATCTCGATGTAACGCTTTTTTTGCGACGTCGAGTCGAGGTCCATTCGCGCTATGTGTGCGTCGGGGAAAAAGACGGCCAGGTCGTCCTCGATGCGTTCGGTGCCGAAGCCGCGCATTTTCAGCGTTGTGGAGTGGCAGGCCGGACACTCGTGCGGCACGGGGATGGAATAGCCGCAGTAGTGGCACCGCAGGCTGTTGGTGGCCTTGTGGTAGACGAGCGACACGTCGCAGTGCTTGCACTGTGGTATCCAGTGACATACGTCGCATTCGAGGCGCAGCGAGAAGCCACGGCGGTTCTGGAACAGGATGACCTGCTCGCGGTTGGCAAGGGCCTCTTTGATGTAGCCCAGCAGGAATTGCGAGAAGTTCATCTGCACCTCGCGCTTGCGCTGCGCATCCTTCATATCGACACACAGCACCTCGGGCATCTGTATGCCGCCATAGCGGTGCGGCATCTCGGCAAAACCGTACTTGCCGCTTTGGGCGTTGAAGTAGCTTTCGACCGAGGGGGTTGCCGACCCCAGCACGGTGCGCGCATTCCAGCTGTGCGCCAAGTAGATGGCACTGTCGCGACCGTTGTAGCGAGGCGCGGGGTCGTTCTGTTTGTAGCTGCTGTCGTGCTCCTCGTCGACGATGACGAGACCGAGGTTGTGGAACGGCAGGAACAGCGCCGAGCGGGCACCGACCAGCAGCTTGTAGCCGCCGGGGCCCTGGTCCTTCGTGCGGCGCCACACCTCGGCACGCTCCTGGGTGTTGAAGCGCGAGTGGTAGACACCGACGGCATTGCCGAAAAACTTGCGCAGACGATTGATTATCTGTGCCGTCAGTGCAATTTCGGGCAGAAGGAAAAGCACCTGTTTGCCTTCACGTATGGCGCGGTCCATCAGGCGGATGTAGACCTCGGTCTTGCCGCTCGAGGTCACACCGTGCAGCAGGCTGACGGGCTTGTCGCAAGCCACTATCGTTTCGAAGGCGCGCTGCTGCTCGTCGTTGAGCTTTATCGAGCCGACATCGACCGTCGAGCTGTACTCTTCGAGGCGGCTCTCCTCTTTCTGCTGCACGACGAGTATCTCTTTCTTTATCAGCGTGTCGAGGGCCGAGGCCGACAGTTCCTTGTTGTCGGTCAGCTCTTTCTTCTTCACCTCGTTGGCGCCAAAGCCGCTGAGTTGCATAAACTGCATCAGGACAAGCAGTTGCTTATGGTTTGCCGCCTTCTTTTCGAGCGCGTCGAAAAGGAGTTTCAGCTCGCCCTCGTCGCGATATTTTTCGTTCAGCGACAGGTATGCCGAGCGGCGCGGCGTGTAGCGCTGCTTCAGCTCCTCGTCCATCAGTATGATACGCCGCTCAATCATCGACTTTATGAGTGGCATAATCTTCTGGTAGCCTGTTATTTCGGCCACCTCGCCGATTTCGAGCCGCTCCTTGCGCGACAGGGCGTCGAGTATCTTGATTTCCTCCTCGCCAAGGTCGCCATATTCGCCGGCAAAATCGGGATGGACCACGATGTATGATTCGCTGGAGAGGCGGAAGGCCGACGGCATCGCCACGGCCATCACGTCGCCGGGACAGCACATATAGTAGGACGCCATCCATTCCCAGAAGCGGAACTGGCGCTCGCTGACGATTGGTTCGAGGTCGAGGATCGAAAGGACGTACTTGGTGACGTAGGGCGGCACCTCTTCGTGGACGCGGCGCACCAGGGCCGAATAGAGGCGTTTGGCGCCAAACTGCACCACCACCCTCTGCCCTACCCTGATGGCGTCGTTGTAGTCGAACGGCACACGATAGGTGTATGTGCCCGGCAGGTGCAGCGGCAGCAGTACATCGACAAAGAAGGTGCGGCGCTCCATCGTGGGAAACTATTCTTTTATTTTCTCGAACGAGAGCAGCACCTTGTCGCCCTGCAGCAGTTCGAGTGTGTATTCGCCGATGCGATAGCCGTCGCAGCGTTGCAGCGTCTGCATATAACTGTTCTCCATCCTGTGGAACGCCTCGGGGCAGGCCATCTTGGTGCCGTTGAAGTCGGAGAGCGCCATCTTGCCGTCGCCCAGGTCCTTGAAGGCGCCGAAATAGCGGTTGCAGCCGCTGTGGCCGCTGATGGTGCCGGCCTCAGTGTTGATTTGTATGTTGATTTTCTTCTGGCCTTCAAGAAAAACCACCTCCTTGCCCCGCATCACGGTGAGCTGCCAAACATCCTCGGCATTGAATTCGGGACGTGCGTTGACGACGCTGTCCTTGTGCGACTTGCATCCGGTTGTCATAATGGCGAGCATTGTTAATATTATCGTTAATCGTCTCATATTCTTGATAGTTAAGGAATCAGCTCTCTTCGTTGTAGTAGACCTTGTAGAACTTGCCCTTCTCGTCCTCGCCCTGCTCGATGAGCTTGCGGTCGCCGTGGACGTAGATGTGGAAGTTCTTGTCGAGCTTGATGACGCTGCGATACGAGCGTGCCTGCTTCTTGACGGCGCCTTCACTGATGCAGAAGTTGTCGGGAAGCTGCACATCGTTCTCCTGCTCATACTGTTCGCGGTACTGCTTGAAGCTGTCTATGACCTCGGGCTGGCCGATGACGTCGCGCGCAAAGTCGTCCATATCAAAGCTTTCGTTCTCCTTGAAGAAGCTCACACTGCGGTTCAGCAGGTCGGCCTGATCGGCCTTACTGACCTCGTACTGCTGGGGCAGCTCGTCGGTGACGAACTTCTTGTAGGCCTGCATCACCTGATGGGTGTTATAGTACTCGTCCTGACGCTGGCAGATGTGCAGGAAGCTGTCCTTCCAATATACTGCGTCCATACCGCGGTTGGTGGCATCGACAACACTGACAATGAAGCCTTTGTCGCGCTCGAGGTTAAAAATAAGAGCACCCTTGTCCAGTTTGTTGACGTCTATGCCCTTGTCGATGTCCATCTTGAAGATGGCCGAAGCCGACTCGTTGCCGCTCTCACGGCTCCATTCCTCCTCGTCGTGCAGCACCTTTAGAAACTGCGACTTGTTCTCCGACTTGAAGATGCCCAAGGCATTGGTCGTCTCGCCATTCCATTGGCATTCCGAGAAATACACCACAAACAGGTCGCCACCCTTGATGTTGGGGTGCGTGCAGGAATCATAGAGATGCTTGGCAATGCCGCGCGACACATCCATCAGGCTGTCGGCATCGTCAAACACCTGGCAGGCAGCCTGGTAGATATTATTCAACTGAAGATTGTCGTCGTCGCATAGGTGATAGTACTCCTCCACCTTGAACGGCGAAATGAAATAGTTGACAAGCAAGTCCTGAAGTGCCTCGCTGAGTTTCACTGGCTTGTCAGAAAGTATGTAGCCTTCCGAAGTCTCCTTGTTGCCGACGCGGTGGACGGCGACCGATGCTATTGACGATGATTCAAAAATAGGCACAGTATGCGCAAGTTTAAGATATAGTTACAGTTACAATTCTCTATTCAACATATTTGAACGTCTCGACCTTCACGTATTTATACATAGCACTATCGAAATTCTGACCGTTGACAACGGGGTACGAATAGGTCAGCGTGCGCTTGGTCGGGATGCTGCCGTCATATTCATAGCTATAGCTAAACAGCTGATTTGCACTGAATCTGTATGGCATACGGATACTTGTAATATTGTTTTCGGACAGCATTTCGAAGCCGAACATCGGGTCGGACAACTCGCGATAGCCAAACAACTGGTTGTACGGGTTCCGCTTATCGTCGTAAGTGAGTGCGATTTTGCGCACTCCGTCGGCATCGGTGCACTTTATGGCGGTGACATTGTTCTCGGTCCAGGTCAGCTCGTAGCGCGTCTGCCGCGTCCTGACCCCTTTCCCGTTGCTTGCGCAGAAACGCTCTATGCTTTGGGCTTCCAGCTTCGATGCCAGTTCGGCACCCAGCAAGGCAGCAAGCGGGTTGCTGTGCATCGCTACGGCCACCGCCGACGTGTCGACCTCATTGCTAAAATAATCCACAACAATTTCCGACAGCTGCCCGTCGTCGTGCGTAAAACGGACCGTCATATAATTCGAGTCATTGCGGAAGAAATCTATATGTTCCAGCTGGCGTCCGTCATAAAAGAACTCCGACCTGATGCCATAGGCCGGCACAGTAGTGCGCTCAAGGCGACGCCCGTCATAGAAAAAGTTCTCCGAGTAAGGATGGTCGCCGCGATAGTCAATGCGATACATCATTTTGCCGTCCCAATGCCAGTCCTCCTCGACAAAGTCGCCAGTGCTGTAATACAGCTGGTTGTTCATATAGCCACTCTCTATGGCGACGACACCGTCAATCCTGTTACCTCTATCGATAACACCATCTTTCTTGCCGCACGATACTGCCAGCACGGCGAAGGCCGTCAGCAACAATAGTTTAACATTCAGTTTGTTCATTGGTTATTCTCCTATTTTTTCATTCCAGATGGGGAAACCCTGTCCGCATTGACGCGCAGCACGCCTACCGTTGCCTGACGGCGAGGAAAGCGGCTAAAAGTGCCTCGACCGCTTCAGGATGTAAGGCTGCATCACCTGGTCGAAGCCCTGATTGATGTCGACAGGCACATAATCAATGCGATACTGCATCGCGTGGCGTCTTACCTCTTCGGTCTGCTGCCGCATCGTGGCACTGTAGCTGGCGGCAATCTCGCTCGGGAAAGCCTTGACGCGCTTGCCGGTCTCCATATCTATGAACCAGTACGGCTTGTTGCCATAGTTGAGTTCCAGCTCCTTGTCGCGGTCGTAGGTGTGGAAAAGCAGCACCTCGTGCTTGCAGTGGCGCAAATGGCGCAAGGCATCGAACAGCGGCTCGCGCTCGTCGGGCCGCACAAAGGCGTCGGTGAATATGACCACCAGCGAGCGGCGGTGCATCTTCTCGGCCATAAGGTGTATCGCCCCGGCTATCGACGTGCCCCGTTGCTGCAGGCTCTCGCCCTTGACAGGCTGAAGCAGCTGTTCCATAATGGAATAGACATACCGCTGGTGCATCACGTTCGAGCGCACCTCGGTCTGCAGGTCTATCTTGTCCGAAAACAGCGTCAGCCCGAAGGCGTCCCTCTGGCGCATCAGCAGCTCCATTATCAGCGCCGAGGCATAGACCGAAAAGGTCAGCTTGTTAGGCGACTGGAACTGGCCGTGCCGCTCGATGGGGAAATACATCGACGACGACTGGTCTATCAGCACCTGGCACCGAAGATTGGTCTCCTCCTCGAAACGCTTGACAAACAGCTTGTCCGTGCGCCCGTAAAGCTTCCAGTCGATATTCTTCGTCGATTCGCCGCTGTTGTAAAGGCGATGCTCCGCAAACTCGACCGAAAAACCGTGGAACGGGCTCTTGTGAAGGCCGGTTATAAAACCCTCGACAACCTGCCTGGCAAAGAAATCTAACGACTTATATTTCTCTATTTCAGCAAACACGCGCGAAAGAGCATTAAAGCCAGAAGTCGAAAACCGTCACCCTCGCGGCACCCCTGGGCGCAGCACAATGACGGTTTTCCGCTCCTGCCTCACCACTGCTTAAAGCAGCGCATTCAGTTTGTCGGTCAGCGTAGCCTTGGCAACAAGACCCACCGACTTGTCAACGGCGGCGCCGTTCTTGATGAACAGCACGGTAGGCACATTGCGCACACGGAACTCCGACGCAATGCCGGGGGCGTCGTCGACATCCACCTTGCACACAAGGGCCTTGCCCTCATATTCGTTGGCTATCTCTTCAATCACCGGTGCCAAAGCCTTGCAGGGTCCGCACCAAGTTGCGCCGATGTCGAGCAGTACAGGAAGGTTTGACGACTTGACTTCAGCAAAATTTTGATCATTAACTTCTACTACCATAGTGTATTAAATATTATGTATTGAATGATTATTTTCCTGCAAAGTTACGAAAAAAAAACAATACCCACGAGAAAAAAATTAAAAATGGCAAAAAAAGAACATTTCCGGCATCCACTGACACAAAACGGCACAGCCCGACACACATTAAAATGCAAACTGCACAAACTGATATTCAACGCACTACAGAAAAACCACATAAATTTATCAGCCCAAACACACTCATTTCCAAAAAAATTGCTACTTTTGCAAAGGAATATACCATAATAAAAGCATCAATATGAAATCACACATAGCATTGTCGCTCCTCGCCATAGCACTGATTTTCAGTGCCGGGAACGTACAGGGCCAAAACAAAGGCAAAAACACAAAAGGCAAAAACAACAAACCCGCCGCAAAAGAAATACCCACCGTCGCACTGCCAGCCAACAGCAACGACTGCCTCTTTGCCATCGAGCTGCAGCCCGACGTGCCCTTCGGCCCCACCTCGGCACCGCAGGGCGCAGGACGCATCCAGGAAATTATGCGCGACAAAAGCAACCCCAACGTCTTCGAATTCGAGCACAACTCGACCTGGTACAAGTTCACAGCCCCCTACTCCGGCAACCTCGAAATCAACATCACCCCCAACAACGAATGGGACGACTACGACTTCGTGGTTTACAAGTACACCGACGTTTACTTCAGCAACCACCTGATACAGAACAAAATCAAACCCCTTGCCGCAAGCCTCACCACCAAAGACACCACCGGCATCGCCGCGGCAACGCCCAAAAACTCAAAAGGACAAGTGGCCGCCAAGCCGCGCAGCCGCCGTATGACCACCGCCACAATGGGTATGCGCGCCGACGGCAAGCGCCTCTTCCTCGCACCCGGCGACAATGAGGAATTCCTGCGCTCGCTGCCAGTCCGCAAAGGCGAAACCTACTACATCGTCCTCGACAACAAAAGCGCCAAAGGCGAAGGACACACCATCAAGGCATCGATACAGGTCGAATCGTTCGAGCCCCTCGTCGTCTTCTACGACCCGACGCTCAAAAAGAACGTCGACGTCGACCTGCTCATCCTCGAAAAAAACACCGACAACCGACCCATCGTCAAAAACCCCTCCTTCAGAGGCGGCAAAATCAAGTTCGTGCCCGGATTCAGCTACTCCCTCTACGCCAAGAAAAACGGCTACTTCTCAATCTTCAAAGAGTTCAATTCCAACATCTTCAAGGACGACACACTGATGCGATTCAACCTCAACCGCACCGAGAAAGGCACCACCTTCGCCATCGCCGACATCTATTTTGACGACGACGCCAACCTGCTGCCCGAATCCGACACGTCGCTGCTCAACTATATGCAGATGTTCAAAGGCCACCCCGACATCACATTCCAGATCAAAGGCTACGTGCAGTCGTATGCCGTCGACATCGAAGCCGACCAGAAGCTATCCATCGCACGCGCCCAAAGCGTCAAGGAATTCTTCGTCGCACACGGTATGAACCCCGAACAGATAACCATTGCAGGTATGACCCAGAACGAAATCAAACGCGCCGCAGCAGCAGCCCTCAACAAGCACCAAGCCTTCCGCGACACCAAAATCGAACTGATAATCACCGGACTAAGCAAATAACCGTACAGCAGCCATAACAACCTGCCGCACAGCAATGTTCCGCCTGCCATCAGGCGGAACATTTTTTATCTATACCCACCGGCGCGAGGAATTGCGCATTAACGCTATGACAAATCTCCCAGCAGTGCGACACACCACCTCCCGGAAACACAGTCCCCGTCGTCATTCCCGACGCAGTCGGGAAAAATCTTATAATTATATTTCAACTGCGAATTAATCGAATTTAACGAATTAATCTTTCGATGTTTATAATTATGTTTTGCAAGCAAAATGCGAATTAAGCGAATTTTATATCATTTCCCGACGCAGTCGGGAAAAATATTTCCAAGATTTTTTCGGATTTCCAAGATTTGCCCGTACTGCTGGAAAAAATGATTTCCAAGATTTCCAAGATTTCGCTCGCTTGCGAGCGGGAGACACAACCATTATTCCTATAATTACATTTTAACTGCGAATTAATCGAATTTAACGAATTAATCTTTCGATGTTTATAATTTTGTTTTGCAAGCAAAACGCGAATTAAGCGAATTATTTTTCATTTCCCGACGCAGTCGGGAAACACATTTCCAAGATTTTTTCGGATTTCCAAGATTTGCCCGTACTGCTGGAAAAAATGATTTCCAAGATTTAAAAGATTTCGCTCGCTTGCGAGCGGGAGACAAAACCACCCTCAAAACCCCACCCAAACCACAAAAATCCACCATTGTAACCAGCTGTTTCCCAGCACCAATCACCTACCAAAGTTCACTGTAACCTCACCCAAACTTTTAAGAAAATTTTCGCCAGTGGGCAATAATAGGGTTTTTGCTGCGTTATGGATGGCAGAAAGTGTGGCGAAAGCCCGCTTTCGGACCCTTAACCTATTAATTAACAATCTTTAAACAAAACGTACTATGGGAAAAACGGATTTTGGTTTTATGGCCGGATTTAGCGGCCGCCTGGGCAACTTGATTGGCTACCGCTGGCGCGGACGGATGTGCGTGCGCACAATGCCGTCGCACTATCGCGACGCGCGCACCCCCGAGCAGCTGCAGCAACGCGCTCTTTTCAAGGCCGTTGTGCGGTTTGCGGCAAAGGCACGGCAGGTGCTGAAAAAAGGTATGAACGCCGTCAGCCTCGACGCGCAGATGACTGAAAGCAACTACTTTATGCGCGTCAACAAGCGCTGCTTCGCGCTCGCGGCCGGTACGCAGTCGCCTCGCCTGCGAAACGATGAGGCGGATTCGACGGGTCTCGCAGGCGAAGAAACGACGAGTCAGGGCGAGTTGATAGTTGATTATGAGAACCTTCTGCTGGCCGACGGACCAGTGGCACCTGTGGCCTTCTACGAGCCGCAGATGCTGGACGAGACGACGCTGAGCGTTGATTTCGAGAAGAATCCGCTGCATCGCGCAGTGAAATGGGAGGACTTGGTTTACCTCGTTGCCTACTGCCCCGAGCTGGGCGATTTCGACATCTCCGCGCCGGTCTACCGTCGCAGCAACCGACTGACAATGAGCCTCAACCCCTACTGGGCAGGTCGCGAGGTACACCTGTGGGGCTTCGTCGTCGACGGCAAGGGACGTGCCTCGCAGAGCCAATACCTTGGCGGCGGCATATTGGGCAGCGAAGAGCCTGATACACAGGCAGCTGACCAGCAAAACAACGAGCCTGTTACGGCGAATCGCGCAGGCGAAGCTACGGCGTACCAAACAGGGGCCTCTGCGGCACAAGCAATAGCCGCCGAAATGACACCGCCGAGTGCGGCATCACCCTACAATAGCGTCGCTACCGCCTGTACGTCAGGCGGCTAAAGCGCTCGGCAAATGCCGGATCAATACTGTTCTTTGTCGTTGGGGAAACTTACCGACTTGACATCCGAGATGTACTGCTGTACAGCATTGGAGATTTCCTCGCCGATGTGGCCATAGAGGCGCAGGTAGCGGGGCTTGAACTGCTGTGTGATGCCCAGCATATCCTGAAGGACAAGCACTTGCCCGTCGACACCGTTGCCGGCACCGATACCGATGACGGGGATTTTCACCTCGCTGGCAATTTGCGCGGCAAGCGAGGCAGGCACCTTTTCGAGCACCATTGCGAAGCATCCGGCATTTTCGAGGATGTGCGCATCCTTTATGACGCGGTTGGCCTCGTCTTCTTCGGTAGCACGGACGGCATAGGTACCGAACTTATTGATGCTCTGCGGCGTAAGTCCAAGGTGGCCCATTACGGGTATGCCTGCGCTCAGGATGCGCTGGATGGATTCAAGCACCTCTTCGCCACCTTCAAGCTTGACGGCATCGGCGCCGGTCTCCTTCATAATGCGTATGGCCGAGGCAAGAGCCTGCTTGGAGTTGCCCTGATAGGTTCCGAAGGGCATATCCACGACGACGAACGCGCGATTGATGGCGCGCGTCACCGACGAGGCGTAGACAATCATTTCGTCGAGCGTGATGGGGAGCGTGGTTTTGTAGCCTTCCATAACGTTGGCAGCGCTGTCGCCGACCAGTACGACATCGATTTTTGTGCGGTCGAGGAGCTGCGCCATCGAGAAGTCGTAGGCCGT
The DNA here is from genome assembly GCA_002371315.1 of Bacteroidales bacterium UBA3724. Lineage (GTDB taxonomy): Bacteria > Bacteroidota > Bacteroidia > Bacteroidales > P3 > Colimorpha. The sequence goes on along the minus strand of DFHL01000002.1, from coordinate 26,593 downwards.
AAGCATAGCGATTTTCTCGCCGTGCAGCTTCATATTCTGTAATACACGTGTTGTGACTTTGGTCACATCGGTCTGTAAATAGCCCATTTTGAAAATGAAAATTGAAAGTTGATAATTGGAATCACTCGTCGCAGATTAGTTGAAAGTTGAAATCGCAGGTCGCGTGTCACTGGTCACTTGTCACGTTGATATGGCCTCGCTGGCCGCCAACGCACTGACGCAATGACACATTAGCGCGTTTTCAGGTCACTGTCCACTACTCTTCGATTTCCTCGTCGTCCTTATAGCGCCGGTCGCTGTTGGTTTCTTCCTCTATTTCCTCAACCTCGTCCTCGACGATGCGCATCAGGGCCTGCAGCGACTTTTTGATTTCGTAGTTGCCGTGACGGTCAAGGCGATAGGCCTTCCAATGCTTTCCTTCGGCTTTGAAGGAGCCATCCTCCTTGTCGGTCTTGCATTCGTAGAAATAGTCGTTCAACTCGTTGGGTTGGATGCGTTTGCCGAGGAAGATGGTGTCGAGCTGCATAACATTGACGGCAGCCTGGACACTCAGCGACACTTTTGAAGGCATCTTCTTGGTTGTAAGGGCTTTGTACTCCATACCCTTTTCAGAATACTTCTTTCCAAAGATGCGTATCTTGTTGTCGAGCTGTTCCTGCGTGACGGGGAATCGGACGTAGATGGAGTCGGGCAGCGTACCCTTGCATTCGCCGTATGTGCGGTTGATACTGCTGTGGAGGACGACATAGCCGACCTGGACGATAAGCTGCTTGCGGTGCGGCACGAGGAAATATTCTTCCACAATAGGCTTGTAGTCAAGGTGTTCCTCAATCGAAAAACGTACATCCGACGGGCAGCTGTCCTTGGTTTCCTGAACATTGTAGAGCGCGCCCCGTTTCATAAACACCGAGGCATAGTAGCCGCGGATGGTCGTGTCCATCGATGGCACCATACATCCCCTTGCCGCGCCGAGGCAGGCGTCGGGGTCGTTCTGGAGCGTGATGAGGACGCAGTTGTCGAGCTTCATAGTCTTGTTGAAAGTCCGTCGGCTTTCGGGCAGGTCGCTGACATTGTAGGCCTTACGCGACACCGGCACCTCGTAGCGCACCGTCTCGACCGTGTCGCCGTGGCAGGTGCAGTGGATTGGGTTGGGGGCATAGCGTATGGGGAACGGGGCATAGCAGCGTCCGGCGAAATATTTGTAAATCAAATCGACACGTTCTTCCGACAGTGCCTCGCTGTTGCTGTAGCCTTCGATGGTGATGGCATAGAGTTTGGGGTTGGAGCGGTCGGCAAAGGCGACGCGATAGACAGAGTCGAGCCAGTCGAGGTCGCTGATGCTATAGGTGGACGACGAGCCGCTGTAGTTGATCAAAAGGCAGAACTTGTCGGGATGCACCATCGCCTTCTGCATATTCTTGATAGGCTTGGCGCTGGGAATGTATATGCCCGTCTGGGCAAATGCCGCCGAAGGTATGGCGGCAAGGCCGAGCAGGAGCGAGAAGGCGAAAAGCTTTAAACTGCGGTTCATAATGTATGACTTTAAAAAAGTTTAAAGATTGCGGATTGTTTTCTTGAGTTCGGAGATGACGGTGTCGGTGGAAATGCCTTCGGCTTCGGCATAATAGTTGCGGACCAGTCGGTGGCGCAGCACCTCGGCAGCGACGGCGTCGACATCCTCGCAGTCGGGCGAATATTTGCCGCTGAAGGCGGCTTTGGTTTTGGCACCCATAACAAGATACTGCGATGCACGCGGACCGGCACCCCACGACAGGTATTTGTGCGCCAGGTCGTTGCCCTCTTTGTCGGGGCGCGTGGCAGCGACGAGCTCGACAGCATACGACACCACATTGTCAGGGACCGGCATACGGCGTATGGCCGACTGGAAGCCGACGATTTCCTGTGCCGAAAGGACTACCTGCAGGCTGTTGTCGGCATCGACCGTGGTGCGTTTGACGATTTCAACTTCCTCTTCGAACGAGGGATAGTCCATCTTGATGTTGAACATAAAGCGGTCCAGCTGGGCCTCGGGCAGCGGGTAGGTTCCCTCCTGCTCGATGGGGTTCTGCGTTGCGAGGACGAAGAACGGGGCATCGAGGGCATAGCTGTTGCCGCCCACGGTGACGGACTTTTCCTGCATAGCTTCGAGCAGGGCGGCCTGCGTCTTGGGGGGGGTACGGTTGATTTCGTCGGCAAGGAGGATGTTGGCGAAAACCGGTCCCTTCACGAAGCGGAAACGGCGGTTCTCGTCGAGGATTTCAGTACCCGTAATGTCCGACGGCATCAGGTCGGGCGTGAATTGTATGCGGCTGAACGAAAGTCCGAGGGCTTTCGACAAGGTGTTGACCATAAGGGTCTTCGCCAGTCCCGGCACACCCACCAGCAAACAATGTCCACCAGTGAAAATGGAGACCAGAAGGCTTTCGACGGCGCTGTCCTGTCCGATAATCACTTTTGCGATTTCGGTTCTGAGTTGTTGGTATTTGCCAACCAGGCTGTCCAATGTTTCTTTATCTGATGACATACTTTTTTATCCGTAAGCTTGTAGCGTCTCATTCAACCCACTTCAGCTTAAAGCTGCAGTTCTTGAATTCGTCGTCTATATGTATATATGTATTCTTTATTGTTTTCTGCGCCCAGTCGTAGATCTTTTCCTGCTTGGCGTTTTGGAGCGCAGCGTTGTAGATGCGGTCATAGTCGTCGGTAAGGTTGGCCTTGTGTTCGGGATTGCGGCGCAGGACGGTGACGATGCGATAGGCATCCTTGTTCTCCTCGGTCTTCATCGCCGTGGCGTTGCTGACCTGACCGGCGTCCATCTGCGAAAAGCCGATACCAGGATAGAGCTGCTTGAGCTCGTCAAGGGTGAACTGGTAGCCGCCAGACGTGGGGTGCGTGACCTTGCCGCCTTCAATCTTGTTGGCATTGTCGGAATAGCGCATAGCAGCATCGGCAAACGTCGTATGGCCAAGTCTGATTTCCTGTGCTATACTGTCCAGCAGCATACGGTTGCGGAGCAGGTCTTCGGACGAGACCTTGGGCGTCATCAGGATATGACGGCAGTTGACGGTATTGCCGCGGCGCTCGATGAACTGGATGATGTGGAATCCGAATTTGGTTTCGATGACCGGCGAGACCTCGCCAGGCTTGAGCGAGAAGGCGGCAGCCTCGAACTCGGACACCATATAGCCTCGCGGGAAGAAACCCAGCTCGCCGCCCTTTCCGGCCGAACCGGGGTCTTCGGAGTAGAGCGTGGCCAGCGTCGAGAACTGTGCGTTACCGCTCAGCACACGCTCGCGCATCTTGTTAAGCTCCAACTTGACACGGTCGCGTTCGGCCTCGCTGATATCCGGTTTGCGGACTATCTCGGCGATTTCATAGGTCTCCTCAAAAGTGGGGATACTGTCCTTGGGAATTTTATTGAAAAACTCCGTTACCTCGTGCGGCGTGACCTTGACAGAGTTGGTCAACTCGGCGCGGACACGTTCGGAAAGCATACGCTCGCGCAGCATCTTGCCCAGAATATCCTTGAGTTCGTCGTAGGTATAACCTGTGGCTTGGCGCATAGCCTCCTTGCTGCCGTATTGCTGCTCGTAGGCGTTCATATAGTATTGCACATTCTCCGCCACGCTCTCGTCCGATATGTCGGCATCGGTGCTGTCAATCTGTCCCTTATGGACAAGGAGTTTGGAAATAAGAAGTCCCTCAAGGATATTGCAGCGGTTTTCAAAAGCGTTGTCGTATCCCTGGCGTATTCTGATAGGGACATATCCGTTTTCGATGTCCGACAGTTTGACTATGTTTTTGCCGACGATGGCAATCACTTTGTCGACAACCGGCTCGTCGGTTGATGCGCTGGCAGCCCCGTTGTTCTGGGCGAAAAGCGGGATGGCAGCAGCTGCAAGGAGAATGAATGCAAATAACTTGTGCATTTGTCAGTGGATTAGTTTTTTTTTCAATAGGTAATCTCGTCGATAACATCCTGGTGGATGACGACGTTGTATTTCTTTCTGAGTTGCTTGATCAATTCTTTCTCAAGATAGTTCTGGTACTCGTTGACGTAGTATCCACGAGCCTCGCTCTGCGATTTGAGGCACGGGTCGTAGATGCGGTCGACACGGACCACCTCGTAGCCAGATTTCGTCGGATTGACATAGGTGCCCGGACGCCACTGGTTGCTCTTCAGCGTGTTCTGATGTTCCTTTTCGACGAGGGGACGCTTCTCGACGTTGAAACTACCTTTTGCTTTTGCACCGATAGCGTTGTTTATCTCCTCGCTGCTCCAGCCCTTCTTGGCTGCTTTCTGCATAATTTTCACCACCTTGGCGGGGTCGATGGTAGCGCTGTCGGGAACCGAGGCCACCGTCACGTCGGCACGTTCGTTCCAGAAATAAGGAGCGTCGGCCTCGTTGTCGATGCTGCGTTCGGCGGAATACATCTTGTAGAATTCGGCAAGGCCCACAGTGTCCTTGATGGCTTTGGACCATATCATCCTGTCGTTGTAGGAGAAAATCATCAGACCGTTGCGGTATTCGTCCATCAGCGTTGCAAATTCATTGTGTTCCTCTTCCAGGTGATTGTTTGCATACTCGAACACCTTGTCGTTGATGAAGTTGTTGTATCTGTTTTCGAGATACATCTGAAGGTCGCAATGCGCTTCGGCCTTCTGGTGCTCCTCGACGAACTTCAGCAGGTCGACAGCCGTATATTCAATATCCTCGACGCTGAAGAGCGGCCGCATATCGGTGACCATACCCTCACGGTAGCGCCAGGACTTGGAGAAGACCGAATCGTTTATTGCCGAACGGCATTCCGCCAGCGACGCCAGCGGCTGTTTGTCCTGCTTGCCCTTCTTGCCTTTGACTTTGGCCGGTTTCATATACATTTTAGTATAGTCGCAGAAATTGTATTTCCGCTTGCACTGCTCGACGAAGGCCTCGCGAGGCTTGCGGCTACGCGAGTCGCGCGTCAGGCGCTGCTTGTAGTACGGCACCATATCCTCGTAGGCGGGCAGCGTGTCGCGGGCCACAAGCTTCAGTATATGCCATCCGTATTGGGTCTTGAACGGCTCGGTCATATCGCCAGGACTCATCTGCGACAGCAGCATCACATACTCGGAAGGTATCTGTCTGGCCGACGCATTGCTGATCAGACCGCCCTTTTCGGCAGTACTCTGATCGTCACTATAGTTGCTACACACCGTATTGAAGTTCTCGCCATCAACAATTTTCTTGTAGGCGTCAAGGATACGGGCAAAGGATTTTTCCTTTTCGCCCTTGTCCGAAACCCATATATGCTGGAACGAACACCTGTTGAAATACGGATTCTTCTCGAAAAGCTTCACGATATGATAGCCGTAACTTGTGCGGACAGGTTTCGACACCTCGCCGACATTGAGGCTGTAGGCGGCCGATTCGAAAGGATAAACCATTTCGAAAACGCTGAAGCAACCAAGATCGCCGTCGTCTTTCCTGCGCGGATCGTCCGGCGGAATCAGCTGCTCCTTGAATCGCACCTCGGCGGCCTCCTTGGCGACGGTATAGAAATCCTCGCCGCCCATCACGCGGTTGTAGTACGCCATAGCCTTGTTGTAGGCCTTCAGGGTGTCTTCGGGCGTCGGCTCCTTGCCCAGCGCCACAAGGATGTGGCCTGCGTGCAAAGTGTAGTGGTTGCGTTCGTAGGCCTCCTTCAGGATGTTGTTGAGCGTGACGGAGTCGATAAGATAAGGCGCAGCCAACTCGTTGCGATAGCCTTTCAGTTCCTTCAGCATTTCAGGAATCGTGTCGAAGCCATTGGCGAAGGCATCCTCAAGTTTTGTGCGATAGTTTACGAAAAGCGTGGCATACTCCTCCAAAGCCTTGCGTTTCTCGTAGGTGCAGGCCGTAGGGGCTGCCGTCGAGTCCTTGCCAATAGAGCGCAGGAACTCCCTCATAAACTCGGATTTGTATATCTTTTTACCGTTTACTTCAAAAACTACCGGATCGTTAGCTTTCTGTGCCTTCAGACCCATTGTCACCACAAGGGCGGCAAGAAGGGCAAAAATCTTTCTCATTTTATTGCTTAATTTGGATGTTTACCTCGAATAATTGGGAGCCTCGCGGGTGATGGCGATGTCGTGCGGATGGCTCTCGGTGCGGCCGGCAGCTGTGATGCGGATAAACTTGGCCTTCTGCAGAGTCTCGATATCCTTCGAACCCGTATAGCCCATACCGGCCTTCAAGCCGCCAACCAGCTGATATAGAACCTCGTTGAGCGAACCCTTGTAAGGCACGCGGCCCACAACGCCTTCAGGGACAAGCTTCTTGACGTCGGTCTCCTTGTCCTGGAAGTAGCGGTCCTTCGAGCCGCTCTGCATCGCCTCGAGCGAACCCATACCGCGATAGGACTTGAACTTGCGGCCTTCGAAAATGATGGTCTCGCCCGGAGCCTCGTCGACGCCGGCCACCAGCGAACCGATCATAATGCTGCTGGCACCTGCGGCAAGGGCCTTGACGATGTCGCCACTGTAGCGTATGCCGCCGTCGGCGATAAGCGGAATGTCGTAGCCGCCCTGTTTCAGGGCACCGGCCACCTCGCACACGGCCGTCAGCTGCGGCACGCCGATACCAGCAATGATTCGCGTCGAGCAGATGCTTCCCGGTCCGATACCCACCTTGACGGCGTCGGCGCCTGCCTCGGCCAGCATCAGGGCAGCCTCGCCAGTGGCGATATTGCCCACAACGACATCAAGGTTCGGATATTTGGCCTTGGCGGTCTTCAGCGCCTCGACCACGCGGATCGAATGGCCGTGGGCGGTATCGATAACGATGGCATCGACGCCGGCAGCGACCAGAGCATCGACACGCTCCATCATATCGGCCGTGATGCCCACACCAGCAGCCACGCGCAGACGGCCGTTGTCGTCCTTGCAAGCATAGGGGTGCTCCTTGTTCTTCATAATGTCGCTATAGGTGATAAGGCCAACAAACTGGCCCTCGTTGTTGACGACAGGCAGCTTCTCGATCTTGTGCTGCTGCAGTATTTCTGCGGCCTCGTCGAAGGTGGTACCCTCGTGGGTCGTAATCAAATTGGTAATCATTATCTCGCTCAGCGGGCGGCTCATATTGCGCTCAAAACGCAGGTCGCGGTTGGTCACCATACCTATCAGTCTGCGGTTGGCATCGACGATGGGGATGCCGCCGATGTGGTATTCGTGCATCAGGCTCAGCGCATCCTTGACCAGGGCATCCTTGCCGAGCGTCACGGGGTCGACAATCATACCGTTCTCCGAGCGTTTCACCTTGCGCACCTCGTTGGCCTGGCTTTCGATGGACATATTCTTGTGCAGCACACCGATACCACCTTCCTGGGCCATACCGATAGCCATAGCAGCCTCGGTCACCGTGTCCATTGCGGCGCTGACCATAGGAATGTTGAGCGTGATGTTGCGTGAGAAGCGCGAATTAACCTTGACTTCGCGCGGCAGTATGTCTGAATAAGAGGGAACAAGCAGGACGTCGTCGTACGTCAAACCCTCACCGATGAATTTTGTGGTATCTGTATACATATAATGATAAAATTTCGTGCAAAAATACGAAAATTTTTCCATATATTTATAAAGAATTTAATAAGAAAACATAAGGTTTTGATTTTCCGCAGCAAAGAACGGCAAAAAACTTCTTCGCGAAAATATATTTTGCCAGTATCGGCATATTTTGTACCTTTGCAATTCAAAAATTGACGATATGAAACCACGCCTTTTAATCCTCGTCCTGACGCTTTCGACAGCGTTAGCGGCTACAGCGCAGCAGCCGTCGCTGCTCGCCGTCGGCAACCCCGAACCGCACACTTTGCGTATGCTCACCGACCTACCGCCCTCGCAACGCGACCTGATTGCCGGATGCCGCCATCTGGCACTCGAAGTCGACGCCAACGCCTTCTTCCTCGATTCCGAACGCCAGATGAACCAGGTGAAAGGCTACACCGTCACCGGCTTCCGCCTCTCGCCCACCCTCACCTACGGCATCAACGAACGCGCCCAACTGCGCATCGGCCTCAATGCCACCGCCTTTGCCGGCCTCGACTCGCTCTACAGGCTGCGGCCCACCTTTTCGCTCGTCTATGCCCCAACCCGATGGCTAACCCTCATCGGCGGAACCATCTGCGGCAGCCACACACACCAGCTGGCACCGATAGTCTACGACCCCGCACGCTGGATATTCAACTATCAGGAAGACGGACTGCAGATACTCACCGACACCAAAATATGGCGCAGCGACACCTGGCTCGACTGGACACGCTATCTGACCCCGTGGACACCCGACCAGGAACGCTTCACGATGGGAACCAGCCACACCCTTCTTCTGTTCAACAACGTAAAAGAATATACAGTCCGCGACTTTGAATCGGGAGAAATCAACGATTTGAAAATCAAGGGATGGAGAATAGAATTGCCAGTCCATTTCATCGCCTGTCACCGCGGCGGCGAAGTCAAGACCATCGACACCAACACCGTCACCGTCTTCAACGAGCGTGTCGGACTGCGGTTTGCACGCCATTTCTCGCGCAATCCACGCCGCTCACTGAACAAGCTTGCGCTCGACATTTCGGTATACCAATACCACCTCGAGGACCGGAATGTGGACCGCCCCGGACAAGCCTTCAACCCAACCCTCTCCTACGAATGGCTGCATTTCAGCAAATACCAGCAACCCGACTGGAACCTCCGCGCCGTCGCGGGATTCGTCCACAGCAACAACTACTTCAGCGCCCTTGGCGACCCGGCCTACTGGAACTTTTCGCCATACTCGGCTCTTCATATCCCGAACGCCAAAATCCCTGAAAACAGCTGGCTAAACAACTATTTTACTTTCGGTCTTTCGGCCGCGCACGAATTCAAGGGGCTCGACCTGGGCCTGCAATTCAATGCCATTAACGACCTCGACGTCCACGACACCGACCTCTTCATCGGCTTCTTTATGCGTTTCAACGAACGGTTCATCCTATTCTGAAAGCGCACACCCTGCCCCCACCTGGCCCGCCTTTTCGACGTTCGTTCGACGTTCCTTCAACCTTATTTCTTCGATTCCCAATCGAAGAAATAACGGCGAAATAACGAAGAAATAACGAAGA
>DFHL01000002.1:16036-17433 GCA_002371315.1 Bacteroidales bacterium UBA3724 | reverse complement strand
GAAGTAACGAAGAAATAACGGCGAAATGGCCCTGCGGGTGGAAGGTGCATCCTACGATATTTGCAACCCGGTTGCAGAAAACCAGTCGTATCTTTGCATTCAGAACGAAACAAATAAAAGCACAAAGATATGTCTGATAATCACAACCATAAGCACGAACATTGCTCCTGCGAAAACCCGCACGACGAGCACCACGACAAACATTGCCACTGCCACGAACACGAGCATCACCACGAAGGGCACGAGCATCACCACGAGCACGACGAATCGCCCAAGAAAACATTAATAAAGATTATCGTCGCCGCAGTGCTGCTGGCCGTCGCCGTCTTCATCGAGCACAACACCAGCCTCGCCGCCTGGCAGCTGCTATTAATCTATCTTATACCCTATCTCATCGTGGGCTTCGACACCCTCAAGGAGGCCGCCGAAGGCATCCTGCACGGCGAGGCCTTCGACGAGCATTTCCTGATGGCCGTCGCCACCATCGGCGCGCTCTGCATAGGGTTCCTGCCCGGTGCCGAGACGCAGTTCCCCGAAGCCGTCTTCGTGATGCTCTTCTTCCAGGTCGGCGAGCTCTTTGAAGGCATCGCCGAGGGACGCAGCCGCAAGAGCATCGAGCACCTCCTCGAGCTGAAGCCCGACACCGCCACCGTAGTCCGCGACGGCAAAGAACTGACCGTCAGCCCCGACGAGGTTGCCATCGGCGAAACCATCATCGTCCGTCCCGGCGAGAAAGTGCCGCTCGATGCCGTCATCACCGTCGGCACCACATCGCTCAACACCATAGCCCTCACCGGCGAAAGCCTGCCGCGCGACGTCGGCCCCGACGACGAGCTCCTGTCGGGATGCATCAACATCAGCGGCGTGGTAACGGCGCGCGTCACCAAGTCCTACGGCGAAAGCACCGTGTCGCGCATCATCGGCCTGGTCGAGGATGCAGCCGAACACAAGTCGCACAGCGAGGCTTTCATCACCCGCTTTGCACGCTTCTACACCCCCGTCGTCGTCTTTGCCGCCATTGCGCTGGCCATCATCCCGCCGCTGTTTTCCTCCTCGTTTTCGTCAGCGTTCCCCACTTGGCTCTACCGCGCCCTGATGTTCCTCGTCGTCAGCTGCCCCTGCGCCCTCGTCATCAGCGTCCCCCTCACCTTCTTTGGCGCCATAGGCGGAGCCTCGCGCAAGGGCATCCTCGTCAAGGGTTCCAACTACATCGACCTGCTGTCGAAAGTCGACACCGTCGTCTTCGACAAGACCGGCACGCTGACCCACGGCCAGTTTGCCGTAACGGCCATACATCCTGAAAGTTGCGACGAGCGCCACCTGCTGCACCTGGCAGCCCACGTCGAGCATTTCTCGACCCATCCCATCGGTGCCGCCCTGCGCGACGCCTTCCCCGA
>DFHL01000002.1:0-15980 GCA_002371315.1 Bacteroidales bacterium UBA3724 | reverse complement strand
CTTCCCCGACGAGGCCACCGACGGATGCAGCGTTACCGACATCGAAGAGATTGCCGGACAGGGCATTAAGGCCCGCGTGGGCGACCTGTCGGTCTGCGTCGGCAACGAGCGGATGATGGAGACTATCGGTGCCGCCTGGCACCCCTGCGACCACACGGGCACCATCATCCACGTCGCCATCGACGGCCAATATGCAGGCCACATCGTCATCAACGACCGCGTCAAGGCCACCAGCGCCGCAGCCATCGGCCAGCTGCGCCAACTGGGCATAAGCCGCACCGTGATGCTGACCGGCGACAGCGAAGAGGTGGCCGCCGACGTTGCCCGTCAGCTGCATATCGACGAGCACCACAGCCGCCTGATGCCCGAAGAAAAAGTCCTGTGGATGAAACGCATAAGCGGAGAACGGAGCTGTGAAGCCACCGCCTTCGTCGGCGACGGCATCAACGACGCGCCCGTGCTGGCAATGGCCGACATCGGCATCGCTATGGGCGGCCTGGGCAGCGACGCCGCCATCGAAGCCGCCGACGTAGTGCTGATGGACGACAACCCCACCAAGGTGGCCCTCGCCATCCGCATTGCACGGCGCACACTGCGCATCGCTCGCCAGAACGTCGTCTTCGCCATCGGCATAAAACTGCTGGTGCTGCTGCTTGCCGCCTTAGGCATCGCCACGATGTGGATGGCCGTCTTCGCCGACGTCGGAGTCACCGTCATCGCCGTCCTCAACGCAATGCGCACACTAAAAATGAAAGAGTGACGTTATGGGGTAGTGAATTGTGAATAGTGAATAGTGAATTGTGAATTGTGAATAGTGACCTGTGACCTGTGACACGAACGCGTCAGCCACTAACGCATTAACACACTAACGCATTAACGCATTAACATTAACGCATTAACGCATTAATTAAAAATGACAACCGACGAAGAAACGCTGCATAAAGCAGGAATACACATAACCGCCATACGCCTGATGATTTGGCGGAAGATAAAATCATCGTTCTCAGGCGTATTCAGCCTTGCTGACCTCGAAGACGCTATGCCCACCGTCGACCGCAGTACCCTGTTCCGCACCCTGACCCTCTTCAGCGACGCACACCTGCTGCACAACGTCGACGACGGCAGCGGCACACAGAAATACTGCACCTGCCATCAGGACGACACCCGACGCTGCCAGGGGCACGTCCACCTCACCTGCCGCATCTGCCACCAAACCTTCTGCCTTGCCGACACCGTCATCCCGTCGGTGCCTCTGCCTGAGGGCTTTATCCCCGAAGAAACCGAATACATCGTCAAGGGCATCTGCCCGCACTGCGCCACAAAAAATTAGAATAGCGACTCGTGAATGGCGATTAGTGAATAGTGCCCGTGACACGGACTTGCACGTATCACAGGTCACTCATTATACATCAACTGATTATCAGCTTTCAACCGATTTTCTTGCTGCTTTGCTAAAAAGCGGGCAATGCACATTTTTCAGCAGTGCGACACACCCCGTCCTGTGGCGGTGTGTATCGCATTGCCGAAGAAACACCATCCGCCCTGCCGAAGAAACAGCAAGGGAATAACCCCAAACCGTCCGAAGCAAAACTGGGTCTTCCCCGAACCAAAAAGCCGACAATTCCCGACCAAAGACCAGTCATCTTCTACCGGTGTCGAACTTGGTAAAAATATGGTAAGAATTTGGGTGAACTTTGATAAGAAGATGGTCCTGTTTTGCAGCACTTTACAGAACCCGTTTTTGAGGGCCCGGAGAGCGTTTTTCAACAAAAATTGAACTGTCGCGAACAAACGCTGTAAATTGTTTATTTCCAGACCTATGACGAAAAATCAGCGACAAAGGCTCGCAATTAAAGTTTTTTTTGTAACTTTGCAGACGATTTGGGAAGCCCAAGAAGAGGCCAAATCGATATTAAAGACTTGAAAATAAAACAATAAGCAATATGAAACAATATAAACTCATTGTCTCGGCCGCATTGTGCCTTGCCCTGAGCGGCACGGCAGCAGCACAGAAAAACAAAACGGCTCAGGCCGAATCGAACGGCGGCATCACAACCGAAATGATGCAGCAAATCAAGAAATCCTACGGCGGCACCGCCTCGGACAAGGCTATGCGCAACATCCTCGTCAACCAGAGCCCGCAAAAGCTGGCTATGAACTACGAGAACGCCACCAAGTTCGACTCGCACTTCAGCAACCGCGTGGTCAGCAAGGCCGTCACCGACCAGAAGTCGAGCGGCCGCTGCTGGATGTTCACCGGTATGAACGTGATGCGCAACAAGGCCATCCGCCAGCACAACCTGCCCGCCGACTTCCAGTTTTCGCAGGCCTACACCTTCTTCTACGACCAGCTTGAGAAGAGCAACCTCTTCCTGCAGGCCATCATCGACACCTACAAGAAACCGATGACCGACCAGGAAGTGGAGTGGCTGTTCAAGAACCCCATCGGCGACGGCGGCCAGTTCACCGGCATCGCCAACCTTGTGGACAAGTACGGCCTCGTTCCCAGCGACGTTATGCCCGAGACCTACAACACCAACAACACCTCGAGCATCAGCAACCTGCTGAGCCTGAAGCTGCGCGAATTTGGACTTGAGCTGCGCGAAATGGCCGCCGCCAAAGGCACCACCCCCGCCAAGCTGGAAAGCCGCAAGACCGAGATGCTCGGCACCATCTACCGTATGCTGGCCCTGACGATGGGCGAGCCGCCGGCCGAGTTCGACTGGACCCACCGCAACGCCAAAGGCGAGGTGGTCAGCACGGAGCACTACACGCCGATGTCGTTCTACGAGAAATATGCCAAAACCGACTTCTCGAAGTACTATATGGTTATGAACGACCCCACGCGCGAATACTATAAGGTATACGAAATCCAGTACGACCGCCACGTCTACGACGGCCAGAACTGGCGCTACATCAACCTGCCTATGAACGAGATAGCACCGATGTGCATTGCTTCGATCAAGGACAGCACAATGATGTACTTCAGCTGCGACGTGGGAAAATTCCTCGACCGTGATAAGGGCTATATGGACCCCAACAACTACGACTACGGCTCGCTGATGGGCACCACCTTCGGAATGGACAAGAAGCAGAGGGTCAGTACCTTTGCCAGCGGCTCGAGCCACGCTATGACGCTCTGCGCCGTCGACCTCGACAAGGAAGGCAAGCCCCTGAAGTGGATGGTCGAGAACAGCTGGGGCCCCAACTACGGCTACCAGGGCAACCTGATTATGAGCAACGACTGGTTCAACGAGTATATGTTCCGCGTGGTGCTCGAGGAGAAGTACATCCCCGCCAACATCCGCGCCCTGCTGAGCCAGAAGCCCATTATGCTGCCAGCCTGGGACCCGATGTTCGCCCCCGAGGAATAGTGCGAGAACGGAGAAGTGAGATGCGATTTCAAGAAAAAAACGTAAATTTGCAACGCAAAATAAAATCATTCAAAAAATAATAAACACCTATAAGCCAATGAAGAAATTTTTTGCAATCCTCGGTGCTGTTGCTATCAGCGCCACCGTTTTCGCCCAAAAGGCGGAAGAAAAAACAGATGACGAAGGCTACAAGTTCACCGTCAGCAAGGAACTGCCCGTCACCAGCGTAAAAGACCAGAACAAGGCCGGCACGTGCTGGTGCTACAGCGGCCTGGCATTCATCGAGGCCGAGCTGCTTCGTATGGGCAAGCCCGAATACGACTTCAGCGAGATGTACATCGTCAGCAACACCTATCGCGACCGCGCAATGGCCGCCATCCGCACCCACGGCGACGTTAGCTTCAGCCAGGGTGGTGCCTTCGGCGACGTGATTTACGGTATGAAGACTTTCGGCCTGGTTCCCGAAAGCGAGATGCGCCCCGGTGCCGCCTACGGCGACACTTTGAGCGACCACAGCGAGCTGAGCGCCCTGACCGACGCAATGGTTGCCGCCATTGCCAAGGGCAAACAGAGCAAACTGCAGCGCAACAAGGACCACGAACTGCTGTGCCTCAAGGCCATCCAGGCAGTCCACGACATCTACCTCGGCACCTGCCCGAAGGAGTTCACCTACAACGGTGTGAAGTACACCCCCAAGAGCTTCTATGAGAGCACCGGCCTGAACGCCGACGACTATGTAAGCATCACGAGCTACACGCATCATCCTTTCTACGAGCAGTTTGCTCTCGAGATTCAGGACAACTGGCGCTGGGGTCTGAGCTACAATGTGCCGCTGGACGAGTTTATGGAAATCTTCGACTATGCCATCGACAACGGCTATCCCATCGCCTGGGGCAGCGACGTCAGCGAGAAGGGTTTCCGTATGGGTGTCCGCAAGGGTTTCTGCGTCCTGCCCGCCACCGAGGTCAAGTCGAACATCGGCAGCGACCAGGCCAAATGGAGCGGTATGAAGGCTAAAGACCTTGAGGACGAGGCCGCCAAGCACCCCACACCGCAGCGCTGGGTCAGCCAGGAGGAGCGTCAGGAAGCCTACGACAACTGGGAGACCACCGACGACCACGGTATGCTGATCTACGGCAAGGCCAAGGACCAGATGGGCAACGAGTACTATATGGTCAAGAACAGCTGGGGCGACTATGGCGACTATCACGGTATGTTCTATGCCTCGAAGGCATTTGTGCGCTACAAGACTATGAACATCCTGGTCCACAAGGATGCCATCCCCGCCGCCATCAAGGCTAAACTCGGCATCGAGGACAGCAACGCCAAGGCTGCTCCCGCCAAGAAAGGCAAAAAGAAATAAGCATCTGTCCAAGACTCTGGCCCTGTGCCAGAATAGAAAAAAAGAGACTCCGTCGGAGTCTCTTTTTTTTATGCTCTGCCCGAAACACGGACGGCAAAGGCTTATCCCTGTTTTCGGTCCAGCGTCACTCGACGATAGTCAGTTTTGCGAATTTGAGCATCAGTTGCTTCTCTCCCACCCCGTCGAAGAAGACGATGGCTTTGCGGCTGTCGCCGCTGCCTTCGATGGCCTGCACCTTGCCGGTGCCGAACTTGACGTGAAAGACCGTCTGTCCGACCTGGATGGCAGCTATTTCGGCAGGGCTGTTGCCCGCGGTGGGCCCCTTCGGGATGGTGAATGGCGAAGTGGGTTTGGCTGGTTCTTTCTTCTTGAACGGCGTGGCAGACGCCGAAGCGGATGACGAGGCCGGGCGCCGACCAAAAGATGCTGCCTTAGGGAACGTGCCGGGCTTGGGAAAAGCCGACTGGCGGCGCGGCATCAGCAGGTAATGCGGGTCGATTTCGGTTACGAAACGGCTCAGTTCCTGATAGCTGGTGTTGCCGTACTGGAAGCGCATCTGTGCGTAGCTGAGTGTGAGCTGCACTTCGGCGCGCGTCACGGCGACGTAGAAGAGGCGGCGCTCCTCTTCGAGGTCCTGGCGCGAGGTAATGGAAAGCATCGACGGGAAGAGGTTTTCTTCCATACCGACGACGTAGACGTAGGGGAACTCAAGTCCTTTGGCGGCGTGGATGGTCATCAGCGACACCTTGTCGGCATCCTTGTCGTCGTCCTTGTCCTCCGATGTCAACAGCAGCACCTGCTGCAGAAACATATCGAGCGTCTTCAGCTGCGGCCCCTTTTCGTTTTCGTTTTCGTCTTCGTTTTGGTTTTCGTTTTCGTTTTGGTCTTCAATATCGCCCCCCGGGGTTATATCATCCTCGCGCTCGCAATATTCCTGTATGCCGTTGACAAGCTCTTCGATGTTCTCGATGCGGTTGGCATTGTCTGGGTCGTCATCGTTGCGCAACATTGTGATAAGGCCAGAGGCGTTGATGATTCGCTTGGCGAGCTCGTAGGCGCTGGTGTCGTAGACGTGAGCCGAGAAGAGCTTGATCATCGTCATAAACTCGCCAATCTTGTTCATCACTCCGCTGTTGATGCCAAGTCCGAAGCTGGGCAGGTTTTCCATCACCGTCCAGATGCTGATATCGTTGTCGGCGGCAGCCAGACGCAGACGGTCGACGGTGGTGCTTCCGATGCCACGGGCCGGCAGGTTGATGACTCTGACCAGCGACTCGTCGTCGTAGTTGTTGACCACCAGGCGCAAGTAGGCCAACGCATCCTTGATTTCCTTGCGGCCGTAGAACGATATGCCAGCATAGATGCGGTAAGGGATGTTCTGTCGACGCAAAGCCTCTTCGATGGCACGGCTCTGGATATTAGTGCGGTAAAGGATGGCGAAGTCGCGGAACGGACGATTGTCGCCAAGATGACTTTCAAGAATCGACTCGCACACCTTCGTTCCCTCGTCGCGCTCGTCGCTGCATTGCAGCAGATTGATTAGGTTGCCGGTGCCGTTGTCGGTCCATATCTCTTTTTGTATCTGCTCTTTATTATTGGAGATGATAGAGTTGGCGGCGTTGACGATATTCTTGGTACTGCGATAGTTCTGCTCGAGCTTGAAAAGGTGCACACCAGGATAGTCGCGCTTGAAATTGAAGATGTTCTGTATGTTGGCACCGCGGAATGCGTAGATGCTCTGGGCATCGTCGCCCACAACGCAGATGTTCTGGTAGCGTGCTGCCAGTTTCTTGACGATGAGGTACTGGGCGTAGTTGGTGTCCTGGTACTCATCGACGAGGATGTAGCGGAAGCGGTTCTGATACTTGAGCAGGACGTCGGGGAAGTCGCGCAGCAGAATGTTGGTATTGAAGAGCAGGTCGTCGAAGTCCATCGCCATCGCGTTGCGCAGGCGTTTGTTGTAGAGCTTGTAGATTTCGCCGATCATCGGCTTGTGGGCCGTCTGGTCGGTCTGCTGTATTTCGGGATTGGCGCAATAGTCTTCGGGTCCTATCAGGCTGCTTTTGGCCATAGAGATACGGCTCATCACGTAGCCTGCGCTGTAGACCTTTTTATCCAAATTCAGGTTCTTGACTATCTGGTTCACAGCCGATTTACTATCGTCGGTATCATATATCGTAAACGTGCGTATATATCCCAGCTTGTCGGCCTCGCTGCGCAGGATGCGGGCAAAAATGGAGTGGAAGGTGCCCATCCACAGGTTGCGCGCTTCGCTGCCGACGAGACTCATAATACGTTCTTTCATTTCGCCAGCGGCCTTGTTTGTGAAGGTTAGCGCGAGGATGTTGAAGGGGTCCACGCCCTTTTCGACAAGGTGAGCAATGCGGTAGGTCAGCGTGCGTGTCTTGCCGCTTCCTGCCCCTGCGATGATCATCACAGGACCTTCGGTGCAGGCTGCGGCTTCGCGCTGGGCTTCATTGAGTTGTAACAGTAATTCGGACATTTCTTTTTCGTTCTCCTTATTTCTTGTAGGCTATATAATATCGGCCGCCGTCGGCTGCGCAGATGGTTTGCGGGAAGACAGCCTGGGCTTCGGCGAGGAGCTGCTCGATTTCGCGGTAGCGGGCCGAGAAGTGTGTAAGCAGCAGCTGTCCAACCTCGGCGCGCGCAGCAATTGTGGCGGCCTGGGCAGCGGTGCAATGGCAGCGTTCTTCGGCCATTGCCTCAAAGGCTGTGTCGAAAGTACTTTCCATACAGAGCAGGTCGGCACCGGCAACGATGGGAACAAGGCTTTCGTCGAAGGCGGTGTCGCAGCAGTAGGCATAGCGGCGCGGCAGTCGGCGCGGCAGGGTCAGTTCGCTATTGGGAATGACGGTCCCGTCGGCCAGCAGAAGGTCTTCGCCCTGCTTGACGCGGATGCAGTCGTCGTTAGTCATTTCGTAGCGTTCGCGCATATTGGCGCGGAGATTCAGCAGAGGTGTTTCCTCTTCGAAAATAAAGCCATAGGTAGGCATCGAGTGGCGCAACGGGAAGGCTGTGACGCGGAAGCCCTTGCCCTGATGGATGACTGTGGGTTCGTTGACATCGATGTCGATGATCTGCAGTTCGTAGTCGATATTGGTGGCCGACACCTGGAATAGAAGTTCGAGTGCCTGCCGCGCGCCTGTGGGAGCATAGACCGTCAGGGGTTCCTGGCGTCCGCACAGGTGCATCGTCGAGAGCAGACCCGGAAGTCCGAAGAAGTGGTCGCCGTGCAGGTGCGATATGAAGATGGTCTTGATAGCCTGTATTTTCTGGTGATATTGTCGCAGCTGGGTCTGGGTGGCTTCGCCGCAGTCGACAAGCAAACGCGTGCCGCAGATGTTGACAATCTGGGCGCTGCAATGACGCGCGAACGTTGGGGTCGCCGCTCCCGAACCGAGCACTAATACGTTGAAGTCCATTTTAGAAATGTAGTGATTAGGGATTTTAGAGGGTCTTGTAATTAAATGTTGACCGTTGTTTCATTTTTCAGCTTAACGTTCATCTTCTGTCCAGTTCTCTGAGGTCGAGCGTTTGAGCATCGAAAACTGCTTTGATGCGACGGCGCGGCAGTTCGACGACAGGTCCCAGCTGCGAGAGCGGGATCTGGCGACTGACGGAGTAGGCTGGCGTCGTGACCTCGACGGTTGCCATCGATGGGATACGATAGCGGAACCCCTTGCGGCGGCGGAACTTGGCGGCGGCGGTGCCTGTGCGTCCGCTGCTGCTGTTCTGGGTATAGCCCGAGGTGTGGTATTTGACAAAACGATTGGCCTGTCGCATCTCGTTGTCGCCGCTCACGCTGCAGATGAGCGGGAAGGCGTCATTGGGCAGACGGTCAGGATCGCCAATAAAACCGTATTGCGGAGAGAACCATATCAGCGTGTCGCACATATCCTCGTTGCGGCGCAGCTGGGGTTCGACATAGAACTTAACCGTCTCGCTCTTCACTTCGCCGCAGAACAGCGCTATAAGTTCCACCTCCTGCTTGTGCAGATGGGCATACAGATACTTCACAGCCTCAGCAGAATAGGACCCCTCGTATTCGCCGTTCAGCAGTTCTTGTTGCTTGCTCTGGACCTCTTCCAGCCGTTCGGCGGCGGCGGCGGCACGCTGCTTGACGCTTCGCACATCCTTACGCGACGAGAGCATCGACGGACGCTCGGGCTGATCATAGCGGGTGTAGAAGGTGTCGATACGGTCGTAAAGATTGTATTCCGCCGTTGGCTGCGCTTTCCGCCCGCTGTTTTCGGCTTTCCGCTCCGCATTTTCCACCTTCTGCTCGTTGCTTTCCGTTCCGACGGCCAGCAACAGGTGGCGATCGTCGACGGTGACGGTACCACGGTTCACCTGAATATAATAATAGTTGTCGGGGTCGGCGACATTTACACCTTTTACGTCGATTCCTACCAGCCGGAAGGCGGTATCGACATACGACTCGTCCACACCCAGATAGTCGACAGCATACTGGCTGTAGGGTGCTTGCGAAAGGTCGCGGCGCTGGACGGTGACTTCGACGCATAGTTGTGTCTTTGGCAGCGCATAGAGTATGCCGCCACCCACGGGCAGCGAAGGGCTGTCCTTGACCGAATAAACCTTATACTGGCTGCAGGCCGAAAAAAGAGCCACAAGACCCAGCATTGCTATAACTTTAAATTTATTCATTTTGATTCTTGATTCTCATTAACATAAACATCTTTCTTCCTGCTTATCGCCAGTAGACCGGCAAACGTCAGCAGTCCGTTGAGCAACAGCAGCTCAAAGCCAAGTTGGTAGCCGCCGAAAAGTTGCGCGGAATAGATTTTCAGCAGATAGCACGCCACAGGACTTGCCAGCGCGATGACGGGCACCCAACGGTCACGCACGCTTCGCTTGGTGAACAAACCAAAGGCATAGAGACCGAGTAACGGGCCGTAGGTGTAGCCTGCAATATCAAAAAGAATATTGATAAGCGAGTCGTTGTGGAAAGGCCTGAAAGCGATGATTACCAGCTGATAGAGCAGTGCAAATCCGACGTGTACCAGTTTGCGGTAGCGCACTTGGCTTGCCTCGCTCATATCCTTGCGCTTGTCGAAGTGCATAAAGTCATAGCAGAAAGTGGTCGTCAAGGCCGTCAGCGTGCCGTCGGCGCTACTGTAGCCCGCCGCCACCATCCCCAACACAAAGCACACCAGCGTGAATCCGCCAAGCGACTGGGCTATGGCCGGATATATCTTGTCGCCAAGCACACGCCCGTCGGCACCCACAGGCATCTCGAAACCAGACGTATGCGTGCCGTAATAGACCAAGGCGGCACCCAGGGTCAAGAAGATAAGATTGACGATGATAAAGAGGAAACTGGAGGTAATGACGTTCTTCTGTGCATCACGCAGCGACTTGCAAGTCAGATTCTTCTGCATCATATCCTGATCCAGGCCAGTCATAGCGATGGTAATGAAAGCACCAGAAACTATCTGTTTCCAATAGTATTTCGGATGGTTTATATCCGTTTCCCAAATGCGCGTATATCCCTCATCGCTACTGGCACTCAACAGTTCGGGAATGCTCATACCCAAATTCTTGAGCACCACAACCACCGTCGCAATCGCCGCCAGCAGCAGGAATGTAGTCTGCAGCGTGTCGGTCCACACCACGGTCTTCAGACCGCCACGAAAGGTATAGAGCAGTATCAGCGCTATAAAGACCACCGCAGGCACCCAAAACGGAATGCCCCAGTTGACAAAGACAAGCTCATACAGGACAAAGACTACCAGATACATACGCAACGCCGAGCCCAGCAGTCGCGACAGTATGAAAAAGATGGCTCCCGTCCGCTCGGAAGTGCCGCCAAAACGCTGGTCGAGATAGGAGTATATCGATGTCAGGTTCAGCCGGTAATAGAGCGGCAGCAGCAGGAAGGCGATGACAAAATAGCCTATCACATAGCCGAACACCAGCGGCATATAGGTGAAAGCCCCATAGTAGACACCGCCGGGAACGGACATAAACGTGACGCCAGACAGCGACGCGCCAAGCATACCATAGGCTACCACCGGCCACGGCGATTTGCGGCCCGCACGGAAAAAGGCATCATTGCCCGACGAACGTCGCGATGTGAGCCACATCACAAAAAAAAGCAATGCCGTGTATAAAATAAAACACAACAATATAATATTTTGCGTACTCATCCGTTATCAGATTGATTTTGCAAAAATACGAAAATTTTGCCAATTCGCCTAACTTTCGTAATTTTGCCTTTGAAGAAACCATCGGAAAATAAGTAAACCAGACACACAACAACAACAGAATCACCTCGATATGAAAATAAAAACACTCTTCGCATTCGCCATTTTTGCAAGCCTGGCCGCAACGCTCAGCGCACAAAAACCAGCCAACGACGTTGCCATCGACGGCCTGCACGGCAAAGTCAAAAACGTGACAAAAATCACCTACGAGGCTCGCACCGACTTCCAAGGCGTCACCTCTGAAGGCGATATCCTCGAACGCCTCGAAACAGCCTACAACAGCAAAGGCTGGCGCAAGACTATGACCTACGTCACCCCCGAGGCCGACGTCATATTCCGCTCGCGCTTCAAACACGACGGATTCGGCCTCACCACCGTCGAACAGATTGTGGACAACAACGACAACGTCATTGGCCGCACCTACTACTCCTACGATGCGCAGAACACTCTGAAAGAGATATGGGTTGAAGATGTGGACCGCCAAATCGAGAGCCGCACGCTGGTACGCTTCGACGCCCAGGGCCGCCTCGTCCAGCGCTCGCTCAACGATGCAGCCGGCAACATCTACAAGCGCGAAGTGTTCACCTATGCCGGCAACAATGTCGACAAGAAGGTCGTCTTCGACCGCAACGGCAAGAAAATGCAGGAATGGCGCTACGAATACGACGAAAACAACGAACCCGTTTCACAGACCCTCTACGACTATAGCGAGGCCGAGCCCGAGATGTATGTCACTATCTTCCAGTACGAATACGACAGCAACGGCAACTGGACCCGCCGTACCGAGAGCGAACTGCAGGACGGCGACCCTGTTATGCAGTACATCGTGACCCGCGAGATAGAGTATTTCTAACAGACCTTTATTGCCGAAGCCTGGCTGACACAGCCAAATGAAAAAAGGCAGGGACGGTCGACGACCGTCCCTGCCTTTTTCTCTGTATTGTCAGGTCACTCGCACTCGTAGCCAAACTGGCGAAGGGCGCGGTCGCTGTTGCGCCAGTCCTTCAGCACCTTGATGCGCAGTTCCAGATAGCACTTCTTGCCGGTGAACTCCTCGATGTCCTTGCGCGCTTCGATGCCGAGCTTCTTGATCGACTTGCCCTGATGGCCTATGAGGATGGCCTTCTGGCTTTCGCGCTCCACAAAGATGACTGCCGAAATGCGGTCCATCCCCTCCCCTTCACGGTAGCTTTCCACGGCCACCTCGCTGCTGTAGGGTATCTCCTTGTCGTAGAGCAGCAATATCTTCTCGCGCACAATCTCCGAAACGAAGAAACGCATCGAACGGTCTGTCAGCTCATCCTTTGGGAAATAGGGCGGATTTTCGGGCAGCAGAGCCATAATATGGTCAAAGATGGTGTTGACGTTGAAGCCCTCGGTGGCCGAGCAGGGCACCACTATGGCGCGCGGAATCTGCTCCTGCCAGTAGGCTATCTTGGCCTGGATTGTAGCCTGGTCAGAAAGGTCTATCTTATTGATGACCAGTATCACGGGAATGTCCGATGCTATGACGCGCTGCAGCACCTGCTGGTTCTTCAGCGTCTCGCCGACCTCGGTGACCAGCAAAAAAAGGTCGGCATCCTGAATGGCGCTGCCAACGAAACCCATCATCTGCTCGTGCAGCTTGTAGTGCGGATTGACGATGCCCGGCGTGTCGGTGTAGACTATCTGGAAATCATCGCCGTTTACGATGCCCATAATGCGATGGCGTGTGGTCTGCGCCTTGCTGGTGATGATCGAAAGCTTTTCGCCCACCAGGGCGTTCATCAAGGTTGACTTCCCAACATTGGGATTGCCAATAATATTAACAAAACCAGATTTATGCATATTCCGAATTAATTATGGGTACACTCTAAAAAATCGTTTGATTCGTAGTTTAATATTAATAGATGTGCCCTATGGTAAAACAATCCTCGTTTCAAAGATATCTTTCACTTCGGCCAGATGCCTGACCTCGTAGGTTGGCGGAAGGGCCGCGTCGGCCAAGGCGATGGCCTTGGGATTGTACCACACCTGCGGTATGCCGACTGCCATAGCGCCAGCGATGTCGACCTTGTAGTCGTCGCCTATGACGAGGCACCGTTCGGCACCGACGCCCATACGCCTCAGCGCAGCCTCGAAGAAACGCCGGTCGGGCTTCATAAAGCCAATGTCTTCCGAAAGAAAGAAATAATCAAAATAGCGGTCTATTCCCGAACTCTTCATCTTGGGAAGCTGCGCTTCCGAAAAGCCGTTGGTTATCACAGCCAGACAATAGCGGTCGCGCCTTTCGGCAAGCCAGTCCAGCAGCTCGCGGGCTCCAGGCATAAGGCCCGTCTGGCGCGTCCCCTCGACGACGTAGTAGTCGCTCATCTTGCGCGACAGGTGCACGATCTCGGCCGACTCGGCATCGCATCCGAAATCGGCCAGCGTAAGCGAAAAACGGCGCAGCGACAGCATTTCCTTGCTGATAGTGCCGTTGCGATAGGCCTCCCACAGGGTATCGTTGATGATGCGGTAGCGTTCGTGGAAAGTCTCGAAACAGACACCGCACAAGGCCTTCAATCCGAAACTGTCGAACATAGCGCGGTAGGTCCGCTCGGCATTGCCGTCGAAGTCCCACAGCGTGCGGTCGAGGTCGAAAAGCAGATATTGCCTCATAGCCTGTTGACAAAAAGAGTCGCGACGGTGCGGTCGCGACTCTCCATTGCGAACTCAATCAAGCATTTATTCAGCTGCAGCCTCGGTATCATCGGCAGTAGCGGAAGCACGGGTGCTGTTGACGACAAGCACCTCGCTGCTCTTGGGGTTGAGAAATTCGAAGTTGTTGGTCGGAATGTCCTGAACCTTCACGCGCTGTGCAACATCGAGCTTGGTGATGTCGACAACGATCTCGTTGGGCATATTGGCGGGCAGAGCCTTCACGTTGAGGCGTTTCTGCTTGTAAGCCAGCTTGCCACCCTTCATAACGCCAACCGAGGTGCCACAGGTGTGGACGGGGATGGACATAACGATGGGCTTGTCGTCGCTCAGCTCATAGAAATCAGCGTGATAGACGATGTCGGTCACAGGATGGAACTCGATGTCCTTCAGCATAGCGCTGTGCTTGGTGCCGTTGATGTCGATTTCGACAAAGCAAGGTTCCGGGTTGAAGATGATGCGGTCGAAGGCAGTCTGGGCAACGCTGAAAGCAATCTGCTCATTCTTGCCGTACATAACGCAAGGCACCTTGTCCTCACGACGCAAAGCCTTAGCATCCTTTTTCCCTACGTGCTCGCGCAGAGCACCGCTCATTGATACTATTCTCATTGTTTTTAGAAATTTAAATGATTAATAAAAAAAATAATTATTAAAAAAACTTTCAAACATTTGCAATGGCGTCGGCATCAATGCTCGATGCGATGGATGACGCCCTTGTGGTGGATTGTCGTCTCATAGAGGTTGTCGAGCGACTCGCAGTTGGTGACGCGGCGTATGGCCTCGGCAAAGAGCCAGTCGCACGAAAGCACGCGGATTTTCGACGACTCGCGCTTCAGGGGTATGGTGTCCGAGACAACAAGTTCCTCAAGATCCGAATTTTCAATCTTCTCGATGGCATTGCCCGACAGGACGGGGTGCGTAATCATAGCGCGGACGCTCTTGGCGCCACTGGCCTTGATGATGCCCGCAGCCTTGCAGATGGTCGAGCCCGTATCGATCAGGTCGTCCAGCAGGATGACGTGCTTGCCCTCCACATCGCCAATCAGGCGCATCTCGCCAATCTCGTTGGGCTTGTTGCGGTGTTTATAGCATATAACGAAGCTGTTGTTCAGCGTCTTGGCATACATTCCGGCGCGCTTGCTGCCACCCATATCGGGCGAAGCGAACATCACATCCTCGATGTCGAACTTCTCGCGGATATACGGCATAAAGAGCGACGAGCCGAACAGGTGGTCGACCGGGATGTTGAAAAAGCCCTGTATCTGGTCGGCGTGAAGGTCCATCGTGATGAGACGGTCGACACCGGCGGCGACAAGCATATCGGCAATCAGGCGCGACGCAATGGGGACGTGAGGCTTGTCCTTGCGGTCCTGACGCGCAAAACCATAATAAGGAATAACAGCAACAATCTTGCCCGCCGATGCGCGCTTGGCGGCATCGACCATCATAAGGAGCTCGAAAAGATTGTCGGTCGGGGGAGTCGTGGACTGAATAATAAAGACTATACCGCCACGGATAGTTTCCTCAAACGAGGGTTGGAATTCACCGTCGGCATACTGGAAAACGGTCGAGTTGCCCAGGGGAATTCCGTAGATTTCGGCCACGCGACGAGCCAGGTCGTTAGTGGCTCTGCCAGCGAAAATGAATACTTTATCAGATGTTTGCATCTCTTTTTATGGTTTGGTAATGGACTGCAAAAATACTACTTTTTTTTGGATTACAAGAAAAATATCAAAAAAAAATTTGCCACATTCAGAAAAGTGCGTATCTTTGCACCTGAAAACGAAAGGCAAGAGGAAAAGTTTTTAGCGTTTAACAGCAACAATTTCAGCCGACAAACACCAAAACCCATCCTTGCCGACGATTTCAAAAATGCCCTGGTGGTGGAATGGTAGACACGGTAGACTCAAAATCTGCTGCTCGCAAGGGCGTGAGGGTTCAAGTCCCTCCCGGGGTACAAGAGGATTTTGCAAGTAACTCAAAATGAGAAGAACTGCAAAATCCTTTTTCTTTTATATCCCAATATATCCCAAATTTGGTCATAATTTGGTCATATTTTCGAGAAATGGATGAAGAAAGGCGTATAGGTCATTTTGCAGGATAAAAATCGGTACTTTGTGCCAATGAGTCAAATTGCAGGATGGCTGAAAAGAAAAAGTTTAGTATCTTTGCACCGCAGTTTGAAGCGCAGTGGGGCTCTGCCGGGGAGCAACTCCACGAGGAATAGGACTGCAAACTCAAGATTGAACGGGACTGGCTCTGCCGTGTGCGGAGCCTTTTCCTTTTATTTCTCCCGTTCAAGCTTAGATTTCAATGCCA
>DFHL01000040.1:22671-24882 GCA_002371315.1 Bacteroidales bacterium UBA3724 | reverse complement strand
CAACATCACCACCGGCACCGAGCTGATACGCCGTATGGAAGGCGGCGAGGCGTTTGCCTTGACCTGCCCGCTTATCACCAAGGCCGACGGCACCAAGTTTGGCAAGACCGAGGGCGGCAACGTGTGGCTCGACCCCGAAAAGACCAGCCCCTACAAGTTCTACCAGTTCTGGCTCAACTGCTCGGATGTCGACACGGCTCGCTATATCCGCATCTTCACGCTTTTCTCGAAAGAAGAGGTCGAGGAGCTGGAACGCCAGCACGCCGAGGCTCCTGAACGCCGCATCCTGCAAAAGGCCCTGGCCAAGGACATCACCATCCGCGTCCACGGCCAGGCAGCCTACGACACCGCCATCGCCGCCAGCGAGCTGCTTTTCGGCAAAGCTACCACCGAGCAGCTCAACGCCCTGGACCGCGAAACGCTGCTCAGCGTCTTCGACGGTGTGCCGCAGTTCAATGTGACGCGTGCGCAGATCGAGGCCCAGCCGTCGCTGATCGACCTGGCCGCCGAGACTGGTATGTTCGCCAGCAAGGGCGAAATCCGCCGCGAGCTGAAGCAGAATTCCATTATGGTCAACAAGCAGAAGGTTGGCGAGGACTTCCGCCTGTCGTCGGCCGACATCCTCAGCTGTGGCTGCATCCTTGTCCAGAAAGGCAAGAAGAACTACTATATTCTGAACGTGGAGTAATTGTGTATTCCCCGATAACTGATACGCCCGCAGGCCAACGGCCTGCGGGCGTATCCTTTTTCTTAAAACCTATTCTCTTGCAGATATATGATGCAGGGGTGGTCTGGCCACGCTCCCTGCACATTGTGGTCCTTGGGCTGCGTGCGGTATAGTTTTGTTGACCACCAGCGGCTGCCGCGGTCGTAGAATTGCACGTATTTGAAGAACACCCCCTGCATCTTCTTGCACAGGTTTTCTTGCAGGCTCAGTATGAAGAGGGGCCCGATGTGCTCGTCCCAGCCGTTCTGCGGGTTCGGATTGTCGTTGATGATGGGTGTTTCCCAGTATGCTTCACGGCTGGTGAAATAAATAGTGTCGCCGTTGTAGCATACGAAGCGGCCTATGGTGTCCACCTCGCCAGAGATGTGTATGCGCTTCCAGGCGGTCACTTCGGTGTAGGGGGTCTCGCCATATGGGCCTAACCGATTTCTTTGGATGCAGATTGTGAGGTGTACGCTGTCGCGGAGGTTTATTTCGTTGGATTTCCATTCGAGGCTGTCGCTTATCGGGATGTAGTAGTCCTCGTCGGCATAGCGGAATACAATGGCTGTGGAAGGGTAGGGGTGTGTTGTGGCGGTATCGTCTTCGCCACGAGGATAGTACATACCGATGCCCGTCAGGCGGATGTTGACTTCAAGGGTGTCTTTGGCATTGCGGAACAGGAAATCGGTCGTCCATCGCTGATTGATGGAGATGCAGTTGCTGTCGCGGAACCATACAATGCTGTCGCGGTTCACGCTGAAAGTGCCGTCGCAGCCAGCGGGCTTCTCGGTCCAGTTGCTCCAGAATATTGAATGCGGCTTCAGCAGTTTGACTCCGTTGTGCGGCGTCTCCAGCCAGATGGTGTCGAAGCGCTCAGTATGAAGGCGCTGCAGCAGGCTCTCGTTGGTGACGATGAGATAGCCGTCCATACGGTAGTCGCCTTTGCTGAGAGTCAGCTGGCGGCTCTGCGCTGAAACCGAGAGCGCGGCAAGCATTAGAAGGATGTATGCAACTTCCTTTCTCATATTGTGATAATTAGCAGATTCTTTTTGTTTTATATAACGCAGTTTCTGCTATTATATTTCACAAAAACAATCCATAATGTTGCTAATTCGGGGATGGTGACAAATGTCTTGGAATAGTTTGTTGTTTTGTAGGGCATTGGAGAGTCGTTTAACTTTTTTTTCAATTGTTCAGTTCTATATTGTAATTATTTCGTAATTTTGCAAATCCGTTTGAAATGTATAATTAAATAAAAATAGTATGACACAAACAGGTATTAAAACATTGAGAGACAGTGCGGCAATGCGTTGGACTGCTCTTTTGCTTTTGGCGCTTGCTATGTTTTGCGCCTACATTTTTATGGACATTTTGTCGCCTATCAAGGACCTGATGCAGGACACCCGCGGATGGGACAGCGGCTCGTTTGGCCGTATGCAGGGCGCTGAGGTGTTCCTCAACGTCTATGTCTTCTTCCTCATCTTTGCAGGTATCATCCTCGA
>DFHL01000040.1:17515-22609 GCA_002371315.1 Bacteroidales bacterium UBA3724 | reverse complement strand
CGACAAGATGGGCGTGCGCTTCACAGCCGTCCTTTCTGGCGCTGTGATGCTTGTTGGCGGTATCATCAAGTTCTATGCCGTCAGCGACAGCTTCATCGGCACTGGCCTTGAGCAGTGGTTCACCACCCACCTGAACTGGAACGGCGAACTGCCCGTCATTGGCGCCATCCTGCCTTTTGCTGCCGGAATGCCCGCTTCGGCCAAGCTGGCCGCCTGCGGCTTTATGATCTTCGGATGTGGCTGCGAGATGGCTGGTATCACCGTCAGCCGTGGTATCGTCAAGTGGTTCAAGGGTCGCGAAACGGCTCTGGCTATGGGTTCCGAGATGGCTCTGGCCCGTCTTGGTGTTGCCACCTGTATGATTTTCTCGCCCTTCTTCGCAAAACTCGGTGGCGAAGTCCACGTCGACAACGCCGTCAAGTTTGGCGTCGTTCTGCTCTGCATCGCCCTGATTATGTTCATCGTCTATTTCTTTATGGACAAGAAACTCGACGGCCAGACCGGCGAGGCCGAAGAAAAGGACGACCCCTTCAAGATTAGCGACCTTGGCAAGATTTTCACCAGCCTTGGTTTCTGGCTTGTTGCCCTGCTCTGCGTGCTCTACTACAGCGCCATTTTCCCCTTCCAGAAATATGCCGTCAATATGCTGCAGTGCAACCTGACGCTCAATCCTGCCGCTGAAGGCACCTTCTGGGCAAGCCCGCAGGTGACCATCGTCCAGTATGTCATTATGCTCGTCGTCGCCGTCTGCGCTTTCGCCAGCAACTTCTCCAAGAACAAGGGTTTGAAGTATGGCCTTATGTGCCTGGCCATCGTCGCCCTGGTGGTCTACTGCTATATGGGCTATATGCGCGGCACGGCCGAGACCATCTTCGCCGTCTTCCCGCTGCTGGCTGTGGCAATCACCCCGATCCTTGGCAACTATGTCGACCATAAGGGCAAGGCTGCCACGATGCTGATGCTCGGCTCCATCCTGCTGGTCATCTGCCACCTCACCTTCGCCTTTGTCCTGCCCGCCTTCAAGGGCAATGCCGTCGGCGGTACGGTTGTGGCCTATGTCACCATCCTCGTCCTTGGTGCCTCTTTCTCGCTGGTGCCTGCAGCCCTGTGGCCCTCGGTGCCCAAGCTGGTCGACGAGAAGATCATCGGCTCGGCCTATGCAGCTATCTTCTGGATTCAGAATATCGGCCTTGGCCTCTTCCCGGCGCTGATCGGTATGGTGCTCAACAACACCAACCCCGAAGGCACCGCCGCTCACGAGCTCAACTACACCTGGGCCCTTGTTATGCTGGCAGCCCTCGGTATCGCAGCCCTTCTCATCTCGGTCTACCTCAAGGCCGTCGACAAGAAGAAAGGCTACGGCCTCGAAGAACCCAACATCAAGGAAGAAAAATAACATTTGCACATAGCAACAAAAAAGGTGGCGCCATTCGGCGCCACCTTTTTTGTTGATATAGATGTCAGCTTGTGGCTTTCAGGATGAACTTGTTGAGCGGCACCGAGGCGCGGAACACCTTCATCACATAGTCCATCAGGCCGTCGCTGGCAAGCACGCTGTCGGGCACGGCGTGCATAGTGCAGTAGTCGTTGAATTTCAGCCAGCGGGCGTGCTCCCAGTCGTTGGGATAGCCCTTGGGCGCGCGGCTCAGGACACGCGTTGTGAAGAACGTGTCGCCGAAATAGCGCTTGTAGTTCTTCTCGTTGACGATGGCCAAAAACTCGTCGGGGTTGTAGAAAAACTCCTGTCGTATGGCCGCCAGCTTGTCCTTGTCGGGCATAAAAATGCCGCCGCCCAGCGTGCAGTTGCCCGTCAGGCCGTAGTCCTCCTGCCCAATCTGCAGATAGTAGCCCGCCTCGCCGCTGCGCTTTATGCCGTAGCTGCTCAGGAAGAAGGAGATATGCGTCTTGTAGGGCCGCTTGTCCTGCGTGAAGCGCAGGTCGCGGTAGATGCGGTAGAGGCATTTCTTGGGGTCGGGGTGGCCTATGGTGGGGTCGAGGACGCTTATCTCGTCGATTATATGTGCTGTCAGGTCAATAAATTCCTCGCGTATGGCATCGTAGCGCGATTTGTTGTCCATAAACCACTCGCGGTTGTTGTTCTGTGCCAGTTCGACGAAGAAGGGTAGTGTGTCGGGAGACATTTTTTAGTTGAAAGTTGGGAATTTAAAGTTGAAATTCATTTGCGAAAGCCTGTTTTATTTCAGGTATTTTTCGCGGTTTGCCCAGTGCTCGTTCCAGTCTTCGAGGTTGCGTTGCAGCAGGTTGGGGATGTCGAGGCCATAGGGGCAGCGGCTCTTGCAGACGTCGCAGTGGACGCAGTCCTCAATCTGGTGCATCTTCTTGTTGAACTCCTCGGTGAGGTAGACCGAATAGGGCGCGCGGCGCAGGAAGAGGTACATACGGTTGCAGCTCTCGATTTCGATGCCCACGGTGCAGGGCTGGCAGTAGCCGCATCCGCGGCAGAAGTCGCCCGTCAGCTCGCGGCGGTCCTTCTCGATGCGCTGCCGCATCTCGTCGTCGAGCACAGGCGGATTGCTCTGGAACGAGATGAACTCGTCCAGCTCGCTCTCGCGCTGTATGCCCCAGATGGGCTCGACGCCGGGGAACTGGGCCAGGTAGGCGTAGGCCGTGGCGGCGTGGTTGATAAGTCCGCCGGCAAGGGCCTTCATACAGATGAAGCCGATGTTCTTCTCGGCGCACTGGTTGACGAGGTTCAGCTCCTTGTCCGACGCCAGGTAGGAGAAGGGGAACTGCAGCGTCTCGTACAGGCCGCAGTCGATGGCCTGCTGGGCCACGGCCAGGCGGTGGTTGGTGATGCCGATGTGGCGCACCTTGCCTTGCTTTTGTGCCTCAAGCATAGCCTCGTACAGGCCAGTGCCGTCGCCTGGCAGGGGGCAGAAGGCGGGGTTGTGGAACTGGTAGAGGTCGATGTAGTCGGTGCGCAGCAGGCGCAGCGACGTCTCGAGGTCCTTCCAGAAGCCTTCGGCGGTGGTGGCACCGGTCTTGGTGCTGATAATCACCTTGTCGCGACGGTCGTAGAGGGCGTCGCCCAGCTTTTCCTCGCTGTCGGTATAGAAACGGGCGGTATCGAAATAGTACATCCCGTAGTCGAAGGCTTTGTGTATCAAGCGGATGGTCTCATCCTTCGATATTCTTTGAATGGGCAGGGCGCCGAAACCGTTCTTGGGCACCACAAGTCCTGATTTTCCAAGTGTTACGAACATAATTCTGTCTCTATGTTATGTTTTTGCATTGATTCTGTTTGTCGTCGGCCGTCGTCGCGGGCCGGGCGCTGCTGTCGGCTCACTGCTGGGCGGTGCCGTTCTGGGTCGTGTCGGGTTTGGGCTCGGGATCGGGCTTTGGCGCCTGAGGCTCCCTGATGGGTTTGGCGATGTCGATGACCCCGTCGGTTATGCACTCAAACAGCTGTTGCTCAACGGCATCGGTGTAAGCCTTGTCGGTCAGCAGCTCCTGGTTGTCCTTCTCGATTTTGTTCAGGCAGTTTTCCACGGCCTCAAGGCCTTCCAGCTTGTAGCATTCGCAGGCCGCCTTGCCGGCCTCGACGCCGCGCCGGTGCGGGTCGTTGCTGCCGCATCCCGTCAGGACCAGGGCAGCGCAAAACAGCGCCAGGGTTGTCGCAACTTTTTTAGTCATAATGTATTGTGCTTTAAATATTATTTCCTTAGAAAATGCAAATATACACTTTTTTGTCGAATTTGAGCCTTGTGGCCTCAAAAAAATGTTAAATTTTAACATTTCGGAGGCCCCAAAACGCCATTTTTGCTCCGACTTAACCCCCTGTTTTCGAGGTACCATCTTCTTACCAAATTCTACTCATCTTCTTATCAAGTTCTAACCAAGTTCTACTTCAGTAGAAGATAATAGGTAGATAGTCAGAAGATTGTAAGGCTAAAATTCGGGGCTGATAGGCAGCATTTTCAAGGGTGTGTTTTTGGAAACCCTGACAATCAATGCGTTGCAAATATTAAAATAAAATGTTAAATTTTGGTGCAATTTTAACATTTCGGAGCCGATTTTTGGCCGTTTCGAAAGCGTTTTGGGGTCCTTTCTGGGGCGTCTCGGATGGCGACGGACGGCAGCGCTCCGAGGTCGGCAGGCCGAGGCCGAAGGGCGGGCGAAAGCAGGGAGGGCAATCATTTTTTTCGAAAAATAGCATTATTTTTTGCCGTTTTGCCGAATGTTTGTATCTTTGTAGATTGTTGCAGAGCCTCGCCGCTTGTGCAACGGTTTGTAATTAAGAAATATAAATAAATTGTAACTGCATAAAATGGCTAATTTTTTATCCAAACTCTTTGGCAGCAAATCGCAGCGCGACCTCAAGGAGGTCAATCCCTACCTCGAAGCCACCCTCAAGGTCTATCCTTCGATCAAGGAACTCACCAACGACCAGCTGCGCGCCAAGACTATAGAATTCAAGGAACGCATCCAAAACGAAATACGCGAGGAGGAGACTGAACTGGCCTCGCTGCGCAAACGCATTGAAGACGAATACGATATGCCGATCGACGAGAAGGAACGCCTCTACAAGCGCATCGACGAGCTCGACAAGGCTTCGTACGACAAGACCCAGAAAGTGCTGAACGAAATACTGCCCGAAGCCTTCGCCGTGGTGAAGGATACGGCGCGCCGCTTTGCTGAAAACGAGGAAGTTGTGGTCACCGCCAACGACCACGACCGCGACCTGTCGGCCACGCGCGAGAGCGTCAGCATCGACGCCGACGGTATGGCCCACTACAAGAACCAGTGGATGGCCGGCGGCAATATGATTACGTGGGATATGGTTCACTACGATGTGCAGCTGATTGGCGGCGTGGTGCTGCACAGCGGCAAGATCGCCGAGATGGCCACCGGCGAGGGCAAGACCCTCGTGGCCACCCTACCGGTCTACCTCAACGCCCTGCCAGGTAAGGGCGTGCACGTGGTCACCGTCAACGACTATCTGGCCAAGCGCGACTCGGAATGGATGGGTATGCTCTTTGAATTCCACGGCCTTACGGTGGACTGCATCGACAAGCACGAGCCCCACAGCGACGAGCGCAAGCGCGCCTACAACTGCGACATCACCTACGGCAC
>DFHL01000040.1:0-17447 GCA_002371315.1 Bacteroidales bacterium UBA3724 | reverse complement strand
GAGTTCGGCTTCGACTATCTGCGCGACAATATGAGCCGCAACCCCGACGAACTGGTGCAGCGCGGCCACAACTATGCCATCGTCGACGAGGTTGACTCGGTGCTGATCGACGATGCCCGTACGCCCCTCATCATCAGCGGCCCCACAGCCAAGGGCGACGACCAGGAGTTCGACCGCTTCAAACCCGTCATCGAAAAACTCTACAACACCCAGCGTATGCTGGTCACCACCATACTGGCCGACGCCAAGCGCGAACTGGCCAACGGCCTGGACCTGAAGCCCGACCATCCGGGCGCGATGGCCCTGCTGCGCGCCTATCGAGGCCTGCCCAAGAACAAGGCCCTCATCAAATACCTCAGCGAAACCGGCGTCAAGACCCTGCTGCAGAAGACCGAAAACTTCTATATGCAGGAGCAGAACAAGTATATGCACATCATCGACGACGAGCTCTACTTCGTGGTCGACGAGAAGCAGCGCACCGTCGAGCTGACCGACAAGGGTATGGACTATCTGGCCGATATGGGCGAAGACCGCCGCTTCTACCAGCTGCCCGACGTGGGCGCCGAGATTGCGGAACTGGAAAAGGAACAGCTTTCGCCCGAAGAAAAAGCCCAGAAGAAAGAGGAGATATACAACAACTTCGCCATCCAGAGCGACCGCGTCCACACTGTGGACCAGCTGCTTAAAGCCTACACCCTTTTCGAGAAGGATGTCGACTACGTGCTGACCGACGACCGCCAGGTGAAAATCGTCGACGAGCAGACGGGCCGTATTATGGAGGGTCGCCGCTGGAGCGACGGCCTGCACCAGGCTGTCGAGGCCAAGGAGAACGCCAAGGTGGAGGCTGCCACGCAGACCTACGCCACCATCACGCTGCAGAACTATTTCCGTATGTACAAGAAGCTGGCCGGTATGACGGGTACTGCCGAGACCGAGGCCGGCGAGTTCTGGAACATCTACAAGCTCGACGTGGTCGTCATCCCGACCAACCGCCCCATTGCGCGCGTGGATATGGACGATATGATCTACAAGACCAAGCGCGAGAAGTTCAAGGCCGTCATCGAGGAAATCGAGCGTATGCGCGCCGCCGGCCGTCCGGTGCTGGTGGGCACCACGTCGGTCGAGACTTCGGAATTGCTCAGCAAGATGCTGACAATGAAGGGTATCAAGCATAATGTCCTCAATGCCAAGCTGCACAAGAAGGAGGCCGACATCGTGGCCGAGGCCGGCGAGCCTGGCCGCGTGACGATAGCAACCAATATGGCTGGCCGTGGTACCGACATCAAGCTGAAGGGCGACGTGCGCGAACGCGGCGGTCTGGCCATCATCGGCACCGAGCGCCACGAGAGCCGCCGTGTGGACCGCCAGCTGCGAGGCCGCGCCGGCCGTCAGGGCGACCCGGGCAGCTCGCTGTTCTTCGTCTCGCTCGAGGACGACCTGATGCGCCTTTTCGGCTCTGAACGCATCGCCTCCATTATGGACCGTATGGGTCTGCAGGAGGGTGAAGTTATTCAGCATTCGCTGATTACCAAGCAGATTGAGCGTGCCCAGAAGAAGGTTGAAGAGAACAATTTCGGTATGCGTAAGCGCCTGCTGGAGTACGACGACGTGATGAACAACCAGCGTACCGTCATCTACAACAAGCGCCGCAACGCCCTCTATGGCGACCGCCTCAGCATCGATATCAGCAATATGTTCTACGACACCTGCGAGCTGATTTACAACGATGCCAACCAAAACAACGACTATGAGGGCTTCAAGATGGAGATGATCCGTGTCTTTGCCCTCGATGTGCCCTATACGGAGCGCGAGCTTTTCAATTCGCGCGGCGGCGATATGGTCCAGAAACTCTACGAGCTGACCTACAACGCCTATCGCGAGCGTATGCAGCGCCTGGCCGAGGTGGCCTATCCTTTCATCAAGAACATTCACGACAATACGCGCTATCTCAACGTCGTGTTCCCCATCACCGACGGCGTCAAGACGATGAATGTCATCTGCCCTGTGCAGAAGGCCTACGAAAACGGCGGCCGCGAGGTGCAGCTGTCGATCGAGAAGAACATCACCCTGGCCATCATCGACGATGCCTGGAAGGAGCATCTGCGCGAACTGGACGACCTGAAGACTTCGGTGCAGAACGCTTCGTATGAGCAGAAGGACCCGTTGCTTATCTATAAGTTCGAGTCGTTCAACCTCTTCGAGAAGATGCTGCTCGACATCAACCGCCAGATTGCGTCGTTCCTGAGCCGCGCCAGCCTGCCTGTGAAGCAGGACAGCGATATGAAGGAGGCCCATCAGCCTACCAGCAACCAGAAGGGGCTGCGCACCAGCCGCAACGATGCCCCCGAGGCGCAACGCACGGCCCCGCGCGAGAAACCGCAGCCGGTGCACGTCGAAAAGAAGGTGGGCCGCAACGACCCGTGCCCCTGTGGCAGTGGCAAGAAGTACAAGAACTGCCACGGCCGTGATTTGGAGGCGTGAGGTGCTGGAGCGGACTGAACTGGAGAATAATATCATTTAAACAATCAAATACTTATGAAGAAACGAACCTTTGTTTTTGTACTTTTGCTGGCAGCTGTCGTCATTCCGGCGCGTGCCCAGTTGTTTCAGATGGGCCTGAAGTTCCAGTACTCGTCCGCCTCGGTCGACGATATGATCAACAATGTGAGCAGCGAGGTCGAGAACTTCTCGACCGAGTTTCTCAAGGGCTGCGAGGCCGGCCTTATGCTGCGCGTCAATTTGGGCCGTCTGATTACCGTCCAGCCCGAGGCCAACTTCTCGATCGGGTCGCTATGGGATACGGTTGACGCTCAGGGCGACTTCATTTCGGCGACGATGACGGCGTTCGAGAATGTGCAGACTGTCAACCTGTCGGTGCCTGTCCTGGCGGCTGTGCATCTGGTGGATATCGACAAGCTCTTAGGCTTGAGGCTTTTTGTGGGTCCTGAATTCTATACTACCATCAAGGGTGCCACATCCGGCGGCGGTATGGATTTCAGCAAGTATTCGCTCATTGCCGGTGTAGGTATCGACCTTTTCGATGTCCTTTATGTCGATGCCCGTGTGGCTCGCTTTTCGGAGGGCGAAATGTACTACCGGCTTGGCTTGGGCCTTCTGTTTTGATGCAAATATATGACTGTCCGCCGCATACTGTTTGTCCTTTTCCTTATGGCCGCTTTTGGGGCCGGTGCACAGCAGGTTAGCGGGCGGGTCGTCGATGCTGTCAGCAGCGAGCCGGTGGCGTTTGTTTCGCTCAGCTGGGCTGGCAGCACGTCGGGTGTTGTTACGGATACGGCAGGACGTTTTGCGTTGCCGATGCTTCCCAAGTTGCATACGCTTGTGGTGCGCTCGGTGGGCTATGCTTCTGATACTTTGATTGTTCATTCGGCTGTCGACACGGTGGTCGAAATCCGCCTGAGACGCAGTGGCATCGAGCTCGATGCGGTAAGAGTCCGCGGGCGCCGTCGCGCCACGTTCAGCAAGATGAACTCCATCGAGCAAACCGAGGTAATCACAACAGAAGGCTTGCGTGGCCTGGCCTGCTGCAATCTGGGCGAAAGCTTTGAGAATTCGGCCACGGTCGATGTGGGCTACAGCGACGCCGTGTCGGGCAGCAAGCAAATCCAGCTGCTTGGCCTTACGGGTGTCTATTCGCAGATGCTGCTCGAGAATGTGCCTTTCCTGCACGGCCTGTCGGCTCCGTTCGGGCTGGGCTATGTGCCGGGCCAGTGGATGGAGAGCATATCGGTGAGCAAGGGGGTGGCGACGGTCAAGAATGGCTATGATGCCATTACGGGTACCGTGAACCTTGAATACGAAAAGCCCGACAAGGGCGACCGCTTCTCGCTCAACCTGTACGAAAACAGCGACTTGAAGTCGGAAGTGACGGCCAAATTCAACCATCGTTTCAACGACCGTCTTGCGACGGGGCTCTATGTTTTTGGCACCTACAACGCCAAGCGCACCGACCACATAGGCCACGACGGCTTTGCTGACTATCCGCAGCAGCAGCAGATTAACGTGGTCAACCGTTGGCGTTATGAGAATGGCAAAGGCTTTGTGTCGCAGTCGCTTGTGAATTATATACACGAGGAACGCCTGGGCGGCGATATGCGGTTTGAGAAAGATATGCGCGGCGATACGTCAGTCTATGGTTTTGGCGGTACTACCGACAGGCTGCATTTTTTCACCAAGAACGGTTTCCGCCTATCCAATACCGCCTCGTTTGGCTCGCAGGTGGCGGCCACCTGGTTCAGGCAGGATGCTTTCTATGGCCTTTCGGATTACAAAGGCGAGGAGAAAAATCTATATGTCAATCTTTTGGTCAACGCCGAAGTGGCTGGCGGACATACTGTCGATTACGGCGTTTCGTTCCGATACAACGATATAAGCGAGCAGCTGTCGTATTTTCCGTATTTAGGTATCGTTGCGCAGACGTGGTTCGGCGATGGCGACAATTTCCAGAAACGAGAAATCCAGCCCGGTATTTTTGGCCAGTTCACGTTCCTCTATGGCGACCGTTTCAATGCCACGCTGGGTCTGCGCTATGACTATAGCGTTGCTCCGCAAAAGGTTAATCCTGTGATGTTTGCCCATTATGCCGGCGACGATTTCCGCAGTCACGCTTTTGCGCCCAGACTGCATTTCCGCTGGAACGTATGGCACGACTGGATTTTGCGCGGCTCCATAGGACGTGGATTTCGGACGCCGAACCTGATTGCCGAGAATTTTGGCGTCCTGGCGTCGGGACGGCGCATCGTCGTGAACGAATGGATTGGGCGCGAAGAGGCTTGGAACAGCGGACTTAATCTTTCGAAGCGTTTTAAAATCGGCGCTGAGCGCGAGGCTGCCCTGACGGTCGATTTCTATCATACACGCTTTGTCAATCAGGCGGTTGTCGACCTTGATGTTGCCGCCGACGAGGTGCATTTCTATAACCTGGACGGCACAAGCTATTCCAGCGTGCTGCAAGCCGATTTCAGCATCGACCCGTTCGAGGGTTTCTCTGTTTCGTTGGCCGGCAAACTCAACGATGTATGGTGTACGTATCATAACGTGTTGATGCGCAAACCATACACGTCATTTTGGAAGGGTCTGCTGGTACTAAGCTATCATACGCGTTTCGACAAATGGCGTTTTGACCTGACTACGCAGCTCAACGGCCCGCAGCGGCTGCCGCTCAACAAGGGTGCCGTGCAGGGCGAGACGGAGCCTTATATCTATATGCTTGGCCAGGTGACAAGAAAATTCAAGCACTTTGAACTCTATGGCGGCATCGAGAATATCACGGGCTATGTCCAGCCGCACCCCGTTATTGGCTACGACGCCCCGTTCTCGCAGGCCTTCGATGCCAGCGTTGTCTATGCTCCGCTGATGGGACGGCTCTACTATGTCGGTCTGAGGTTTAATGTGTTGTAAACTACTGTATTGTTAATGATTTATTATATATATAATAATAGTCCATTTTGTTTAGTTTGTAACAGCCTTTTTAAGTTGATAGAGGTATTTGTTTTCAATCTTCAAAAGTAAATATCTTATCCGAAAACAATATTTATTTGCCAAAATAATATTATCAAACGAATTGCGTTATAGGGAAAAACATCATTGCAATGAAAAAAGCTTTTATTATACTTTTTGCTGCCGTTGTGTGCTGTATGTCGGCTTCGGCGCAAAGCAGAGGTGGCAAGAACACCAAAACGACAGAGATTTCCATTCCTGGATATTGCTGTAAAGGTCTGAACGCCACCATCGAAAAAACGCTGGCTTATGAGCGTGGCGTTGTCGAATGGACGTTGCACCAAGACAAAAAGTCGGTCACGGTTGTTTATAAGGAAGGCAAGACCGACCCAGTAAAAATCGAGAAGGCTCTGGCTGCCAACGGCGTGCGTACCGCCAACGAGAAACCTAATCCTCGTGCCATAGAGAAACTGCCGGCTTGCTGCCAGCCTGCCGCTCGCGGCGAGGCTTCGTGTGGCAAGATGTGAGCAGTGGATAATTCGTTAATGTGTTAATTCGTTAATGCTGACGCAGGTAAATAGTGACCAGAGATTTGATAAATTAACATTCAACTTTCTATCCACATTGAATATTATTGACCATATCCGCAACACGCGCGACATTACTCGCGACGAGCTGGAGCAAATCCTTGAAACGGAAGATAAAGCAAGTATAGAATACCTGCGCAGTTCGGCGCGCGAGGTGGCCACGGCTGCCTACGGCAACAAGATTTTTATGCGCGGCCTCATCGAGCTTTCGAGCCATTGCAAGAACGACTGCCTTTACTGCGGCTTGCGTCGCAGCAATAGTGCTGCTGTCCGCTATCGTCTCAGCGACGAGCAGATATACGACTGCTGCGAGCAGGGCTACAAACTCGGCTTCCGTACTTTTGTGATGCAGGGTGGGGAAGACGGCTGGTTCGACGACAAGCGGATGTGCCGCATAGTCAGTACGGTGCGCCAGCATTATCCCGACTGCGCCATCACCCTCTCGCTGGGCGAACGCAGTCGCGAAAGCTATCAGGCTCTCTTTGATGCTGGAGCCAACCGCTATCTGCTGCGCCACGAAACGGCATCGCCCGAACATTATGCACGTCTGCATCCCGCCGAGATGTCGTTCCAAAACCGTATTGATTGCCTATATGCTCTTAAAGAAATTGGCTATCAGGTGGGTTGCGGCTTTATGGTCGGCTCGCCCTATCAGACCATCGATACGCTCTATGCCGACCTGCAGTTCATTCGCACGTTTCAGCCCCAGATGGTGGGCATAGGACCCTTTATTTCGGCCACGGGCACGCCTTTCCAGGACCAGCCCAACGGCAAGGTCGGCACCACGCTGCGTCTGCTGGCCATCATCCGCCTGCTGCATCCGCCAGTGCTTCTGCCGGCAACGACGGCGCTCGGCACGCTGCATCCGCAAGGACGCGAACTGGGCATACAGTTCGGTGCCAATGTGGTGATGCCCAACCTTTCGCCGCGTGATCACCGCAAGGACTATGCCATCTACGACAACAAGATATGCACTGGAGAAGAGGCAGCCGAATGCCGCGCCTGTACCGAGGGCCGCATCCGCAAGATAGGGTATGAGACCGTTGTGGACCGCGGCGATTTCAATCCGAATCTGGAGTATTAAATCTTATTGTTTGCTTTTTCGGTAAAGGTCGCGATTGTCGCAAACGAGTGCAAGGTTCTTCGCAGTCGGAGTGTCGGCATATTTCCTCAGGACGGTGCTGTATCGGCCCAGTCGCAGGTGATAGCGTGCCCGTGCATCGTCGGTGCGCAAAGTCGTTAGGGCCTTGGCGCGGAGTTGATTGACGGCGGAAGTGGCTTTTTGGGCATATTCAGTTACGGAAATGTCTTTTATCAGGTCTTTTTGATAGGAAGTCAGCCACCAACACATTCCGAAACTGTTCTCTAATCCAATTGTGTACTCCAACATCGCCAGAGCGCGACGGTCGGCATCGCGACTGTGGAGCATTACGCGTTGCAGCGAATCCATCCGTTGGGCGAAATGAAGTTTGCATTGTGTGCTGTCTTGGCATTGGTATGTGCGGTCGATGCCAAAGGGGTCTATGTAGCAGCGGATATTCATACGTCGCTGGTAGCTTGGCGATACGTAGCGCAGATGGGTAACGGCAGCACTGTATTTACGCTCACGCAGATAGTGTGTGCCTATGATGTCCTGCCAGTAGTCGCCGTTGGTATATCCGCGCGCGTTGAACCAGCGGTCGATGTCGTCCTGTGGCCGCAATTGCCGCTGCCGGTACTGTTCAATGGCTTTGGCTGGCATTGCGTCGGCCAAGGCAAAGAGGCCGTTGCTGTAATCGTGATGATTGAAATGGTAAGGCCAAATC
This sequence comes from Bacteroidales bacterium UBA3724, assembly GCA_002371315.1. Classification (GTDB taxonomy): domain Bacteria; phylum Bacteroidota; class Bacteroidia; order Bacteroidales; family P3; genus Colimorpha. Next base: position 9,598 of record DFHL01000040.1, on the reverse strand, counting down.
ATAAAGTCGCTGCCAGAAAGCAAGGTGGTGTCGCGTGGCGAAAGGAGAGAGACGGTCTTGAATTCGTTGTTGTTGTCCTGGTACCAGACAAGGTACGTGCTGTCGGAAGACCTGCGTACGTGTTTTATGGTCTTATTGTTGCATATTTGTATGAAATGGTTGTCGGCCAGGTTGGCCATCTGCAGTGCGCGGACAGGACGGCCAGCCCTTGCCATCCGCCAGGCCAACCCTGTGCTGTCGGTCAAAACGATGCGTCGCAGAACGGCATAAGAATAGAGACAGTTTGTCTCATTGGCACATTTCCATCCGTCGACATTGCTTATTTCGGACTGGTTTGCAGCGGGCAGGCATTTCCAATCGCGGAGCATCTGGCTGTCGAGCCATTGAATTTCTTTCAGGGCGTATTCTTCGAAGTCGTCGTTGATGGGTTCTGTCTTTGAGCGCAGATAGAAAGTGAGAATGCGCGTGGAACGCCGCAGGAAGGTGTCGCCGCCGGCAGGACTTCGCAAATAGGATAGTGCTTCGCTCGGTTTGCCCTTATAGTCGAGAATGCAGGCTGCTGCGTATCGCCATACGGTTTTGTTGCGTACTTTGGGATTTGCCAGAGCCAATTTGGCGATAGCCAAAACGGAGTCGGCTTGATATTCTTCTGGTCCCCAGGGATATGATGCTGCCTGGTCGCGGTCGATATCCGTAAGGTAATCTTGTATTATGCTTGTCGCATCGGGCGAGTTGGGGTCCATCTGCAGCAAAAGACGCAGCCGTGTGGCAGTGGTAGCGTAGGCGGGAATCAACTGCAGGCATTTGCCTTGCCGACGATAAATGGCATAGGCTTCTTCTTGCCGACCAAGGTTTTCAAGGCTGCGCGCCACGTATTCTTCTGTTTCGTCATATAAAATGCTCTTTTTCATCATAGGAGCGAAGGCTTTCCAGAGTGCCAATACGGTGTCGTGCCGATCTGTGGCCCACGCACATTTGATGGTTAGAAACCGCCAGCGGTCGGCGTATTTGCTTTTGGCGCTGCAGTATTCCAGAACAGTGTTGTATAGTTTTTCGAGTTCACGTTTCTCGTCTGTTCCTACACGACTGTTGTAGTACCAAGGCGAGCGTTGGGCATTGCGAAGTACTTCATAACGCTTTGAAAAATAAAGCAGACTGATTGCGTCTTTGTCGGCATCGTGTCGGTAATTCTTAATGTTTCTGATGAATGTATTTGGATAAAACCAGTCATCAGCTTTTATGTCAGCATTTCCTATGTGTTTTTTTAGAATTATATCTTCATACAGCCGTTCCCAGTCGGCGAGAGTGCCTTGGTATATGGCTTGTCGTATGGCACTGGTGTCGGTGCATCCGGTTTGGCGGCTCCAGAGGAGTATGTTTTGCGTAACGAAGTCGTCGCCGTTTGCAGGTTTCCATAGAGGAGGCAAAACACGGTATATGCGGTTGTCGGCGGCCGAAATGTAATATGGCCCACAGGCTTGTGCATAGTGCCATAGAGTCAACAGGCTAACGAGAATAAAAAGCTTCGATTTCTTCATAACTGTATTTTGAAAGGTTTAGCGAGTCGAGATGATAAAGGATTGTCGTGTGGACGGTGTCCAGTTTTGGAAGGACTTTTTGTGTGCGTCGTATTTCGCGCGGATTGCCCCATTCCTCGCGGACTCTTGCGTTTTTGCCTTTTTCATCAGTCAGGTTGCTTGAGTTGACAAGTCGCTTGAAGTTGACTTTGTCGTCAAACTCCACTCCCCAGCCATAAACTGGCCACGCTATGTCGGTGAATGGTAGCTTGTCGCAACTATAATGATTCAGATATGGTCTGACATCTGAAAAATCGAGGATAGAATTGCGGGTGTTCGGATCTTGTAGTCTGCCGGTATTGTAGCACATAAGCATAAGGCGGTCGAAAGGGATGTGGACATCGTTGTATCCGTTCTGACCCCATTGTCTTACAATGCCCAGTTGATGCAGCCTAAGTGTGCCGCTCAGTGTTATGTCGCGTTCTTGCAGAATGTCCTTGATTGTCCGTGCAAGTGCAAAATAGGCTTGCTCGCATTTGCTGGTCCAGTCGCAATCGAGCTGCACCTCGCGGATGTCGCCATCCCAGTGGTCGGCCATCATATCGTCGATGCGCTTGACAATGAGCGAAGCATACATTTCTCTTGTCGTCCAGTCGTAGGTTGCGTTGCCCAAAGCCTGGATAGCATCGGTGGTGATGTACACTACTGGTACGACATCAAGAGTGTCAGGCAACTTTTGATGGAACTGTGTCGTGGCTGTCGGGACCATTTTCCAGTCTGGTTCGCCGGCTTTTTCGCCCGCCTCAATGTCGAACAGTCGAATGTACAGCCTGTCGATACGGTGCTCTTCAATCCATCGTTTTTCCCATTGTGTTGGATTGTAAGTTGTTTTCCAGTGATATACGCCGCGATGGTTTGGTGCTGGCGTTCTGTCCTGGCTTTTGCAGGAGCATAAAAACAAGAGTGTAACTATTGCAATAAAATGTGCTCTATTCATTGTGCTATTTTTTATGCTGCAAAAATACACTAAAAAAATCGTCCGCCGATTAAAACCGACGGACGATGTATGAAATGGTGCCCTGAATGTATGAAATATGCTTTCTGGACTGTATGCGGCATTCGGCATCGGGTGCCGATGTGCCGTTATTGCTTGCGGAAGACAATATAATTAAGGTATTTTGCCTTTATCGGTGCCGAATGGTCCAAGTGGGTCACGGTGCCATCGACGTCGCGGTACCATCCGTCGGCCGAGCCACCAACAAGCAGAATGGCTTCGCGTACGCCGAGGTGTGCCAAGGCGCTGCTGAAATCGTTCATCAGTACACGGTCGGTGCTTCCGACGATGCACACTTTGCCGTCAAGGTTGCACAATGCACGACGGAAGGAGGCGTTTTCAGGGTTGTTTTTCATCATTTCGCCATTGTGTACGGAAGGATATTGGCGGAAAAAAAATCCGCCGTTTTCGGTGGCTTGCTCAAAGAGCGGCGAGTTGTCGGCAACGCCGATGGTGGTGCGGCCGTCGATGATGGCGCAATAGCCTTTCTTGGAGAGTCCCCACGACAGCGGCTCGCCGGCAAGCACAAAGGCTCCGACTATCTTGCCGTTGTCGCGGCGCAGGTCGGCGGCCATCGCAGCAAAAATGATGTCCGTATCGGCGGTGGATAGCTGGCCTACATATAGTTCCGGGGTGGCATTGTAAGGAATGTAGATTCGCAGGTTAATATTGTCGACGACGGTGTCGCGAACGACTGTCGCAGCCGGAAACGATGCGTCGCTGTTCTCGAGCCAGATGTCAGCCTGCCTTGCCGTCGTGTCGCTGACTGGCTGCTGGATATCGGCTATTTCAGGTGCCGGCTTATTGTTTGGCAAAAGGGAGGCAACGGCAACAGATGCAACTGCAATGCCAACAATAGCAATGACCCAGATCCACCAAGCGGTGCGATTCTTCTTTTCAGCTTTTGGGGCTCCTATGACGCGTATCTCGTTCTCGGAAATGATGTTGTCTGCATCATTTTCCCAATCACGTATGCTATTGTTGATGTCGCCGTTTTTTCTCATATTGCTTCTTTTTCTATTAAGTCTTTCAACTGTCTGAGGGCCTCTTTCGATGCCGAAAGGGTGTGGCTGGTTGCGCGTCCGACGGCAAGCACCAGCTGCTGTTTCGGTAGGTTGATGTAGCTGATGTATGAGCGGTTGATGATCAGGCTTTTGCCGATACGGATGAAGTTTATTCCTGTCATAGGCAGCTGCTTTGCCAGCAGACGTTCTATTTGTCCGAGTTGCATTGTGACCACTCGCGATTCGCCGTATGTGAAGACGAAAGACGAATAGTTGCCGTCGGAAGTGATGAATACAATGTCCTCCGAGGCTGTTCGCATCAGGTCGCTGCTCGTAGATATGATCAGGTATTCAGTCATTTGTATCGGCATTGCAAGCTTGTCCAGCGAGGAAAAAATGTTGTCAGGACATTGTCTTTGAACCAGCGAAAGGCAAGTAAAAAAACAGCCGTGTCGGACGGCTGTTTTTATTCTTGTCGTTTGTCTGCAATCAGTTGCCCACTTCCTGCTGGTAGCGGTTCAGGTCGCTTTCCGAGCTGCGGACAGCTTCGTCGGCCTCGTTGGCTTTCTGCTGTGCGCTGTCCATTTTCGATTTGCTCTTCTCGATGTTGGCTTGAAGCTTCTCGATTTCCTTGTTGCAGTCGTCGATTTTCTGCTGGTATTTGGCTATATCGGCCTTCTTTTTCTCTATTTTTTCCATATCGGAGTCGATGCTTTTCCCGATTTTGGCTACTGCGGCTGCGGCTTTGGCCTGGTTTTTCTGTGCCTTTTCAAGGTTCTTCTGCTCGGCGCCGACTTTCATCTGTGCCTCGAATTTGGACACGTAGCGCGGAAATCCCTCGGCAAAGGTACGCACGTTGTTGTTCAGTTCGTTCTGGCTGATGGTCAGGTTTGGCGACTTGGCGAAGAAAGTCACCACGGTGACGCGGTCTTTCTTTTTGCCTTGCTCTTCGACTTTGGCATAGAAGTCGATGGGTTGGGCGTAGATGGCATCGAAGGCCTGGTTCAGTACGGCAATGTATCCGTTTGTCTTGGTGGATTTTACCGACGACTCTTTGATGCGCTGAATCAGCGCTTCGCTCGTTATGTCTTTGTCCTGCTGGACGCTGACGGTGAATGCCGGCACAGTGAAATCGCCGTATTGGATTGTCGTTTCTTGTACACCTTGCGCTTTAAGGCCAGCCACCATTGTCAGGGCGATAGCCAGAATTGATAATTTCTTCATAATATGTTTTTTATTTGTTGTTTTCACTCATTTCGTTAGCCATAGAGTAGATGTCTTCGAAGGTGTTCTTGATATCCTCATTGAGGTCGGTCTTGCGGATCTCTTCGAGGTACATCTCGCTGAATTTCCTTGAGCTTTTGTCGTTCTTGTATTTGTTGTCGTACTTGTCCATCATCTGCTCCATTTCGTTGTAGCATTCGCTGAATTTTGCCTTGCTTTCGTCGCTGGGAGCTTCTTCGGTAGTGTCGATTAGCGAGAAGCACTGTTCGGTCTTGTGGGCCAACAGTTTCGCATCCCGGCGCATATTGGTTTTGCAGGATGTCAGCATCGACAGCGCGGCAAGTATGGACACAAATAAGATAGTTTTCTTCATATTCTTGAATACTAATTTGTTATTACGATATTATCTGTATGATTTGTTTTGCAAAGATAAGCCGAAGGTGCAAATTTGTTAAAAAAACAGGCGAAACAACCATTGTTGTCCGTCTGTTTTTCTATGTTTGCAAAAGGGTATGCACAGGGCCTATGCTGTCAAAGTTCTATTTCGTCGATGAATTTCGAGTCGGTCTCAAAGTTCATCAGCCTCATATTTCTCCACTTCTTGGTGAAGAAGCCCTTGCGTTGGCCTACAAGTGCCTGATAGGTCACTTTGTTCTTGATTTGCAGGGCATAGAGCTCTTTGATTTTATAGCCGGGATGCATTTCCTGCACTTTGTCGACGATGTTGTGGGGGAAATATTTCTCTTCCACATACCAGCGTGTCTCCATACCCTTGGGCGAGAAGCGATAGGCCGTTTTCGTACCGTGGTCGTTCGTGAAGCAGGCATCGTAGATTAGGGTGTCGATCAGTCGCCATTCGACGTTTTTGGCATTCTGGGTTTGGCGGTTGAAGTCTTTGATGTAGCGTTCGGGGACATCTTTTTCCGAAACGCTTTTCCCGTTTTGGGCAAAGAGCACGGTTTGGCTCAGCAAAACGGCTACTGCAAATATGAGTATCTTTTTCATTTTAAATATTTTATTATAATTATTGTCTTTCGTTAGAACTTACAAATATACGAAGAATATATTTTCTGTGCAAATTTTTTATAGCTCTAATTTTTCAATGACGTTTTTCAGCACGTTTTCGCCGTCGCGGATGACCTGCAGGCTCCAGTACAGTTTCAGTTCCAGTTGCTCCTCGGCGCTCATCTGCCAGTGTATGGCGGGGTCGCGCCGTATGCGCTCGGTGGTGCTGAAAAGGCTCAGCGCGGCGCAGACCGATATGTTGAAACTTTCGGTGAAGCCGTACATCGGTATCTTGACATATCCGTCGGCACCCTCAACGGCCTCGTTGGTCAGGCCGGTCAGCTCGGTGCCGAAGACGAGGGCCACAGGCGTGCTGAGGTCCAGGTCGCCGATCATAGTGTCGTTTTCGTGCGGCAGGGTGGCAATGATGCGGTAGCCCTTGTCGTGCAGCTGTTTGTAGGCCTCTTTGATGTCGCGGTGCTTATAGTAGTCCACCCACTTGCTGCTGCCCACGGCCACGTCGCCGGCGGGGTTGAAGGGGTTGCGGTTCTCGACCACGTATACGTCCTGCACTCCGAAGCAGTCGCAGCTGCGCAGCACGGCGCTGGCGTTGTGCGACTGGTAGATGTCCTCGAGCACCACGGCAATATGGCGTGTGCGGTGCTGGACCAGGCGGTCGAACAGGTTGCGCTTGTTCTCCGAAAAAAGTTCGCTCAGGGCTTCGTAGAGCCTTTCTTTCTGTTCAAAAGTGTATTTGTCGAATAAACCCGGTGTGTTTGTCTTTCTTTCTGGCATTTGCTCTTGTGGTTAAAAAGTGTGTTGTATCAGTGCCGATTCCAGACTGTCTTGCTATGCGGCAGCCCGATCGTCCTCAAACTAACGCGGAATAGTTCCGTTTTATTGTTGATGCAAGCTCGTCGACGGTGGTTTTTCTTATTTCCGCGGCGGCGCGATAGACGGCTTCGATGCCGCACGGGCTGTCGTCGGTCTCGAGCAGGAACGGGCCGTCGTTGGCACTCAGGCTCTCGCGCACCTTGGTGCGGCGCACGTCGAGCAGGGCTGCTCCATACGACACCCAGATGCCTGCCTGGGCCAGCTGCCGGGCCAGCTGCCGCGAGCCCGTGAAGCCGTGCACCACCCAGATGCCGCTGCCGTTTTGCCGCCGCAGGGCCATCAGCTCGTTGAAGGCCCGCACGCAGTGGACCACCATCGGCTTGCGCAGCCAGGCGGCAATGTCGATCTGCCAGCGGAACACGCGCTCCTGCACATCCATCGGCACGGCACACACCTTGTCGAGGCCGCATTCGCCTATGATTTCGGCTTCGGCAAAGCGGCTTCCGCAGGATGCGCGGAAGGCGTCGAAATCGCTTGCCTCGACCGCATTGGCACGCCAGGGGTGAATACCAAAACTGCGGGGGGTGACGACACCCTCCGCAGTTTCGCGGTGTGTATGGAAATCGATGAATTCCATCAGTTCATTCTGAAGTTAACGTTAACGTTAAGGTTAAAGTTTGCTACTTCACAACCAGTCGGCGCACGATGCGCTCGCCGCTGTTCTGGAAAACGACGTTGTAGATGCCGCTGCCCAGCTTGCCGGTCTCGACGTTGTAGACGATGTCGCCCTGGGCGTTGAGGGTCGAGCGGTGGGCGATGCGGCCCATCAGGTCGACAATCAGCACCTCGTACTGCTCGCCGTTGCCGAGGCTGAGCTCGATGCTGGCGCGCTCGGTGGCGGGGTTGGGGTAGAACTGGCCGAAACGCTGCTCGCCGGTGGGGTTGATGCCGGCGGCGGGGTTGACGCCAAGATAGAAGGTGTAGCTGCCGTCACCCTTTTCGGAGGTCATAGGCTTGGTGATGGTCTTGCCGTTGTTGCTGGTGGCGCTGATGTAGTAATCAACGGTGGTGAAACCCTCGTCGTTGGAAGTGAATGTCGAGGTGGGAATCTCGCCGCTGAAGGTGTTGTCGGCACCTGCCGTCAGGCTGGCTTCGCTCCACTGGCCGCCGTTGACGCGATAGTACACCTTGGCGCTCTGTATGCCGCTGCGGTTGGTGATGGTGGCGGTGATGGGCGCATTGGTGCTGGTGTAGGCCTCTTCGGTGTTGCCGGTGATGGAGGAGTGCAGTATGCGGATGGGGTTGTCGGCGGGAATCTGCTTGGTGATGCAGTGGATGGCGCCGCCGCTGCCGTCAAAGCTGGCCACGTTGATGGGATAGATGGTGTAGCCGGGATAGGCTGCCGCCACCGAGTCGATGCGCAGACGGTCCCACTCCGAGCTGGGCTGCCCGTCGACGACGTTCGAGAAGCAGGGCTGGATGATGACGTTGTTCACGAAGGTGTGGTTGCTGTAGGTGCGTGTGAACTGCGCGTTGTAGACGTTCTGGCTGCTGAAGTAGCCACCGTTGTTGGTGCAGGGGAAGGGGATGAAGCGCCTCTTGAACTTGTTGCCCGACACGCTGGTGTAGCTGCACAGCGTGTCGATGTTCTTTTGGGCGGTGCGGTAGTCGGTCCAGCTGCTGTAGCGTCCGGGGAACTTGGAGAAGACAAACTCGTTCTCGTCCAGCATATCGCAGTAGAGGTCCAGGTGGCCCGTGCCGCCGTCATAGCGGAAGGCCGGCAGGATGTGGGTGCCGCGCGGACCCATAATGTGAGCCAGCGAGTCGCGCACCTGCGCCTGGGTCAGCGAGGGCTTGTTCTCGTAGGTGATGGAGCTTTCGTTGACGCCGTCCCAGGTTATCTGGCCGTAGTTGTCGGCATTGTTTTCGTAGATGGCGTCGCTGCTCAGCACCATACCGGCACCGTCGACAACGCAGTTGCCGCCTTCCCACTCGATAGTGGTGATGTAGTTGGGAATGCCCATCTGCTCCTCGATCAGCGTGGGCAGCGAGTCGTCGAGCGCGCGGCCGGGATAGTACATAAAGTCGACCATACCGACGCTGTCCTGCTCGCCATAGTAGAAGGCGATGGGGCCGCAGTCGCGGAACCAGAACGAGTTGCCGGGGCCGATGATGAACTTCATATTGTCGCTGTGCAGGTTCATACGCTGCAGCTTGCGCTTGATGATGCTGCTGTCGGCGGCATTCTCGATGCGCACCCACGCCTCGGCGCCGCCCGTCTGGATGGCGTCCATCAGGTAGAAGAATACGTTGGCAAAGCTGCTGTTGCTCGTGTCGGGCACCGAGATGTAGGGGCCGCCGCCGCGCTGGTTGCTGTAGCTGCCGTAGTAGTAGTCGGCATAGCCTGTCACCACCGGGTCGGCAAACCAGTTGCCGTCGTTCTCGTGGCCGGGCACGAGGTGGTCATAGTAGCAGGTCACCACGATGGCCTTGACCTCTTCCCATTCGCCGGGAAACCAGGCACCGGCCGGAAGCTGCAGGCCTGCGCTTTTGGGGCTGGCGGTCTGCTTGGGTGCCGGAGCCAGCTGTATGTTGCTATGCAGGTGGCGCTTGGCGAAGTCGCGTTTGTGTTGAGTCTGAAGCAGGTACTGGCGCATCTGCTCGCGCGTCATATTGTTTTCTTGGGCTATAGCTGTCCCCAGACAGAAAATGCTAAGCGCCAGAATGAAAATTTTTTTCATCGAATTGTCTGATTGAAAATGTTTTGAAACTTATTTTCGTTTTCGTTTTGGTTTTCGTACGAAGTCTATCTGCGCTTGAGGCTGAGGATTTCGCGTGCCTCGTCGCTCGTGGCGATGGGGCGGCCCAGCAGTTTGGCCATACGCACCACCTTGTCGACCAGCTCGCCGTTGCTCTTGGCAAGCACGCCGCGCTCCAGGTAGAGGTTGTCCTCAAAGCCC
>DFHL01000105.1 GCA_002371315.1 Bacteroidales bacterium UBA3724 | reverse complement strand
GGACATTCACGTTCAAAAAAAAATGCCGACAATTGCTGTTCAATTGCTGACAATTGCTGTTAAAAGAAAAATTGCTGACAATTGCTGTTCAATTGCTGGTAATTGCTGTTAAAAGAAAAAAATTGCTGACAATTGCTGTTCAATTGCTGGTAATTGCTGTTTAAAAAAATAATTTCTGGTTAATTCCTGGCCAATTCCCGATAATTCCTGTTCAAAAAAAAAGCTGGTAATTGCTGTTTAAAAAAGAAATTTCTGGTTAATTCCTGGCCAATTCCTGATAATTCCTGTTTTAAAATCGCAGGCGGGGCGCCTGCGTACCATCGGCTGGGTAATTGATGTTAAAAATTCCGGTTAATTCCTGGCCTGGAGCTGCTGAAGCCACAATCCAAAAATGCCAGCATTGTGCGCCACGCCTCCACAGCCATTTCGCCGTTATTTCTTCGTTACTTCTTCGTTATTTCGCCGTTATTTCTTCGATACGCTATCGAAGAAATAACGTTGAACTAATGTCGAACGATGGTCGAAGGGGCTGTGCGGGTGGCGGGGCGCGGCCGCAACAAAAGGACGGAAAGCCACAACGAAATCGGGCAAAGTCATCTGCCGAAAAACAGAAAACTGTGCCTCGCCAAGGACGGAAAATGATTTTATTTTAATTTGTAAACTATTACTTTACAACACATTGGCAAAAAGAGAGAAAAAAAAACGCCACAAATCGCATCGCACAATGAAAAATGATGTAAATTTGCATTTTATTTCAGAATCAAAATTCCTGCTGGCGACTGCCTGAACGGGTCGGGGTATCAATAGCGGGACAGCAACAAAAACAAAACATTTCGCCGGGCCCGAAAACAAAAACAATATCATTATGCTCAAAAATACCAGAAAGCTGCTCCTTTTTGCAGCAATGTTCCTTGCCGCCCTGCCTGCCTGGTCGCAGGACTGGGAAGACACCCGCTATCGCGGCACCGATGCGAGGAGGACGGCACCCCTCGATTTCTACTACATCGATGAATACTACTGCCGCACGCAGTTCATTCTCCACGCCGACAGCCTGACGGGGGTCCAGAACTCACTCATCACCCACCTGACCTTCTACACTAGCCCAAGCACCACCAACAAGACCACGACCGCCGTCATTCGCGTGCGTATGAAGTATATGCCCGAGTGCTACTTCGAAAATAATGTCTTCGAAACCACTGGCCTCACAACGGTCTATATCGGCAACGCCACGCTCGAAAACGGCCGTATGACGCTGCGCCTCAACACCAGCTTCCCGTATGTGGGCCACAACCATCTGCTCATCGAGTTCGAGAACCTGACTATGGGCGAATATATTGGCAACAGCCAAGGCTGGTACGGCAAGTTCAGCTCGTTGGCCGAAGGCGGCACGGTCTATCCAAGTACCCTCAACGCCCAAAGCGACACCTACCCCGTTGCAGCCAGCAGCGCCCAGGCCAACGGCCATACGCCCAAAGTGACCATCGGCTACAACTCGGCATCAAACGTGGTAACCAACCATTTCCACGAGAGCTTCAACTATGAGCCTATGTACTGGATGACCCCGAATATGTCCTCGACCAATATGTGGAAAATCGGCAATGTCGTCAACTCTAATTACGATGGAGGGATATACGTCACCAGCAACGGTGCCTTCGAGTATGAAAACACAGCGACCAACGCCTATGCCGTAAGGGAAGTCAACCTGAAGCCCAACAAGCGGTATGCCGTCAACTTCGAATGGCAATGCGCTGGCGAGGGCAACTACGACTATGCACGCCTTGCCCTTGTACCCTCCGGCCAACTCGGGTCGTTTGGCGACGGAAGCGCCGCCGGCTTCAGCAGCTCTGCAGTCCCCAGCGGTGCCATAGCCCTCGACGGCGGCAATGCCCTCACCGAAGGCGGCAACAGCTGGGACATCTACAGCGGCACCATCACCACCGGCAGCAACACCGAATGGCTGCTCACCGCCTTCTGGCGCAACGACGGTTCGACCAACAACAGCCCGTCCGCCAAATTGGACAACATCAACATCACCCAGCTCTTCACCACCCCATACATCTGCACCTTCCAGCTCAACACCGACCAGCGCAGCGGCTGGAACTTCGCCGAAAACGGCCAGGCCAACTACTGGACCTACGGTTCCAGCACGGCCCTGGGCAGCAGCGCGCTCTATGTCACCGACGAAGTATCGTACGGCAACTATGACGAATCCTCGCCAAGCAAAAGCCACGCCTTCACGGCCCTCGAGCTCGAAGCCGGCCACTACAAGCTATCCTTCGACTGGTACTGCCAGGGCGAACACGCCTCAAACGGACACGATTACGACTTCGGCAAAGTCTGTCTCCTGCCCAACGACGCTATCACCTCCATCGTCGAAGGCGATTCTCCTAACGATGGATTATACTCCACGATATTATGCAATTCGCCTCAGTGGAACAGCTTGTGCGACACAATCGAAATCGAAGAGGACGGCATCTACTATCTTGACTTCTACTGGGAAAACGACGGCAGCGACGGCGGTTCGTATCCTTTGGCTGTCAAGAACATAAGCCTTACCAAGGTCTCCGTCGTCAACTACTACAACGTTACCGTCAACGTCAACGACGAGACTATGGGCAGTGCCACGGGCGGCGGCCAGTACCCTGCCGGCACCGAGATCACCCTCACCGCCACGCCCAACGAGGGCTACCGCTTTGTGCGCTGGGAGGCCGAAAACGGCTACAGCACCGTTAACCCCGTGACCATCACCGTTCCCGAGCAGAACGTCACCATCACGGCTGTTTTCGCGGCCGGCACTTCTGAAGGCATCGAGCAGGCCATCGACGGCGCCAGCATCTCCCTCTACCCCAACCCCGCCGACGAGCAGCTCTTCATCTCGGCCGACGGCCTGAAGGGCAACATCAGCGTCAGCATCATCGACCTCAACGGCCGCACCGTCAGCACCAGCCGCCAAATCAGCGACTTCAACGGCCAGGCCCTGAACTTCGACATCACGTCGCTGACCCCGGGCACCTACTTTGTCCGCATCGAAGGCGAAAACGGCACCAAAACAGCCAAGTTCGTCAAGAAATAAAACAACCCGGCCGGCCCGCCGCGACCGGCCAACCAAGCGGCACGAGGCCTGTCCCATTGCGGGGCAGGCCTCGCGTCGTAAAACAATAGCAGTCAGCCTTATGCCACCACATTGCAAGGCATCGCGAGCGCCGCAGCCAATTTTTTTTCGCCTGCGCGCAATAAAATGCATACTGACACGTTAGGAAACAAAGACAACATTTCGACAAACGACTATAAACAAAATTAAAATCAACATATTAAATGAAAACAACACCTTACACAGACCTCCACATCAAACTGGGCGCCAAGATGGCCGAGTTTGCGGGCTACAATATGCCCATCCAGTACACCGGATTGGTTGAAGAGCACAACAACGTGCGCAACAACGTCGGCGTCTTCGACGTCAGCCATATGGGCGAATTCCGCGCCAAAGGCCCCATCGCCAAGCACTTCATGCAGTATGTGACCACCAACAACATCGAGGACCTCTTCGACGGCAAGGTGCAGTACACCTGCCTGCCCAACGGTCAGGGCGGCGTGGTCGACGATATGCTCGTCTACCGCGTCCACGACGATGAATATTTTATGGTTCCCAACGCCGCCAACATCGACAAGGACTGGGCTTGGATGAGCCAAATCGCCGACAAGATGGGTATGGAGCTGGGCCGCGACTTCGTCAACGAAAGCGAGCAGTGGGCACAGCTGGCCGTCCAGGGCCCCAACGCCCTCAAGGCTATGCAGAAGCTGACCAGCGAGAACATCGTCGATATGGAATACTACACCTTCAAGATCCTCACCTTCGCAGGCATTCCCAACATCATCCTCTCGACCACGGGCTACACCGGCGCCGGCGGATGCGAAATCTACATCCCGCGCGAGAAAGCCATCGAGGTGTGGGACGCCGTCTTCGAGGCTGGCAAGGAATACGGCATTATGCCCGCCGGTCTGGGCTGCCGCGACACCCTGCGCCTTGAGAAAGGCTTCGCCCTCTACGGCCACGAGATGGACGACACCATCAGCCCCCTCGAGGCTCCGCTGGCATTCATCGTCAAGCTGAAAGCCGAGAACAACAACTTCATCAACAAGGAGCTCCTCCTGGCACAGAAGGCCGCCGGCTTCAAGCGCAAAGTGGCTGGCTTCGAGATGGTCGACCGCGGCATCGCCCGCAACGGCTACGATGTCTGCGACGCCCAGGGCAACAAGATCGGCGAAGTCCGCAGCGGCAGCCCCAGCCCCAGCACCGGCAAGAACATCGGCACCGCCCTCCTCAAGGCCGAGTACGCCAAGAGCGGCACCGAGATC